>JBDHGL010000018.1:0-45538 GCA_039589875.1 Gemmatimonadota bacterium
GTCTTCACGCTCTTGTTCAGCCTGGAACGGCTCCCGTTTTTCCCCGGCCGGCGAATGAGAAGAGCGCGGAAGCGGGCGAGACGCACCGGCCTGCTCGACGCGGAGGGCTCGGAGCCTCTGGCCTCGGACGAGCTGACGCTGATGCGGATTCCGACCGACTACTCCCCCGGGTTGATCGATTTCTTCGCGCCGATCGGCACGCTGCTTGGGTTGGCGATCGTGCCCTACGTGTGGACGTTCTTCGTCCTGGGTCGGCGGGAGGATCCGATGCTGCTGATCGCGGAGGCCTTCGTCCTGGCCGTGCTCGTCGCGATGGGGGTCGCCCTGGCCAAAGGGATGAGCCTGCGCGACGTGATCGACGGCTTCGTCTCGGGGTGCAAGGGCGTCACCATCGGTGCGATCGTGCTGGCGCTCGCCGTGACCCTGAAGTCCGTGGCGGACGCGGTTGGAACCGCGACCTATGTCGTAGCCGAGCTCGGGGACGTCGTGTCACCGATCGCCCTACCCGGGCTGCTCTTGGGGGTCTCGATGTTCATCGCCTTCTCGACCGGTACCTCCTGGGGCACGTACGCCGTCCTGTTCCCGGTCGCGATGCCGCTCGCCTGGAGCCTGGTTCCCGATCCGGGCTACCTGGCTCTTGCCTTCGCGGCCGTGACGGGCGGCAGCGTGTTCGGAGATCAGTGTTCGCCGATCTCGGACACGACGATTCTCTCCTCCCTGGCCACCGGCTGCGACTTGATGGACCATGTTACGACGCAGCTTCCGATGGCGATCGGCGCGGCCGGAGGTGCAGCCATCCTGTATACGTTGCTCGCCGCAGCCTGGACCTGACGGGGGCGTGCGCCGATCGCTCGAAGCCGACAGATTGGGATGTCCACGGTCCAGCTGCTAGACGACTTCCACGGAGATGATACTTGGCCGACGCGAATAGATCCGCGCTGATCCTCGGAGCGTCGAGTGGCTTCGGCGAAGCCGCGGCCGTGGCGCTCGCGCGGGACGGCTACGACATCTACGGCGTCCATCTGGATCGCCGTGCCGGGCTCGAGCACGTCAAGGAGATCGTGGCGGGAATCGAGTCCGCCGGAAGCGCCGCCCGGTACTTCAACATCAACGCGGCGGACGCGGAGAAGCGCGACGACGTCCTCGCTCAGGTCGCGGCCGAGGCGAAGCCCGGCTCCGTGCGAGTCATGCTCCACTCCCTCGCCTTCGGCACCTTGCGGCCGCTCGTGGATCCGGATCCCAGCTCGGTCATCACGCCGAAACAGATGGACATGACGCTCGACGTCATGGCGCACAGCCTGGTCTACTGGACTCAAGGCCTGGTGTCGCGCGGCTTGATGAGCGAAGGCGGCCGAGTGTATGCGATGACGAGCTCGGGCGGCGATCGCGTGAGTCCGCACTACGGGCCGGTGTCGGCGGCGAAAGCCGCGCTGGAGTCGCACTGCCGCCAGCTCGCTCTCGAGCTTGCACCACTGGGCATTACGGCCAACGCGATTCGCGCAGGCGTCACGGACACGCCCGCGCTTCGTAAGATCCCGGGCCATGAGCGAATGATCTCGATCGCCCGCGCGATGAATCCGCACCACAGGCTCACGACTCCGGAGGATGTCGGGAGATGCCTCGCCGCGCTGGCGCGGCCGGAGACATCCTGGATGACGGGCAACGTGATCCGGGTAGACGGTGGTGAGGACGTAGTCATGTCGGGCTTCGCCGGAGACTCGGACGGCACGGCGGAAAAGGGAGGCGGCGGGTGACTCTTTTCGAGGTGGGGCGAAGCGGCACCCTGCTGGCGAAAGCCGCTCGCGGCTACGCCCGCTACCGGTGGCGCACCCTCAAGCGGGATGCCGCGCGTCCGTGGAGGGAAGGTGGCGACGAGAGGGCGGCACAGTTGGGTCGGGTGGTCGGCGTCTCGCTCGCCGTCGGCGCGAAGGCTCTGGGCCTCGGCGCCGCGGCCTACGTCTTTCTGAAGCGCCGCTAGCTACCGACCGGCTCGGAGAGCTCCAGCACCACGTCGATTCTCCGATTCTTGGCGCGCCCATCCGCCGTATCGTTTCGGGCGATCGGCTGGCCCTCACCGTAGCCCACCGCCCGAATTCGGTCGGCGCTGATCGCCATGTTCGCGAGAACGTACTCCCGGACGGCGATCGCCCGGCGTGTGCTGAGGGCTTGGTTGAACTGATCGTTGCCCTGCGAGTCCGTGTGGCCCTCGACGACGATCTGTGCTTCGGGGAAGGCGCGTATTCCCTGGTGGACCTTGGTCAACAGCGAGTAATCCTCCGGGCGAATCTTGTGTGAGCCCGAGTCGAACGTGAGTCCGATGAGTCGCATGGTGACGCGGTCGACGCCGACGATGATCTCGGCCTCTTCGGAGTCGAACAGGGCCTGAACCTCTCGCAGCGTCTGCTCCCGGCGCTCGCGTTCCCGCAGCTCCGCCGAGACGCTGGCCTCCCGCTCCTCGAGCCGCGCCAGCCTCGCCTCCATGGAGTCGGTGGAGATCCGAAGCAGGCCGATCTCGTCCTCCCGATCTGCCAGCGTCGACTCCAGACGCTGTCGATCTTCCTGCAGGCTGCGAATCGACGCGAGGATCTGTGCGGTCACCGGTCCGCTTCCTTCCGCGAATTCGGGCTCGAAACCGAACGGGTCCGCGATCGTGCCGAGCTCGTCCTCGTATCGGTGGATCAGATCCTCGGCGGCGACCTCGCGCCTTCGAAGGCTGTCGGCCAGGAGCGCCACCCACGTCGCATGCTCGTATCCGGCCGCGGCGCCGCTGGCCAGATCCGCGGCGCTCGACGGCTCGGCGGGGTTCAGGCCGATCGACGCGTCCGCCCGGCCCATGAGAGTGTCCGCTTCTGCGAGAGTGCGCGGAGCGTAGGTCTCGGCTCGTGCCTCCAGGGCAGCGTCGCGGAGACGACGCGCTTGCCCGAGCACGCTGTTGCGGACCGCTTGTAGCTCGGCCTCTCTGTAGAGGGTCTCGGCCTCGCCGGCTTGTGTCCGGGCGTCGTTCTGGTTTCCGTCCTCCACCTTGCGCCCGGCATCTTCGGCCTTCTTCTCGGCCGTCGCCCACTCCCGGCCGGCGAACTCCGGTGCGTTCGCGGCCAGCGCTCCTCCGCGTGCGGCCAGCGCTTCGCGCATCAGGACCTCGCCGATCTCCCGAAGTGCCTCGGCCTCGCCCAGCGCCTCGTTGGATTCTCGCAGCTTCTTGCGGATCTCCTCTATTCGACCACCCTCCCGATGCTCCTGCTGCGCTCGGGCGAGCCTGTCGGCCGCTCGGCTGAAGTTCCGCGGCGACACGAGGTCCAGATGCTGTGCCTGAGCTTCGACGTAGCGTTGAACTGTCGCCTGCATCTCGTCTTCCAGAGCTTGGCCCCGAGCGCTGGACGGAATGACGGCCAGCGACGCCGCAAGCGAGCCGGTGGCCAGAAGCCGATACCGGATGACGGTCTTGCTACAGTTCATTTTTTTCGGCGCCCCCCGGCTGGCGAAACATCGATCGAGAGAGCGATGACCAGCAGCACGATCTGAATGGCACCCCATTCCCCCGCGTTCCAGTTCTGCACGGCGGTAAACCAGAGAAAGGACGTCGGGAGGAAAACGAAGCCCAGCACCGGCCAGAGGGCCGTGTCGAACAGCCCGTCGAACCAGTTCGTAAAGAACCACAGAAGGACGATGAAGAGGCGCGGGGCGATGAGCGCCGCGAATGCGAACAGACATGGCATGAGAGGTCTCCGGCTTGAAGCGATCCGCGTTCTCGCAAGATAGCCCCAACTTAGGGACGAGGAGACCTCTCAGGGAGCGGGGGGCCGGAAAGCCGTCGCCCGACCGCCGTCTAGCCTACCAGAACCGGCGAATCCATGGCGTTCAGCAGTTCGCCCAGCGTCGTCTCGCCGTGATCGCGCGCATACCACCGGCGCGAATCCGCGTAGATCTCCTTCACCGGCCGCTCTGCCCTCGCCTTTTCGCCCAGCACGAACTCCTGCAGCTCCACCGGCCGCGGGCCCCAGCTACCCACAGGCTCGAAGTCCGCGTCGAGCAGGATGGCGATGGGGATGGATCGCGTGCCGTTCGTGAGGTAGCGCTCCATCAACTCCAGGTTCTCGTCACGCTTGAGCACCCTCAGCTCCACGTTGGGAAGTGCCTCAGCGAACCTGGCGAGTACGGGGACCGTGTTCGAGGCGTCGCCACACCAATCCTCGGCCAGAACGAGAAGCTTCCAGTCGCCGCCGATCTCTGTCCCTTGGCGGACCACCCAGTCGGATGCCCGACTCTTCTTGTAGACTCCTTCCCAGAGCGCGCGGTTCTCCTGGATCTCTTCGTCGAGATACGCTCGGAAGCCGAAGCCCTTTTCCCAGTGGTCGCGGCAGTCGATTTCGCCTGTCATATTGATTCGCCCGTCGTGGTTGCTTGTTTCTCGTGGTCGCCACGCCCGTCCGTCCGGCGGGAGCGTGATGTCCCCGGTAGCAAGAACAACTCGGGGTTCCCGATGATACAGCAAAACTCGTAAGATGTTCATGCGTAGCAGGTTACACGCCAGGAGGCGCGGATGCAGATAACGGCCGATGTACGGCCGCCGGAGCCGATCAACGAGCCCATCTTGGGATATGCACCCGGCTCGCCCGAGCGCGATCAGCTCAAGGCGCGGCTTTCGATCATGGCAGCTGAGGAGATCGAAATCCCCCTGATCATTGGCGGCGAAGAGGTGCGAACCGGCGACACCGCGAGCGCCGTCATGCCACACGACCACCGGCACGTCCTGGCGACCTGGCATAGGGCCGGCGCGGCTGAAGCAGAGCTCGCGATCGAGGCGGCTCGAGAGGGCTGGCGCGAGTGGTCCACCTGGAGCTTCGAGGACCGAGCGGCGGTCTTTCTCAAAGCCGCGGACCTGCTCGCCGGGCCGTGGAGGGAGGTGCTCAACGCTGCGACGATGCTCGGCCAGAGCAAGACGGCCCATCAGGCCGAGATCGACGCCGCCTGCGAGCTCATCGACTTCTGGCGGTTCAACGTCCACTTCGCGAGGCGGATCTACGAGGAACAGCCGAACTCGGCGGCAGGGATGTGGAACCAGCTCGATTACCGGCCGCTCGAGGGGTTCGTCCTCGCGATCACGCCGTTCAACTTCACCTCGATCGCCGGCAACCTTCCCACCGCTCCGGCGGTGATGGGAGGAGTGTCGATATGGAAGCCGGCGTCGTCCGCCGTCTTCAGCGCCTACCACATCGCGAAGATCCTCGAGGAGGCCGGGCTCCCGCCGGGCGTGGTGAACTTCCTGCCGGGCAGGTCCAGTGAGATCAGCGAGAGGCTGCTCACGAGCCGCGAATTCGCCGGGATCCACTTCACCGGCTCGACCGGGGTCTTCCAAACGCTCTGGAGAGAAGCGAGCTCGAATCTCGAGCTGTACCGCTCATATCCGCGAATCGTGGGGGAGACCGGCGGCAAGGACTTCATCGTCGCACATGCGAGCGCCGACCCCGAGGCGCTGGCCGTCGCGATCGTGCGTGGCGGGTTCGAGTACCAGGGCCAGAAGTGCAGCGCCGCCTCTCGCATCTACGTGCCCGACAATCTGTGGGGCGAGGTGAAGACTCGAGTGCTCGACATGCTCGAAGAGATTCATGTCGGTGACGTGACGGATTTCAGCAACTTCATGGGAGCGGTCATCGATCGAGCAGCCTTCGAGGACATAACGAGTTACGTGGACACCGCGAGATCCTCGGATACCATGGAGATTCTCGCCGGCGGCGAGTACTCGGATGAGACCGGCTTCTTCATCGAGCCGACGTTGGTGCTCAGCCACGATCCGACGAGCAAGCTCATGTGCGAGGAGATCTTCGGTCCCGTGGTTACGGTACACGTCTACCCGGCCGAGAAGTGGTCAGAGACTCTGGAGCTGGTGGACGCGACCTCGCCGTATGCGCTGACCGGCGCGGTTTTCGCCACCGAACGCGCCGCAGTTCAGGACGCCCTGCTCGCCCTCCGCTACGCGGCCGGGAACTTCTACGTGAACGACAAACCGACCGGTGCCGTCGTCGGCCAGCAGCCGTTCGGTGGGGCCAGGGCGAGCGGGACCAACGACAAGGCGGGGTCCTGGCTGAACCTGGTTCGCTGGATCTCGCCGCGGACGATCAAGGAGACCTTCGTCCCTGCGACGAACTACCGCTATCCCTTCATGGAAGCACCGTGATGGTGCCCCCTGGCAACGTCCGGTATCCCGCGGAGGGAGTATCGGACCCTGTCCGCCGACTCCCGGAGCGGGCGTGCCGGGCGTTGGTAGCGCTGGGAGTAGCAGGGGCGTGTGGTCCGAGCGGTCCGGTGCCGATCGAGATGGAGGACGTGCGGAGCGCGTCGTATATGTCGGAGTGGCCATCCTCCGGAACGGCGCGCCTGCGCGACGGCGAGTTCCGCGAGCCGGTCGCCCCGGGCTCTGCGGCCGAGATGGTGATTACCGTCCAGCAGGCGGCATTCGGAGACCTGAATGGAGACGGCTTCGCGGACGCGGCAGTCGTGCTAGCTGCAGACCCGGGGGGTAGCGGCACCTTCTACGCCCTACATGTCGTGACGGGCGCTTCGGGCGAACCCCAGGACGCCGGCTCGGCCTTCCTGGGCGACCGGATCGTGCTTCGGGGCGTCACGATCGAGTCCGGCAGCGTGTCCGCCGATCTGCTCGATCGCCGTGAGGACGATCCGATGTCGGCCCCTCCGATGATTCCGCGGCAGAGACGCTTCGAGCTGAAGGAATCCGGATTGATCGAGTCCGAATCCGATGAATCCCAGACGGCGGTGGGGCTCGAGGGCTTCGAGTGGACGCTACTGGCGATCCGTGATCCGGCGACCGGTAACTCGCTCGACTTCGCGGACGATCGGCCGCCGACCGTCGCCTTTACGACCGATCCTGCCGATGAAGGGGCGGATGGCGCTGCCCGGCGACTAGCGGGCTTCGGCGGGTGCAACCGGTTCATGGGTAGCTACACGGCGTCGGGAGACCGGCTCGTGATCTCTCCCCTCGGCACGACGATGATGATGTGTGCGCCGGCCGTGATGCGGATCGAGGAAGCCTTTCTCCCGGCGCTCCAGGAGGCCTCGCGCTACGCGATCTCGGACAACGAGCTGACGCTGCGAGCCGGCGACCGGGAGCTGGTCTTCGAGAGAGGGTCTCCAGTCGAACGGCTTTGAGCGCAGAAGAACGGCTTTGAGCGCAAAAGGCCGAGCCGTAGATTGGCGCTCCCCGAAAGCGGCCGTTCTTGGAAGGAGATGGGATTAGTGAGGTTCACCGACGAAGAGCTGATGCGGAAGGTCCAGGAAGGCTTCATCGTCGAGTCCGAAGCCGACATGACCGAGACGTATAAGAAGGCTCTGATCACCCAGCTGACCGTTCAGGGCGACACCGAGCTGATGAGCGCGCCGGCCTACTTCATGGCCGCGAAGGACGCACCATCCACCAATACGATGGTGTCGGCCACCGCGATCATCCAGGACGAGATGGGCCATGCGAACATCGCCTACCGGCTGTTGGAAGACCTGGGCGTCGATCGCGACGAGCTCCTGTACGAGCGGCCGGCAAAGAAGTTCAAGAACCCGTACGGGTTTGATCAGCCGTTGGTGAACTGGGCCGAGCTGGTCACGGCCAACGGCCTGTACGATCGGGCCGGCATCACGCTGCTCGGGGATGTTCATCGGCACACGAGCTACGGACCGCTGAAGCGTGGCCTCGTAAAGGTCGGCATGGAGGAGAACTTCCACTTGCGCCACGGCGAGGTGTGGATGCGTCGGTTGTGCGAGGCCGGCGGCGAGGCGCGAGAGATGGTGCAGCACTCGGTCGACTGGATGTTTCCGATGGGCGTCGAGTGGTTCGGCATGCCGGACGAGAAGAAGCACCATAACGCGCAGCTCGACTTCAAGCTCAAGGGAATGACGAACGACCAGCTCAGGCAGACCTGGCTGAAAGCGGTCGTGCCGCTCTGTGATGAGCTCAACATTGACGTGCCGGCGCACGTCAAACCGGACACGGAAGAGGTCGAGCTCGAGTTCGAGTTTCCCGTCCAGTACGATCCCGGCGCCAAGCGTTGGCTATTCGACGAGCCGATCACCTGGGATGAGGTGTGGGACCGCTGGCGGGCCCGCGGCCCGATGAACGAGCAGTTCGTGGATTGGATGCGGGTGAGCCGATACTCGGTCGAAGGATTGCTGGAAGCGTGACGCTGGTTCAGCTGGAACGGCGGGCGGCGCGCGGCGCCGAGTCGGCTTCGTTGGAGCAGGGGATGAACTTTGCGGCCGTGCTCGCAGAGTCGAGGGGCGAAGCCCACCCGCTGCCGGCTCCTCCGGCGTGGGAGAGCCCTCCGGCGGACCTGGCGGAGAGAGCGCACCGAGCCCTGTACGAGGTGTCGGATCCGGAGTTTCCGATCTCCCTCGTGGACCTCGGCCTCATCTACGATGTCGCTGCGGACGAATCCACCGGAGGCGTCACGGTGTCGCTGACCTTCACGGCGACCGCCTGCCCGTGCACGGACTTCATCAAGTGGGACGTTCGAGAGCGTCTCCTCGCGGAGCCGGGCATCGACACGGTGGAGATCGAAGTCGTATGGGACCCACCGTGGTCCACGGCGCGCGTCACAGAACGGGGTCGCGGGATTCTAGAGAGGGCGGGGATCGCCCTCATCACCTGATCGAACGGATCGCACCGAAGGCCTGCCAACGGCCCGCCTGGAAGAGGAGGACGGATGTCAAAAGCGGATCGCCTATGGGAGGTCTTCGCTCGTCGCAAGCGGGCGGATCACTTCGAGCACGTCGGCTGCGTCGAAGCTCCGAATGCCGACCTGGGCCGGGTCTACGCCTGGCAGACCTACGATGAGGCCAAGTGGTTCGAGATGATCGTGGCGCCGCGCGACGCGTTTCATTGCGTCAACCGACCCGAGCAGCCGTTCACCCTGCATCCATCAGCGGAGGCGCTCACGTGAGCGGGCGGGCCGAGACGGGAGGCTCTCCGTGAACGGGCGGAGCACGTACGGAAAGGCCGGCGACCTGCCGGAAGATCTCCGCGACCATCTCGGGGCGTTGATCCTCATCCTGGCGGACAACAAGCGGCTTCTGGGCATGCGCTACTCGGATTGGATACTCGGCGCGCCGGCGCTGGAGGCCGGTATAGCCTGCTCCGCCATGGCACAGGACGAATGGGGGCACGGCAGGATCTTCTACGCGATGCTGCGCGAGTTCGGCTATGATCCGAACCAGCTGGAGCACGAGAGGAACTCTTCGCAGTACCGAAACATCGAGCTTCTCGATGACCCTGCCGAGACTTGGGCCGATCTGCTGGCGCTCAACCTCCTGGTCGACACGGCCGTCTCCGTGCAGTGCGAAGCGATGTCGGAGAGCCGCTTCGAGCCAGTGCACTACAAGGTGAGCAAGCTGCTGGATGAGGAGCGCTTTCATTTCGAGCACGGCCGCGGCTGGGTAGCCAGGCTCGGAAGCACCGAGGCGGGCCGCGCGGCGCTCGGGAGCTCGCTCTCACCGGCCTGGGAGACCTGTCTGGGCTGGTTCGGGCCGGACGGGGAGGAGGTCGCGAGCGCGCTCTTCGAGGCGGGGATCACCGACAAGGACGCAGCCGGGCTGCGCGCCCGCTGGCTGGAGCGCGTGGGACCGGTGGTCGAGAGCATCGAGCTCGGGCTGGCCGAACCGGGCGCAGGCGAGGTCGGCTGGCAGAGCAGGGTCGAGCCTGGCTGGAACGGCTGGGATCCCGATGTGCGACGCGGAGGCGAAGGCGGACCCGACGCCGAGACGTTGGCGCGGGTGAGGGGGGACAAGAACCGTCCCCTGCTCATGGACTGATGACAAAGGACCGAAGGGCAGGTTCGCCGCCCGGGCTGGGCACCTCTCTCAAGACGGGAGAGCTGCCCGAGGCGATCGCCTGTCCGTTCTGTGGCAGCGACGACAGCGAACAATTTTCGGTCTTCGGCAGCTCCCTCTCCCTCAGCCAGTACTACTGCAACGCCTGTCGCACCGTATTCGAAGCGTTCAAGTGGCGGGAGCGCTGAGCAGGCCGCCCGCTTTCGATCCCCTCAGCAAGGTGTTCGAACGATGGCAGGGAAACACTTCACGCCGGCAAGCTTCAGGTTTCTCAAGGAGCTGAAGGAAAACAACAACCGACCCTGGTTTCAGAAGAACAAGGCTCGCTACGAGAACGACCTGAAAGCACCGGCTCTGGCCTTTGTCGAGGATTTCGAGGGCGAGCTCGCCAAGATCAGCCCCCACTTTCATGCCGGCCGCCGCTCTTTCTTCCGGATCTACCGCGACACACGGTTCTCGAAGGACAAGAGCCCGTACAAGACGTACGCCGGGATCCAGTTCCGACACGAAGCGTGCGGAAGCGACGTACATGCTCCCGGCTTCTACCTCCACCTAGAGCCGAGGCACAGCTTCGTCGGCTGCGGCATGTGGCAACCCGACTCGAAGTCGCTCCTCAAGATCCGGGAGTCCATCGTCGAAGAGCCCGCCAAGTGGAAGCGGGCGAAAAACGCGAAGCGCTTCGCGGAGGCGTTCGAGCTGGAAGGCGACTCGCTCAAGACGGCGCCGCGCGGCTTCGACAGGGATCACCCGCTGATCGAGGACCTCCGTCGCAAGGACTTCATCGGAGCCACCAGGCTGAGCCAGAAGGCCGTGACCGATGCCGGCTTCCTCGGGGAGTTCTCGGCATTGTGCCGCGCTGCGGCGCCGTTCCAGCGCTGGCTCTGTGAGTCGATCGGCGTGGCGTATTAGCGCTGAGCAGGGATCTGGCGCCGCTGGCGCCCTACGCACGTGCACTGACCGAGTACGCCGCCGGCGATGTGACGGCTTCTCTCATCGTTCACAGCAGCCTGGGGGAGTGCGACGAGCTTCCGGTCTCCGTCTTCTTCAGAGGCGAGGCGGAGTTTTTCCCGTTTGACACTGCCGCGCTTTCGCTTTGCCGCGGCCGCGTGCTTGATGTCGGCGCCGGAACCGGGGTGCACTCGCTGGCGCTCCAGGGGCGCGGCCAGCCGGTTCGCGCGGCCGAGGTGTTGCCCGAAGCCGTCCGGATCATGCGGCGGCGCGGCGTCCAGGACATCGTGCACGCCGACCTCTTCGATCTTGCGCAAGAGCGGTACGACACCCTTCTGATGTTGATGAACGGGATCGGTCCGGTGGGGACTCTCGCAGGGCTCGAGCCGTTTCTGGCGGCTGCCGGACGGCTCCTCGCCCCCGGCGGGCAGATTTTGCTGGACTCCGGAGAGGCGCACGTCGTGCCGGCCTCGGCGGACGCGCCGAGGTGGGACTGGCCGCCGCCGACGGTCGATGCGTACGTAGGAGAGGCGTGGATTCGGCTGCAATACCGAGACGAGGTGGCTCCGCCCTTCCGGGAACTCTACCTGGATTCGGCGACCCTGATCGAGCGAGCCGGGCGACTCGGTTGGCGCTGCGAGCTCGCCTTTACCGACGAGACCGGCGGCTACCTGGCCTGCCTGAGACCGGGTTGACCGGGCCTCGACGCTGAGCAAGCCCGGCAGGTCCTGGCTCGAGAGTCTCCCCAAGGTCGAGCTGCATTTACATCTCGAAGGTGCGATCCCGCACGACGCTCTCTGGGCGCTCGTGGGTAAGTATGGAGGCGACCCCGACGTTCCCTCGCTGGAGGCGCTCGAGGAGCGCTTCGAGTACCGGGATTTTCCGCACTTCATCGAGACCTGGCACTGGAAGAACCGTTTCCTCCTCGAGTACGAGGACTTCGCCTTCATTGCGGAGCATGTCGCCGCAGATCTCGCCGCACAAAATGTCCGATACGCGGAAGTGTTTTTCTCGCCGCCCGATTTTGAACGATACGGACTGGAGGCCCAGCGCCTGGTTGCCGAGATCCGGCGTGGCCTGGATAGAGTAGAAGGGATCCGTATCGGATTGGTGGCGGACCTTGTGAGGGACACGGGCCCGAGGCACGCGATGCGTACTCTGGAGAGAATCGCGGAGGTGCGGGATTACGGCGTTATCGGCGTCGGCCTCGGCGGGTCGGAGCACGATTTTCCGGCGGAGGCGTTCGCGGATGTGTTCGCTGCCGCGCGGGGGCTGGGGTTTTGCACCTCCGCTCACGCCGGCGAGGCGGCCGGCCCGGAGAGCGTGTGGGCGGCGGTACGCGATCTGGAGGTGGATCGGGTCGGGCACGCGGCCCGAGCGACCGAAGACATGGAGCTCCTGGAGCACCTCGATTCGAGTGGCATCCCACTGGAGCTGTGTCCGATCTCGAACGTCAAGACCGGCGCGATCTCTTCCCTCGAGGCGCATCCGGTGCGAGCGTACTTCGACCGAGGGATGGCGATCAGCGTGAACACGGACGACCCCAAGATGTTCGGCAACTCGCTGGTGGATGAGTACGAGGCTCTCGTCCGGCATCACGGCTTTACGGCCGACGAGATCGGAGAGTTGATGACCCGAACCATCAGGAGCACGTGGCTTGATCCGGCTGAACAGGCCGAGCTGGAGCGGAGCGTTCTCGGCTCGGACGCGTGGACGGCGCTGTGAACGAGGCCCCGCTATCGTCCGATCTGCGCGAGATCGCCGAACGGAAGGGCGTCAGCGCTACGCGCCGACACATCTTCCTCTGCTGCGATCAGACCACCCCGAAGTGCTGCGACCACGAGAGCTCACTGGCCGCCTGGAGCTTCCTGAAGCGTCGACTGAAGGAGCTCGGACTCAGCGGGCAGGGCGGCGTATACCGGACGAAGGCGAACTGCCTGCGAATCTGCGAAGGAGGGCCGATCGCCGTCGTCTACCCGGAGGGCGCCTGGTATAGTGGCTGTGATCCCGAAGCGTTGGAGAGGATCATCCAGGAGCACCTGATCGGAGGGCGAATCGTGGAGGAGCTGCTGATAGTCGAGCAGCCGCTCGCGCCGTGAACGCCTCCGTTGGGCTTTGTCTGGCGGGCGCCACCCTGCTGTCGAGCTGTGGTGGGGGGCAGGGCGAAGAGGATGGTGGCGCGGCTGCCGAGACCACCGCCCGGACCGGCGTCGCGGCGGCACAGGTAGACACGATCCAGCTCCAGCGTAACGCGAGAGAGCTGGAGGCCGCGGTCGAGGCCAGCCTTCCCACGTACGACTCGATTACGGGCCGCGGACAGGCCGGCGATCTTACCTACTCCTACACTGCCTATTTCGAGGGCGATTCGCTTCGGCTCATTCGGGAACGCCAGGATTCCGGCGACTACGGACACTCGGACAACGACTACTACTTCACGGATGGCGCCCTGTCGTACTACGTGCAGGGCCAGATCTCGCGGGTCGTCAACCCGGGCGGGCCTCCGACCTCGAGTGCCATCGTGATCCGGCTCTACTTCGACTCGGAGGAGCGTCTCGTTCACGCCGAGCGAACGCTGAACGCCGTCCCGGTTCCGCTGGAGGGATACGAGGAGCTGAGCGTGCGCAGACGCTCGGCGGCCCTGCGCGAAGCCGCGCTGGCGGGCGGCGGCAGGTCGGAGGTCGCCGGCGCCGAGCCCTCCGGCCCGATCGTCGTCGAGTTCGAGCCGGGTACCGCGACTGCCGTGTACCCAGACCGCGTCGTGGCGCGCGAGGTGCGCAACTACGTCATCTCGGCGAAAAAGGGGCAGCGGCTCTCCGTCGATCTCGAGGCCGAGAGCCGGTACGCGCAGTTCGTCGTCCAATACGTCGGTCAGAGCGTGTACGACTCACGGCGATCCGCTGAGCGGTCTTGGTCGGACGAGCTGCCCAGGGACGGGGATTACACGGTCCGCGTGTATCTCGTCCGGGCCGACGCGCAGCGCGGGGGCGTCGCCGAGTACGAGCTCACGCTCGAGCTGGAAGGTGAGGCGGAGGGGCGAAGATCGAACTGAATCGAGGGAGCGACGCCGATGCGCCGCTCCCTCGAGGTCAGGCCCTCAAGTCGTGCTTTGTGCTCGGCTTACGCGCAGTCGAGCTACTTTCCCGGTGCGGCTTAACTACCCGCCGCCGGGAACGTCTCGAAAAGCTTGATTGCTGCCTTGTCGGCGTCCTCCTGCGCCTTCTCGGGCGGCCGGTTCCCCTCGTCCAGCTCTCCCTGGGCCGAGCCCCACCAGATCATGTCGTCCGTCGCTGGGTTGAAGATGCCGACGACGAACGTGCCCTCGTCCCACTCGTTCACGTAGGTCGTCGAGGTTGTCGTTCCCATCCCACCATACCCAGGCCCATACCAACCGTAGCCCCAGCCGTAGTTTGTTCCGACGGTCTGCATGCTCTGCTTCTGCTCGACGCTCGCGTGCCAGGCGATATGGAAGTCCGGGTTCGAGTTGACCTCCTGGAACCCCTTCCCCTGGAGGGCCCGGTTCACCGCCGTCTTGACGCGGCCCTCGATGATCGCGTTGTAGACCTTCGGGTTCCTCGCCTCGGCCGGCACCTTCTCCACCCACTGGTACGTCCGCAGGCTGGCAAAATCGGCGGCGGGATCGTAGTCGGACTGGTATGTCGTTCCGCCGCAGCCCGCCAAGCTGAGCGCGACCGCGCCGAAGGCGAATGCCTTCACACCCCTCATGTTGTCCTCCACTTGAAAAGTTCGAGTCGCGCCAAGGTGGCGACATACGGTACCGTAGGGCAAGATCCTCGGCAGGGCTCCCACCCGGAATTGCCTCATGGAGAGAGCCAGAGCTTGAGGGCGAAAGCGACGATCGCGACTGTAACGACCCGCTTCACCCAACGGTGGCCCTTCAGGACGGTGAGGCGGACGCCGAGAAGCCCGCCGAGGAAATTGCCCGCCGCGAGGCTCAGCCCGGCGGTCCAAGCGACCTTCCCGCCCAAACCGAAGATCAGAAGCGTGAGCGGGACGTAGGTCAGAACGAGCAGCACCTTGAGCGCGTTGCCCCGCACCAGGTCGAGGCCGGCCATCGTCGTCACGGCGAGGATGAGAAAGCCGACGCCAGCCTGGACGAAGCCTCCGTATGCTCCTGCCAGGAAGAAGCCGCCGATCACCACGATACGGCGCCAGCCCTCGGCGGCGCCCCGTGACGTCTCGCTTCGGCCCAGCGGATTCCACAGTGCCCATATGGCGAAGGCCACCATGAGGCCCGCGAGCACCCGCTGGAACGCTTCGTCCCCCACCTGCAGGGCAGCCCATGATCCGGCAACGGCGCCCACGACGGCGGGCGGCCCGGCGACGACCAGCCAGCTCCACTCGACAACGCGATGCCGCTGGAAGCTCCATACCGCACCGACATTCTGCGCGAGTATCGCCACGCGGTTCGTACCGTTTGCCACGGTTGGCGGAAGGCCGAGGAAGATCATCATGGGAAGTGAGAGGAAGGAGCCGCCGCCGGCGATCACGTTCAGGGTGCCGGACACGAGCCCTACGGCGAACAAGCTCGCGTACTCCCACCACTCTCCTGTCAACTCGCTGCTCCGTTCCGGGGACTCACGCGATCCGGGGCGAACAGGCTAGAATGATGCGAGAGGCGAGGAACCGACGCGAGCGATGTGTTGTTCTGGTATTCGACGGCGCCGGACGCCGTAGGGCCGACCGGTCGTCTCGTCGAACGAGGGGAGACGAACGGAATGGGAACCAACAGGGCGGTCCGGATCGTATTTGCTGTCGGATTCGTGCTCGCGGCCTGCGGGTCGCCGGACGGAAGAGAGGCTGGGGTGGATGGAGATGATGATGCGGTCGCTTCGGTGGTCGAGCGTGCCTCAGGACCGTTCGAGGAGACGGGAAGATGGGTCGGGGAGACGAGTACCGGGACGCCCGTGACCGTGACGACTTCGAATCCGCCTGTACGACCCGGGCCGTTATCTCTTCGAATAGGAGTACAGAACCCCGGAGCCGAGGCGCTTCCCGTGACGGTCGACCTCGTGTCGCCGGATATGCCGATGCACGGAATCACGCGCTTCGACTCGGAGGCACTGTCTCCCGAGGAATACACGGTGGAAATGGACGTGCCGATGGAGGGTCGCTGGCTCGTCTACGTAAACCTGGACATCGGCGTCAACGCCGCATCGTTCGAGTTCCGCATACCCGAGTCGGGCGAGGACGGGCGCCACGAACACGGCTCACAGCAGCAGACGGAAGAGGCCGAAGCCGCGGCCGACGACCAACCTTGAGGAGGATCGAATGAGAAAGCTGGCTCTCGTGATAGTGACGCTGGGCGTTTTCGCGGCCCGGCCGGCCATCGGGCAGGAGATGACGATGGCCGAGGGGGAAGATGTGGAGTTCACGGCTCAAGTGGTCGACCTCTCGTGCAAGGTCGTGTACAACCTGAGTGGCGAGGATCACCGGATGTGTGCCGAGGTTTGCGCCGATAACGGTGTGCCTCTCGGCCTGGTCTCTGACGGGAAGCTCTACATGCCCGTGAGCAAGGCGATGCCGGGCACGGGTGCGAACGAGGAGTTGAAGCCGCACGCCGAGCAAGAGGTGAAGGTGAAGGGCAAGGTGATCGAGCGTGGCGGCCTGAACACGATCATCATCGAGAGCATCGAGACGATCTGACCCGAATACGTGATGCGTCCAGCTCTTCTCTTACGAGGCCGGCGGCTCTCCGTCGGCCTCGCGCTTTTTCTGCAAGCCTGCGGTGACGGTCGGCCGGTAGCCGAGCCGAACGTGGAGTACGTGGGACCATCCGTGTCGATCACGGATCATCGTCGGGTGGAGAACGCCTCCGCACGTGAGCTTCTCCTTCTCTCAGCCGAGCTGCCCACCGGTGCCGTGCGGCTGCTCTTCCTGGGAGGTGTGGCCGCCTCTGCGCTGCCCGATGGAGGCGCCGCCTGGGCGGACACGGAAGGGGATCGGGTCATCCTGTTCGACGGCCGTGGCCGTGTCGCCGATGTCCTGCAGGGAGCAGACTCCTCCGGGCGGCTGCTGACCGGCCCCATCAGCGTGGCGGCCGACGCTCGTGGAGTCATGGCCGCGGAACCAGGCGGCTCGGCGCTGCTCTTCACGGGGGGACGGCCCGACCGGTGGCTCGAGCCAGGATTGCCGGGACCGCTGGGCGGAAGCAGCCGGGCAGGCAGCGCGGTGGCCCGGACCTATCTGGAGTTTGCGCTCGCTCCGGTCCGGCCGACCGATCCGTTGGTGTGGCACGTTCCGCCCGACGGTGGAGCCGCGCGGGCGATCGGCAAGGTGCAGGTGCCCGAAAACGGCCTGCTGGGCCAGTTGGTCAACGCCGGATGGGCCGCCACGGGGCCGGACGGCGAGGTCTACTTCGCCTCGGCGATTCAACCGGAGGTGCGGCGATTCGGCCCGGCGGGAGACCTCGAGTGGGTGAGCCGCTGGCGTACGCCCGAACCGGTCGAAGAGCCGCGCTTCGTGGCGGATGGACGCTCCCTCCGCCCGGAGTTCGCCGTCCTCCAGCATGGGATCGCGCTGGGCATCGACGGCCTGGCGTACGTGCTGGCCACGCCTGAAGCCGGTTCGGACACTCGCCTTCTCATCGCCGTTGATGATGCTGGTGAGCTGGCTCGCTCGGCCCGAGTCGTGGCCGGAACTGCGATCTTCGGGGATTCGGAGGGCCGGGTTTACGCGATCCCGATGGCCTACGCTCTGTCGCGCACGCCGTCGTCCACCCGTCCCGCTTTTCGACCATTCGATTTGCCGGCGCTCGACCGCAGCGGAAAGGTCGCCCTCGAGGAATATCGCGGGCGGGTGCTCGTGCTGAACTTCTGGGCCAGCTGGTGTGCGCCCTGCCGGAAGGAAATGCCGCTCCTGAACGCCTTCGCGGCCGAATTGGATCCGGGGCGCGCCGTGGTCTTGGGGCTCAACGAGGACCTCCGGCCGGCCGACGGCCTGGCCTTCATCGAGGAGATCGGTGGCATCGCCTACCGCAACGCCGCTGGCGAGGGACGCCTGCGCGACCGGTACCACTATCGGGGTTTGCCCTATACCCTGATTCTCGACCGCGAGCTCCGGGTGGCCAAGAGCTTCTATGGATTCGGGCGGACCATTGACCCGATCCGCGCAGCCGTGCTGGCGGAGCTGGAGGCCGTGGACGCCGGCGGTTGAGGCACGCCCGGGGTTGAGCTGGGCTGCCGGCGACCCGAGGTTGTCATCAACCTGCCAGATCATCAATCTGCCAGCTCAGTTTGGAGAGCCTATGCGGGACCCATGGACGCGAATCCTGGTCGGCTTCGCGACGCTTCCGATCGTGATGATGGCCGGAACTGGCGAGCTCTTGGGGCAGCAGGCCGCCGATTTCGATGTCGACCGTCTCTACCTGACCGACGAGGATACGTACCTTCCGTTCGTGGTGGAGGAGACGCTGCCGCTGAGCCGCGCTCTCGAACAGGGAAGGCTAGACGGCGAGACCTCGGTGCTCGTCATGGATCACCCGGAAGCGGGCCGTCTCGCGCTGGTGGCCGATCAGATGGCCTATCATCACGTCGCTCAAGGCGAGCTGGCCGGCGAACCCTGGATGGTGAGCTTCTGACCGGCCTGCAACACGGGGGTCAGTTTGACCCCCATCGTCGACGGCGAGGTTTACCACTACGTCTCGCGCGGCCTGTACAACGGTGTCTCGATCCTCTGGGACAGGGAGACCGGCTCCGTCTGGGATCACATTACGGGCGAGGCGATGTACGGGCCCAGCGTGGGCCACTGGCTGCCGATCTACAACCTGCTCCATACCAACGCGGCAGCCGCACTGGAGGCCGATCCGGAGCTGCGGATCGCCATCAGCGATCGTCCGATCCGCCAGCGAGGCAATTTTCTCGACTGGGTCATGGGCCGCTTCACCAGCCTGAGCGAGCGCTTCGAGCGCACGATCGCGAAGGAGGACAAGCGCCGTCCCACCCTGGAGGTAGGGATCGGTCTGTGGACGGAGAACGTCGCACGCTACTACTCGATGGAAGACGTGCTGGCTGCCGGTGAGGCGATATCCGATGAGCTCGACGGCCGGCGTTTGGTCGTCTACGTCGAGCCGCGCTCACGAGCGCTTGGGGCGTTGTACGCCGAGACGGGAAACGCGGAGTGGGTGGAGGGCGAGCTGAGATTGGATGATGGCGTCGTCCTCCGGGAAGGAAGGCTCTACGGTTCGGATGGTGCCCGTCTGGAGATCGAGCGGCCGCTCCAACTGTTCACCCGGTGGTATGGCTTCGCGCTGACATTCCCGGGCACCGAGATCTACGGGGAGTAGGCGCAGCCGACACCCGACTGGACCCGGTGCGCCTCCGCCCTGATCTTCCCACCCATGACCAACTCGCGTAGCGGAGGTTCGCCCAAGGCGCCGACCGACTTCATCCGCGCCATGGTGGCGGCGGATGTCGAATCGGGGAAGGACGGCGGCGTCGTCACTACGAGGTTTCCGCCGGAGCCCAACGGCTACCTGCATATCGGGCACTCTACCGCCATCTGCCTGGACTTCCAGGTCGCGCAGGAATGGGGCGGCACCTGCAACCTGCGATTCGACGACACCAACCCGACGACCGAAGACGAGCGGTTCGCGCGGGCGATCGAGGAGGACATCCGGTGGCTCGGCTTCGAGTGGGACGGCCCGTCGCGATACGCCTCCGACTACTTCGAGCGGTACTATCAGCACGCCCTGCAGTTGATCCGTGACGGAAAGGCCTACGTCGACAGCCAGAGCGAGGAGGAGATCCGGGCCCGCCGCGGAACGGTGACCTCGCCGGGCGAGCCCAGCCCCGACCGGGATCGACCCATCGAGGAGAGCTTGGATACCTTCGAGCGCATGAGGGCGGGGGAGTTCGAGGACGGCGCGTACGTGCTTCGCGCCAGGGTCGACATGGCCGCGCCGAACATGAAGATGCGCGATCCGCTGCTCTACCGGATCAGGCACGCGACGCACTACCGCACCGGCGACGAGTGGCCGATCTACCCCATGTACGATTGGGCCCATCCGCTCGGCGATGCGATCGAGGGGATCACCCACTCGCTCTGCACCCTCGAGTTCCTGCCGAACAACCCCCTGTACGAGTGGGTCGTCGAGAACACACGTCCCGGGATCGAGACGGGCGAGCCGGGAGCCTGGAAGCCCAGGCCCTACCAGACGGAGTTCGCCCGCCTCAACCTCGATTACACGGTGATGAGCAAGCGAAAGCTGGCACAGCTCGTCGCCGAGGGAGGTCAGCCCGGAATCTGGGGCGTCGACGGATGGGATGACCCGCGCATGCCGACCCTCTCCGGGCTCAGGCGACGAGGCGTGACCGCAGAGGCGATCCGCCGCTTCTGCGACCTCGTCGGCATCGCGAAGGCCGACAAACGGGTGGACATCGGGAAGCTCGAACACGCGGTGCGTGACGATCTCAACCACCGCGCTCCTCGGCGGATGTGCGTGCTCAAGCCGCTCTGTCTGGAGATCGAGAACTACCCCGAAGGCAAGACCGAATGGCTGGATGCGCCGGATTTCCCCCCCGATGTGGTGAAAGAGGGGTCCCGAAAGGTCCCGTTCTCGAGGCAGATCCTGATCGATCGGAATGATTTCGAGGAGGATCCACCGGAGGGCTTCCACCGGCTGGCGCCCGGCCGGGAGGTTCGCCTGAAGTACGGCTATCTGGTCACCTGCAACGACATCGTGCGGGCCCCCGACGGACAGGTCTGGAAGCTCCGTTGCACCTACGATCCGGATAGCCGCGGGGGCACTGCGCCGGACGGCCGGAAGGTCCCCGGCACCATCCACTGGGTCTCCTACGGGGAGGCCGTTCCCTGCGAGGTTCGGCTGTATGACCGCCTTTTCGCGGTGGCCGATCCCGAGGCGGATGCCGACTTCCACGAGCACCTGAACCCGTTGTCGCTCCTGATCGTCGAAGAGGCACGCGTCGAGCCGAGCGTGGCGGATGATCCACCCGGAACGCGGTACCAGTTCGAGCGGTTGGGCTACTTCGTGCGGGACACGGACAGCGGCAAGGATGGACGGCCCGTATACAACCGCACCGTCGAGCTGAAGGACCCATGGGCACGGCGTCGACTTCAGGATGAGCTCCGGCCGGGAGGCCTTTCGGAGCGGCCCGTCGCGAGGGTAGAGAAGGCGGAAGGCGCGGTCGGCGAGGACACGGGACGGATCGCCCGCGATCAGGTGCGTGCCGCGGAGCCGGAGCTTGCCTCACGCTTCGAGCGCTACGTGGCCGACCTTGGACTTCCGGAAGAGGATGCGGATCTGCTCACCGGAGATCTGGCGATCGCCGGGTTCTTCGAAGCGGCGTTGAGCGGCGCGGGCTCGCCACGCGCGACCGCCAACTGGGTCGTGAACGAGCTGCTTCGCGAGCTGAAGGATCGATCTCTCGAAGAGCTGCAATTCGGTGGTGAGGAGCTCGGCGCTCTCGTCGGCCTCGTCGAAGATGGCGCGATATCGGGGCCAACGGCCAAGGATGTCTTCACCCGGCTCATCGAGGAGGGAGGCGATCCGCGGGAGATCGTGCGCTCCGCCGGGTTGGAGCAGATAGCCGATCCGGAGCAGCTGCGGCCGCTCGTCGAAGAGGCCATCGCGGCCCATCCCGATCAGGCGGCCCGGTACCGCGAGGGCCAGACAGGCCTGTTCGGTTTCTTTGTCGGGCAGGTGATGCGCGAGACGGATGGCCGGGCAAGCCCCGAAGTCGTCCAGAAGATCGTTCGGGAGCAGCTGGGTTGACCGGAGGTGGGCCGGAAGGGCTGACGCCGGAGCTTCTGGACGAGATCCGCGAGATCTTCTCCGACCGAATCCCTTTCAACCACCTGATCGGCCTGCAGCTGATCGACCTGACCGACGAGAGTGCGCGCTTCCGCTTCGAGATGCGCGAGGAGCTCGTCGGCAACTACGTGCGGAAGACTCTGCACGGCGGTGTCATCACGTCGGCGCTCGACGTGACCGGCGGCCTCGTGGCGCTGCTGGGCGCGTTGAAGCGAGAGCACCGCAGCGTGGCGGAGATCCCGGAGCTGTTCGGCCGTCTCGGCACGATCGATCTTCGGGTCGATTTCATGCGGCCCGGCTCGGGCCGGCATTTCGAATCTTCTGGCTACGTACTGCGCGCCGGCAGCCGGGTGGCGGTCTCACGCACCGAGCTCAGCAACGATGAAGGACGCATCGTAGCCGTGGGGACCGGCGCCTACATCGTGGTGTGATGCGGCGGTTCGATACCCTCCAGGATGTCGATTGGGAGAGGTGGGAGCCGACGGAGCACGCCACTCTGCTGTTCGTGGTTCGAGATGGCCGAATCCTCCTGATCCGCAAGAAACGTGGCCTCGGAGCCGGCAAGATCAACGGACCCGGCGGCAGGCTCGATGATGGCGAGATCCCGCTGGAGGCGGCGATCCGGGAGGTACACGAGGAGCTCCGCGTCACTCCCGTCGATGTGCGGCAGCACGGGGAGCTTCTGTTTCAGTTTGTCGATGGCTTCTCGATTCACGGCTACGTCTTCCGCGCGGATGGCTTCGAGGGTGAGCCGACCGAAACGGATGAGGCGATACCGATCTGGACGCCCGTCGACCGCATTCCGTATGGTGAGATGTGGGCCGACGATCGAATCTGGCTGCCCTGGCTTCTCGATCGCCGGCGGTTCCGTGGTTGGATGCTGTTCGAAGATGATGATCTGCTGGAGCACCGCTTCGAGCTGTATTCGTAGCGGTCAGGCATCTTCGTCCCAGAGGAGTCGCACATGAACGGACCAGCTCGATTCCGGACTGCCCCGCTCCCGGTCCTCCTGCTCGCTTCGGCAGCCTTGGTCGCTGCGGTGGGCATGCTCGTCCCCACTGGCCCGCTGGCTCCGACGATGGCGGCCGCCCAACCGAGCGCGGTCACGGCGCTCGTCGGGGGACAGCTGATCGATGGGTACGGAGCTCCGCCGGTGCGCAACAGCGTCGTGGTCATCGAGGGGGAGCGTATCAAGGCCGTCGGGCGGATCGGTGAGGTGGAGGTCCCGCCGGGGGCCGAGGTCATCTCGACGGAAGGGATGACCGTCCTTCCGGGTCTGTGGGACATGCACGTGCACCTGATGATCGTCGGGCACGCCGACTACGCATACTGGGACAGCGTCTACCCTGCGCAGTTCGAGTCCGTGATCATGCCGGCCGCGGCCAAACAGCTGCTTTCCGCCGGCGTGACGAGCGCGCGCGACCTCGGTGCTCCGCTCGAGGAGAGCATCGCGATCCGTGACGCGATCAACCGGGGGGAGATCCCGGGTCCGACGATGTACGTCTCCGGACCCTTTATCCAGCACGCTCCCTACCCGGGCACCGAGGCTTTCCGTTGGGGTGTGAGCGGACCGGAAGACGCCCGGGCGAAGGTGCGTCGACTCGCCGAAGCCGGGGTCGATGTCATCAAGCTCATCGACCAGGATCAGATGACGATTGCCGAGCTCGAAGCCGTGGTCGACGAGGCCCACGGCCACGGCATTCCGGTCGTTGCCCACGGACACCGTCCAGAGGAGATCCGCCGCGGGGTTGCGGCCGGCGTCGACAACTTCGAGCACTCGGGGTTGGCCACCGCCCCGGAGTACCCGCCCGATGTAATCGCGGCCATCCGGGAGCGCACCGCCCAGATGAACCTCGGGCCGCTCTACTGGACGCCGACGATCGAGGGCCTGTTCAACTACGAGTACGTACGCGATGAATGGCGAGAGCAGCTGGACGACCCCTGCATGGAAGATGGACTGCCCGGCGACATCGTGGCCGACATCCGAGGTTCACTCGAAGCGTACGATCAGCTGCCCTACTTCCAGATCACCCCGAGTCGCAGCCCGACGCTGAAGCGGAAGTTCGATCAGCTGCGCGAAGCAGGCGTCGTGATGCTGATCGGTACGGACTCCGGGATCCCGGGCAAATTCCACTGCCAGTCGACCTGGCACGAGCTCGATACCTGGGTGAACCGACTCGGGATGGATCCGATGGAGGCGATCCGCTCCGCGACCTACTGGCCGGCCGCCATGATGGGCGTGGCCGACGAGGTCGGCACGATCCGCGAGGGCATGTTCGCCGACGTCATCGCGGTGCGCGGCGACGTGCTCAAGCACATCGCGCTCCTGCAGGATGTCGATCTGGTGATCAAGCGCGGAGTGCGCTACAGATAAACTGGGCGGTGCGCTACATGTAGCTCTGCGCCAGCTCGGCTTCGAGCGCCTCGATCTCATCCCGAACGGCGTCCACCGCCTCATCCAGCGGGACGGACCGGGCCTTGGCCTCGGTGCGTCGCTTCAGCTCCACGCCGCCCTGCTTCAGCGAGCGCTCCGAGACGACGAGCCGCAGAGGCATCCCCTGAAGGTCGGCGTCGTTCAGCTTCACTCCCGGACTGGCCTCGCGATGGTCGTACAGGACGTCGATCCCGGCGTCCTGGAGCTCCTCGTACAGGCGCTCGGCGGCGGCCGCTGTCTCTCCGGTCTTGGCGAGCGAGACGAGGCTCACCGCGAAGGGTGCGACGCTGATCGGTAGCGCCATCCCGCGCTCGTCTCGGTGCTCCTCCACGACGCAGGCGAGCAGCCGGCCGAGGCCTATGCCGTAGGAGCCGAGCACGATCGGCCTTTCCTCGCCGTCCTCATCGGTGAAGAAAGCTCCGAGCGCCTCGGAGTATTTCGTCCCGAGTTGGAAGATGTTTCCGACCTCCACTCCCCGAACGAGCTGCAGCGCTTGGTCGCACTCAGGGCATGGGGCCCCGTCGAACGCGGAGGCGATCTCGCCGACGTGATCGGCTTCGTAGTCCCGGCCGTAGTTCGTGTCGCGGACGTGGTAATCAGGCTCGTTCGCGCCGAGCACGAGGTTTGGCGACCGGGCGACCGCTTCGTCCACCACGACGACGCTTCGGCTTCGATCGATGCCGATCGGCGACGCGAACCCGGGCACGGCCCCGGCCGCCTCGATCTCCTCCTGGTGCGCCGGGCGCAAGACGGCGGCGCCGAGGAGCTGCTGCACGCGGATCGGATTCGCGTCCATGTCGCCGCGGACGATCGCGACAACGAGACGCTCGACGCTCTCGTCGTCTGCTTCGCCGGTGCGGTCGGAAGCGTTGGCGAACGCGCCCATGAAGAAGATGATCTTCCCGGTTTGTCGGGGCTCGATCGCGAGGAACTCGGCCAGATCAGCGATCGTGCTCGTGCCCGGCGTGTGGACGCGCTCGATCGGCCGCGGGGTCTCTTCCGAGGCTTCCTCACGCCGGAACCGGGCGACCTCCAGATTCGCCGCGTAGTCGCATCCCTTGCATAGGACGAGGCTGTCCTCGCCGATCGGGGTGATGTACATGAACTCGTGGGCCACCTGACCCCCCATCATGCCCACATCGCTGAGCACCGCGGTGAGCGGCAGGCCGGCGCGCCGTCCGATCTGCAGGTAGGCTCCGTAATGTGCGTCGTACTGCAGACGCAGGCCCTCTGCGTCGCGGTCGAGCGAGTACGAGTCCTTCATCAGGAACTCGCGCACCCGGATCAGGCCGCCGCGCGACCGCAGCTCGTCCCTGAACTTCGTCTGGATCTGGTACACGAGGATCGGGAGCTGTCGGTACGATCGGACCTCGGTGCTGGCGATCTGCGCGACGACTTCCTCGTGCGTCATCGCCAGAAGCATGTCCCGCCCGCGCCGGTCCTCGAATCTGGCCATCGTCTCGTCGATCTCGTACCACCGGCCGGTCGCCTGCCACAGCTCGGCAGGGTGCACGACCGGCATGCTGATCTCCTGGCCGCCGATCGCGTCCAGCTCCTCCCGCAGGATCGTGGCGATCTTGAGGAGCGACCGCTGAGCGAGCGGCAGGTACGAGAAGATCCCCGCTGCCAGCTGACGAACGTAGCCGGCCCGTAGGAGGAGCTGGTGCGAGGCGACGTCCGCATCGGCCGGTGCCTCCCGTAGCGTGGTACCGAAAAGGTTTGTGAGCCTCACTCCCAGATCTCCTCGAACATCAGATATGCGATCTCTTTCCTCGCGTCGAGAGATCTCCGAGCTTAGTCGGTCGAGACGCCCTCGGAAAGGAATTCGAAATGCACGCGAAAACCCGCTCTGCCATTCGTCGTTTCCGGATGCGCCCGGCCTCGCTCGCTCTCGCGGCGGGCCTCACGAGCCTATGTACGCTCGTGGCGGCGCCCGGCTCGCTCCAGGTCTCTTGCCTCCTCGCACAGGAAGCCCCGCCCGCCGAGCAGGCTCTGCTGAGAGAGATCGTCGAGGCGGTGTCGGCGGAGCGGATCGAAGCGGATATCCGAAGGCTGGCCGATTTCGGTACCCGCCACACGCTGTCAGACACGCTGTCGGAGACGCGCGGAATCGGTGCGGCCCGTCGGTGGATCAAGGCGGCCTTCGACAGCATCTCCTCCGCCTGCGGAGGCTGCCTCGAGGTGTCGTACCAGACCTCCATCGTCTCGGGTGAGCGGAGGATTCCCGACACGACGGCCGTGGTGAGCGTGGTCGCCATCCAGCGCGGAACCTCCGACCCGGACCGCTATGTCATCATGTCCGGCGACATCGATTCACGGGCATCGGACGGGCTGGACGGGGTCAGCGACGCTCCCGGGGCGAACGACAACGCTTCCGGGATGGCGGGCGTCCTCGAGGCGGCCAGGGTTTTGACGAAGCACCAGTTCGGCGCCTCGATCGTCTACGCCGGCCTCTCGGGAGAGGAGCAGGGACTGTTCGGCGGCCAGCACATGGCCAAGCAGGCCAAAGAGACAGGCTGGCGGATCGAGGCCGTGCTAAACAACGACATGATCGGGAATATCCAGGGGCAGAACGGCGTCTCCGACAACACGGTCGCCCGTGTGTTTTCTGAAGGGATCCGGGCCGACGAGACCGAACGAATGGCGCGCTTCCGGCGGTTCACGGGCGGCGAGGTGGACTCGCCCTCCCGCAACCTGGCGCGCTACGTGGATCGGCTGGCCGACGAATACATCCCGAATCTCGACATGATGATGGTCTACCGGCTGGACCGGTTCGGACGGGGCGGGCACCATCGCCCGTTCAACGATGTCGGCTATCCGGCCGTGCGAATCATGGAGGCGAACGAGGACTATCGCCGCCAGCATCAGGACATCCGCGTCGAGGACGGGGTGGAGTACGGCGACGTGATAGGGGAGGTGGAGTTCGAGTTCGCGGCCAAGCTGACAGCGCTGAACGCGGTGACCCTGGCGGCGTTGGCTTCCGCGCCGCCGCCGCCCTCCGGAGTCGAGATAGAGGGCGCCGTCCAGCCTTCCACCACGCTGCGTTGGGAGGCGATCGAGCGCACGGCGTCGCCGGATCTGGCCGGCTACAGGGTCTATTGGCGGCTCACCACGTCGCCTCAATGGGAGTGGAGCGAGTTCGTCGGCGATCTGACCGAGCACACCCTGGAGAACGTCGTGATCGACAACTACATCTTCGGCGTCGCCAGCGTGTCGACGACCGGCTTCGAGAGTCCGGTCGTGTTTCCAGGACCCATCGGGGCGTTCGCCCCGGCCGATTGGACCGAGCCGGACGGCTGATCCGGTTGACCCGCTAGACCGACCGGCAGGCGCGCTGGAACCGCCGGTTGACCGCTAGACCCGCCGGTAGGCGCGGCTGAGGAGCCACCAGCTCACCGCCAGCGCGATTCCGATCCAGAGCACTCCCCAAACCAGGGTGGGAATGTGCGTGAGCTCGGCCAGCATGCGGGCATCCGATTCCAGATGCGGCCGGTCCAGGATGTCGCTCTTGATGTCGAGGATCGCGTAGAGGGAGCTGGTCAGCCCGAGGGCGGTGAGCAGCGTCCGGTTCAGCGTATCCGGGAGGTAGCGTGCCGATGCGAGGAGTGCCGCGCTGAACAGGACAGCGAACGCGAGGCCGAAACCGGTGCGAACGAAGAAGGCGCCCACGCCCAGGACCATCAAACCCACCGCGGCCATGCCGAACCGGGCCCAGCGCCCGCCTCGCATGGCAAGGGCGAGCAGAAGCGCTCCCCACAAAAGGCTTCCCAGGTACCCGGCCGACAGGGTGAGGAAAGGCGAGCCGCCCGGACAGAGGCAGGCGCCGCCCTGGTCTGCGTTGATCACGATCTCCTGGATCGTCCCGCCGGTGGCGAACGCCATGATTCCATGGCTGATCTCGTGGAGAAGGACGACGAAGATCTTCAACGGGTAGACCGCCGGAGTGTTCCAGAGGAGCCACAGGGCGAGGAAATAGACGGCGAAGCCCGCCACGAAGCGCAGGCGCTCGCTTCCGCGCGTACGCTTCGTGTTCACAGGAGAACCAAGAGGGCGATGCCGCAGAGGAGCAGACCCGCGATCGCCGCGAGCGGGACGACTCGATCCAGCCAAGCCCGGCTGATCCCGAACACCGTGAGGAAGAAGGCGAGCGAGCCGTAGACCGCAACGAGCAGGTCTCGCCAGAGTTCGCTCCGGTTCAGGAGGAGAACCGCGATCCCTGTAGCGGCAGCCGCGGCGAGGAGGGTCCGCTCGTGCATCGCCTCGGCGGGCCGTGCGTGCTCCGTGGCCGGAAGGCGCCCGACCAACGCGAAGGGCAACAAAAGGAGGGCCTCTGCTCCGAGTGTCGCCAGCCAGGCCTTCTGCGCGGCTCCGCCGGCGACAAGCGCATCCGAGAACGCCGCGAACAGGATCGATGTCAGCGATATCGCGCCCATCATGTACAATCCGTACGCGATGACGCGTATCGAGACGAGGTTGGCGGCATAGCGGCCCGGTTCATCGCGCCGGAAGCGCAGGGAGGGCACCGCGTCGAGCGGCCAGCGTCCGACAATACGCGGCGGCCAGCGTCGCGACTCGATTCGATCAAGCACCCAGCGGGCCTCCCGGCGCGCATCATCCGCGCCTGCCTGTTCGATCCAACCTTCCGCCTCCGCCTTATCCAGATCCTCCTGGTCGAGCAGCTCGGCCGGCCCATGACGCGGCTGCCAAACGTCCAGACACAGGTCGTCGATGTGCCACACACCGGTGGACGCGAACTCGGGAGGGCCGACGATGTTCGTATAGTAGCCGCGCAGGCGACCGTCGGTCTCGTAAACGGCCGCGACCTCGTGGGAACGGCCCGGAAAGGTGAACCATAGCAACGCCGCGCCCGCGGCGGGTCCGGGTCCTGGATCGGTCCTGTAGGCCAGGGTGATCTTGCAGCGCTCATCATCCAGGAGCAGCTCCTGGTAGTAGCGTGTAACATCGGATGGCAACCGGCGGTAGACGATCTCGACCGACGGAGCGTCCGGGGCCGGCTGGACTTCGGTCGCCGAGAGAAGAGGGCGGCGGAACGGAGGCGGACGGCTAGTCAGTGTCGGTAAACGTCAGGTCTTCTTCCGCCATGGTCTTCAGCAGACCTGCCGGCGCGAACCGTGGCCCGAGCCGCTCCTCGAAGGCCTGGAGTCGCTTGACGATAGTTGGCACACCTTCGCGATCGGCCCAGCTCAGCAAGCCGCCGCGGAACGGTGGGAAGCCGATCCCCATCACCAGTGCGAGGTCCAGCTCGCCGGCCGACTCGACCACCTTCTCATCCAGAGCGAAAGCCGCCTCGTTCACCATCAGATACAGGCAGCGGCGCTGTATCTCCTCCTCGTCCGGCTCGTCCGCTCTCCGACCTGGAAACCGCCTGGCGACCGCCGGCTCGATCCCTCGCTGTTGGCCGCGATCGTAACGGTAGAAGCCCCGGCCGTTCTTCCGGCCGAGCAGTCCCTCGTCTCGCAGGTCCGCTACGACATTGGCCGGCCGCATCCGCTCGCCGAACGCTCGCTGCATCTCGACCGACACGTGATCCGCGATGTCCAGGCCCACCTCATCAATTAGCCGACAGGGACCCATAGGCATCCCGAACTCCTCCAGAGCCCGGTCGATGGAACGGACTTCCGCTCCGGCTTCGAGAAGATATCCGGTCTCGTTCAGATAGGGCGCCAGGAGGCGGTTGACCAGAAAGCCCGGCCGGTCGGCCACCAAGACTGGCGTTTTCCCCATGGCGACCACGAAGGCGAACGCGCTGGCCAGCACGTCCTCGGATGTGCTCCCGGTGCGAACGATTTCGACCAGGGGCATGCGGTGCACCGGATTGAAGAAATGGATGCCTACGACTCGTTCGGGACGCCGGGAGGCCTCGGCGAGCTCACCGACCGACAGGGAGGACGTGTTGCTGGCGAAGATGGAATCGGTCGGAATCCACTCTTCCACGTCCTGCAGCACCTGCTGCTTGACCGTCATCCGCTCGACGACCGCCTCGATGACGAGGTCGACGTCCCGGAACTTCTCGTAACTCAACGTCCCCTGGATCAGAGCGAACTTGAGCCCCGCCTCTCCCGAGCCGAAACGGCCCTTCTCCGCAGCCTTCTGCAGAAGCTCGTTGGCGTGACGAAGGCCGGCGTCCAGGGCTTCCTGCTCGATGTCCTTCAGCAGAACGGGCAGATCGTTCGCCGCGATCAACTCGGCAATCGAGCCCCCCATGACACCGGCTCCCAGAACGGCCGCCCGCTCGACCGGCTTTGCCACGCTCGTCGCTTCGTCGCCGAGCTTCCGGCGGGCGTCCTGCTGCAGGAGGAAGAGTCGGACGAGGCTTCGCGATTCGGGCGTGATGGCCAGCTCGGAGAGAGCGTGAGCCTCCATCTCGAGGGCGTGATCGATCTGCATTCCGTACGTATCCGCCACGAGCCGCAGGGCACGGAGTGGTGCCGGATACCAGCCTTTGGTCTGAGCCGCCACCTTACGCTCGGCCAGCGAAAAGAGCAGAGAGCGGCCCGGGCCCGTGTCCTCAAGGACGCGTCTCTGCAGCGGCTTCTTCCGAGCCTTGCCTCGTCCTTTACCGCCCAGGATGTCCTTGAGGAACGACGAGACCTCCATCTCGTAACGCGGCTTGGGTGCCAGGCGGTCGAGCAACCCGATGCGGCGAGCCTTGGTGGCCGAGATTGCCCTTCCGGTCAGGATCACGTCGAGCGCAGATTGGATGCCCACGAGCGGCGGCAGGCGGACGCTCCCGCCGAATCCCGGGAGGATTCCGAGCTTCACCTCAGGCAGGCCGATGCGTGTGGAAGGGTCGTCCGAGGCGATCCGATAGTCGCAGGCCAGGATGAGCTCGGTGCCGCCGCCCAGACACGTCCCATCGATCGCCGCGAGGGTCGGCACCGTAAGGCGCTCGATCCGTCGGTAGATCCGCTGGCCTTCGCGGCTCTTCTGGAAGGCTTCGGACCGGTCGATGATCTCGGAGATTTCCCGCACGTCGACGCCGTGCACGAAGGACCCCGGCTTCCCGCTGCGGATGACGACAGCCACTAGCTTGCCGGTGGCGATCCGCGACTCGATCTCGCCGATCAGTCGATCGAGAAGCGCCATCGTCGCTGTTGTCAGGAGGTTTACTTTAGAGCCGGGCTGGTCGATGGTGATCCAGCCGACGTAATCCCGGTCTACGTCCAGCGTCAGTGGATCTCGGTCTTCAAGCATTTACGCGTCACCGCGGCATTGCGACTTCAGATGACAAAGCCCGATCCGCACGCTCGTGCAGATCGGGCTCCGCTTCCTGTCGAGGTTCTTACAGCCGGATCCGCTCGTCGGCGTTGGCCGTAGTGAGCTGCAGCGAATCCGTCGCGGAGGGATCGATCAACACGTTCCAATACAGCTCGGAGAACGGACGCGGCAGACGGGTGTGGACGTACCAGCTGCCGCTCTTCAGTCTGCTCGTGGCAGCGCCGGAGGCGTCGGTCGTGTCGTACATGATCTGCCGGCCGTCTTCTGTCAGAATCTCCGTTTCGATGTCCACGTAATCCATGAACGCGATGTCCTCCCACGCTTCGATCACCGCCCGAATCGAGTCGGATCGGGTCAACGATTGCTTCTGCAGATCGTCGAACACCTGAAACGCTTGCTGCCTAGCGTTGTTGAGCCGGCGTTCCGTGCCCTCGAGCCCATCGAACTGGCGATACAGCTGCTGGTATTCCCGGCTTCTCCGGTCCAGTCTCTGCAGCCTGTCCGACAGGTTCTGCAGCGACTCTCGGGCTTCCGCCCACTCGGCCTCCGCCACCCGCCAGTCCTCCTGGAGGGCCGCGACCTGTGCGAATTGCTCTTCCAGGTCGCTCGGGATCTGTGGCTCGGGCTCCTCGGCCGCCGCCGCCAGAGCCTCGAAGACGGAGTCCCTGTTGAACGGGATGAACACGATCTCCTGGTTGGCCACCGGTACCTGCACGCCCTCGGCCTCCGAGAGGACCACGACGGTCAGATCGGAGCCGCCGCAAGCAGCGAGTAGGGGAAGAAAAGCGACCAGGCCAGCCAACGCCGATCGTTTAAGCATCGAAGCGACTCCAGGGAGTTGAGTTCCTCGTGTCCGGCTGTTAGAGCGAAGAAATGTAGACCCGCGCAGGGGCATTTTCAACGAAGGGGCAGGGACTAGCGGCTCTGCTCGACGCTTCCGATCCTGTGCCGCTCCAAAAGGTAGGTGTACGGGTTGACCGGCCGGCCCTCGACATGGACCTCGTAGTGGAGGTGTGGCGCCGTCGCCAGGCCGGTTTTGCCCACCGAGCCGATCACCTCACCGCGCTCGACGCTCTGGCCACCACGCACGCCGGCTTCCAGGAGGTGCGCGTAGCGGGTCACGTAGCCGAAGCCGTGGTCGATCTCGATCACGCGGCCGAGCGCCGCCTCCTTCCACACCTTGACCACCGTTCCCTCGGCCGTCGCCACGACCGGGGCGCCTCGAGGAGCCGACAGGTCCAAGCCCATGTGCGGCCGTCGCTTGAGAAGCAGGGGGTGCAGGCGGCTGCGGGCGAAGCCGGAGCTCAGCCAGGCCTCTTCACCGGCCACAGGCCAGATCGACGGCCGTGCGAGCAGCTGGTCGCGGCTCGAGACAAGCGCGTCTTCCGCCTCGGACATGCCCGCCTCGAGCAGCTCGGCCCGCCGGAGCATGCGATCGAACTCGTATCGCGTCGCGTAGGCCTCCTGCGCTAGGTCCGGCCGCACCTGGAAGAAGGTCTCCCGCTCGTCATCTACCGGAGCGGGCCCACCGATCCCGACCTCTTGAATCTCGGGGTCGAGCAGTGGCAGGCCGGCCAGCAGCCGGAAACGCTCTTCGCGCACCGCGAGGTCGTCGAGCGCCTGGTCGAGCGCGCCGGCGCGTTCGCCGAGATCCTCGACACTGGAAGCGAGCAGCTGGTTCTCGGCTCGCAGCCTCAGAGCCTCCAACTGCCGAGCAGCCTGTCCGGTGGATACGACCAGGCCCACGAAACCGGTGACCGACAGGAAGACGATGACAGCTGCAGCGCCCAGAACGGTCCGGCGGCGGATACGCAGCACGCGAACCCGCTCGACGCCCGATGGGACAAGTTGGAAGGTCCAGGCATCCGCCTTCAGGAGGCGCCAAAGCCTGTTTACTCTTCGGCTGCGCTTCTCGCTCTGAAAGAACTCGAGCTGCAAGTGTGACCGCCGCGTGTCAGGGAACTGCAAATCCGCCCGATCGAAGGGCTCGACCGGGCGTGCCCGAAGGCGCCGTGACGGTATCGATGACGCGGCGAACTGTCAAGCTTCGAATCTCGGAAAGACCGGCGGTCCCTTTCTCACCTGCACCGAGGCAGGCGGTGGAAGCTCGCCTTCGCCGCTCGGCGGTAGAGCCCCGGCATCAGCGAAGGAGGGAAGGCCCTCCGCTCCGCCCATCCGGGTCCAGATCTCGGCTGCCCTGTCCGGCATGAAGGGGCCGAGCATCGCGGCGGCCGCGCGGAGGCTCAGCACGAGAGAGCCGAGAGCAGCGTCCAGCTCGCCGGCGGCTCCGTCCCCCTCTTTGGCCAGCCGCCAGGGTTCGACCTCGTCGACGTAGGCGTTGGCTCGCCGCACGAGGCCGAGCATGGCCTCGAGCCCCGCGTGAAGCAGATAGGCCTCCATCTGCTCATGGTAGCTTTCGACGAAGGCGGCACGCGCCTCGTCGAGCGGCGTGTTCTCACCTGGCGAGGCCACGCCGTCCCGGTACTTGAGAACCATGGCGGCCGTTCGGCTGACCAAGTTGCCGAGGTCGTTGGCCAGCTCGGCGTTGTAGCGCCGATCGAAACGGTCCAGAAGCTCGGCGGGAGAGGAGAAGTCCCGGTCGCCGTCCCAAGGCGCCTCGCGGACGAGGAAGTAGCGGAACGGGTCGGTGCCGTGTCGGTCGATGAGCTCTCCGAGGTCGAGCGCCGAACCGGCATCTTTGGAGATCTTCCCTCCCGCCACGCTCACGAAGCCATGTGCCCACACCGTCGCGGGGAGCTCGACGCCCGCCGACATCAGCATGGCGGGCCAGATCACGCAGTGAAAACGGGTGATGTCCTTCCCGAGGATGTGCAGCTGGGCTGGCCACCAACGGGTATATCCCTCCTCCGGGTATCCGGTGGCCGAGAGGTAGTTCGTGAGCGCGTCGACCCACACGTAGACCGTGTGATCCTCTGCGCCGGGGAACCGGATGCCCCACGGAAGCCGAGAGCGCGAGGCGGAGATGTCGTCCAGCCCTCCCTCCAACAGCCGAAGGATCTCGTTCCGCCGGCTCTTTGGCTGCACGAACTCGGGATGCCGCTCGAGATGCTCCAGGAGAGGGTCTCGGTAGCGCGAGAGACGGAAGAACCAGTTCTCCTCCTCCGTCCAGCTGATCTCACGATTCGGGTGGTAGGGACAGCGTCCGTCCACGAGCTCCTCCTCCTTCCGGAAGCGCTCGCAGCGCACGCAGTAATAGCCGGCGTAGCGGTCGATGTAGAGATCGCCGGCGGCCTTCATACCATCCACGATCGCCTCGACCGCGGCCCGATGACGATCCTCCGTCGTACGAATGAAGTCGTCGTGCGAGATCTCGAGCCGGCTCCACACGCCGGCCCACAGCTCGGCCATCTCGTCCACGAACGCCTGCGGATCGGTCCCCCGCCGCTCGGCCGCCTCGGAGATGCTCTGGCCGTGCTCGTCCATCCCGATGACGAAGTGGACATCGTCGCCGAGCGAGCGTCGATACCGGGCAATCACGTCCGCCCCGACTTTCTCGAAAGCGTGGCCGGCGTGGGGCTCGCCGTTGGCGTAGTCGATCGCGGTGGTGAGGTAGAAGCGGCCCATCACCTACGGCCGCGGAGCGCTTTGGCCTCCTGCTTCAGCTCTTCGAGCGGCACGTTGCGGAGTTGACCGGTCTGATCACGCAACGAAACGGTCTCCTTTAGCAGGTTCCAGCCGGTTACCTCCTCGGGGCCGCGAGCCGTCTCCAGGGTCTGGCCGACTCGCGGAAAGCGCTTTCGTCCCTGCACGTACATCTCGTGCTCGTACCGAAGGCAGTTCATCAGACGCCCACAGGCGCCCGAGATCTGCGCGGGGTTAAGGGACAGGCCCTGGTCCTTGGCAAGCTGCAGCGTGACCGGCTGAATGTCGGGCAACCAGAGGCGGCAGCATAGCTCGCGGCCACATCGGCCGAGGCCGCCCAGTCGCCTTGCCTCGTCCCGTACGCCGATTTGGCGAAGCTCGATCCGGGTCCGGAAGGTGCGCGCCATGTCGCGAACGAGGGACCGGAAGTCGACACGCTTGTCGGCCGTGAAGTAGACCGTGAGCTTGTTGCGATCCCACTGCCACTCGGCCTCGCTGACCTTCATCTTCAGCTTGTGCGTCTTGACCAGGTCGCGGGTCTTGCGGCGGATCTGATCCTCTTCGTCTCGCAGCTGCCGGGAGCGCTGCACGTCCGCGGGCGAGGCACGCCGGATCACCTGCTTGGTCGGCGGAATCACCGCCCGGTCGCCGACCTCATCGCATCCGCCGCCGCAAGTAGCGCTCGCGGCGTCCGCTGCCTTCTTCACCCAGCCCAGATCCTGACCGCGGTCCGCCTCCACGATCATGAACTCGCCCTCCCGGCCCGGCAGCGTGCTACGAAAACAGAAGCACTCCTCGCGGAGGCCCTTGAAGCGGATGAGGAGGATCTGCAACTCTGCCGATGCCACCGGGCGGGGGCTGTCGATCTTCGGAGGAGCCGGCCCGGCTTCGCGAACCGGTGTGGGCCCGTTGTCGCGGACAGGAATCGGCCCGTTGTCGCGGACAGGAATCGGCCCGGTGTCGCGCACGGGGGTCGGCCCGCCCGGCTTGTCGCTCATTCGAGATCAACCTCGTCCCAGCGACCCATCCCGTAGTACTTTTCGCGTCGGGCGTGGACAAGGTCCTCGACCTCCATCGCGCACAGCTCGTTCAGGTGGCGCTCGAGCGCTTCGCCCAGACTCTCTGCGGCGCCGCCGGGATCTCGGTGCGCTCCGCCAGCGGGCTCGGCGACCAGCTCGTCGACGATACCGAACTCGAGCAGGTCCGTTGCCGTCAGTTTGAGGGCCTCGGCAGCTCGCTCGGCCTCGTCACGGCTCCGCCAGAGTATCGCCGCACAGCCTTCGGGCGAGATCACCGAGTAGATCGCGTTCTCGAGCATGAGGATCCGGTCCGCCACGGCGATGCCGAGAGCTCCGCCGCTGCCTCCCTCGCCGATCACACAGCTGATGATAGGTGTTCGAAGGCCCGCCATGACGAAGAGATTCCGGGCGATCGCCTCCGCCTGCCCGCGCTCCTCCGCCCCGATCCCCGGGTAGGCGCCCTGCGTATCGATGAAGGTGATCACCGGCTTCCCAAACTTCTCGGCCAACCGCATCAGGCGCTCCGCCTTCCGGTACCCTTCCGGGTGTGGAGAACCGAAGTTCCGGTGCACGTTCTCCTTCATGTCCCGGCCCTTCTGGTGGCCGATCACCATCACGCTCCGGCCGCGGAAGCTAGCCCACCCGCCCACAATGGCGGGATCGTCTCGGAAAGCCCGGTCGCCGCGTAGCTCCAGGAACTCGCTCAGGAGGTTGTTCACGTAGTCCAGCGTGAACGGTCGTTCCTGGTGACGGGCGAGCTTGACGCGCTCGTAGCGGGAGAGCTCTTCGGGCGACTTCTCGGGCTCTTCCGGCCGTCGCTCGCTCTGCCGCCGCTCTTCCTGCGGTCGTCCGCCGTCGGCTTGGTCGAGTTCCTGAGTCGGCTCCGACACGTCCTTACCTCTCAGCTGCGTCGCGCACGAGGTGCACATGGTCGCTGCCCAGCAGGGAGCGAAGATCCGCCAACAGGTCCGCGTTCGGGGAGACCCGCAGAGAGGAAGCGAAGCAGGGCGTGACGCCGTTGCCGGCCTTCTTCCACTCTACGAGCAACGGGCCGCTGCCCGGAGAATCCTCGACGAGCGATCGGACTTTGTCGAACACTTCCGTCCTCGGCAGCTCCTGATCCAGCTCGATCCGAATGCCCACTTGCCCGCTTCGCCGGATGTCGGCCAGCGGCACGACCGAGTCGACGAAGATGGGCGGGTCCTCCTCGTCGCGCGAGCGACCGGAGACCGCGCCGGCGATCAGGACGGGAGCATCCTGGGTGAGGAGATCGCGGTATTTGAGCCAGATATCGCCGAAGACCAGAGCGGTCGCCGTTCCGTGGTAGTCCTCGATCGTGAGGCGGCACCATTCCCGACCATCGCGCCGAGAGGAGCGGACCGTGGCATCCGTGGCCACGCAAGCCACCTCCACCTTTCGGTCCTTCAACTCGCCGAGGTTCCCGCTGTGTGCTTCGAGCGAATAGAGGTTGACGAGGTCCCGGTACCGGTCAAGCGGGTGACCGGAGGTGTAGTAGCCGATCACCTTTTTCTCCCGCTGTAGGCGCTCTCGCTCGCTCCACGGCGGGACGGGCGGCAGCGGTGGGTCGGGTCGCTGGGCAGGGCCTTCGCCGAACAGCGTGGTTTGACCCGCCTCCTCTTCCCGCTGGCGGGCCTGGGCCTCCGCGAGCGCCGCGTCCAGCCCAGCGATCAGGGCGGCTCGATCGCCGAGCGAATCCAGCGCCCCCGACTCGACGAGCGCTTCCAGGACCCGGCGGTTGTTGAGCCTCAGGTCGATCCGCCGGCAGAAGTCGCACAGGGACTCGAACGGTTTTTCCTGCCGCGCCTCGATGATGTTCTCGGTTGCCGAAAAGCCGATCCCTTTGATCGCTCCCAGTCCGAAGCGGATCCGATCTCCGTCGACCACCGTGAAACGGTACTTCGACTCGTCCACGCTGGGCGGAAGCACCTCGATCCCCAGCCCTCGCGTCTCCGCGATGTACCCGACGACCGCGTCCGTGCTGTCGATCTGGGACGAGAGGAGGGCGGCCATGAACTCGGCCGGATGGTGCGCCTTCAGCCACGCCGTCCGGTACGAGAGGATCGCGTAGGCGACGCTGTGCGCCTTCGGGAAGCCGTAGCGGCCGAACGTACGGATGAGCTCGGCGATCTCTTTCGCCTTCGAACGATCGATGCCCCGCTCGATCGCCTTCTCTACGAACTCTCCCAGCACCGTCTTCGTCAGGGCGGCGTCCTTCTTTCCGACCGCTTTTCGGAGGACATCCGCTTCGGCGAGCGTGAAGCCGGCGAGCAGGCTGGCCACCCGCATCACCTGCTCCTGGTAGGTGATCACGCCGTAGGTCGGCTCGAGGAGATCCGCCAGATCCGGGTGCGGATACTCGACCGGCTCGAATCCTCGCTTCCGGCGGATGAACACGTCGGTCATCCCGCTGTCCAGCGGGCCCGGCCGGATCAGTGCGTTCACGGCGAGTAGGTCGTCGAACCGGTCGCAGCGCATCGCGCGGAGCTTGTCCGTGCCGAGCGAGGACTCGAACTGGAAGACGCCGGACGTGCCGCCGGTCGCCAGCATCTCGTACACCGCCGGATCACCAAGACCGATCTCATCCCAGTCGACTTCGATCCCCTTCTCGCGGATCGCGTCCACTGCGTAGCGGATCACCGTCAGGGTGCGCAGGCCGAGGAAGTCTATCTTCAACATCCCGACGTCTTCGAGCGCGTTCATATCGAACTGCGTGATGACCGCGTCCGCGCCGTTCTTCCCGTTCTTTGCGTCCGCACAGACGGGCACGTACTCCTCGAGGGGTCCGGGCGCGATGACCACGCCCGCCGCGTGCACCGAGCTGTGCCGCGACAGCCCTTCGATGCGGGCGGCGTAGTCGAGCAGTGTCCGCGTCCGTGGATCCGACTCGTAGGCCTCCTTGAGCTCGAGGACCTTGTCGACGGCGTCCTCGATTCCGAGGGAATAGCCCGGCCCGCTCGGTATCAGCTTGGCCAGCCGGTCCGTGTCGGCCGGGGCGAAGCCAAGCACCCGGCCCACGTCTCGAACCACCGCCCGCGCCTTCATGGTCCCGAACGTGATGATCTGGCCGACCGAGCGGTTGCCGTACTTCTCCCGCACGTAGTCGATGACCTCGCCGCGCCGCTCGTAGCAGAAGTCGATGTCGATGTCCGGCATCGAGATCCGGTCGGGGTTGAGGAAGCGCTCGAACAGAAGGTCGAAGCGCAGCGGATCCACGTCGGTCACCTGGAGCGAATAGGCGACGAGCGAGCCGGCAGACGATCCGCGGCCAGGCCCGACCGGGATGTCCCGCTCGCGCGCCGCGCGGATGAAATCCCAGACGATGAGGAAGTAGCCGGCGTAGCCGGTGTTCTCGATCACGCCGAGCTCGTACTCCATCCGCTCCCGTACGTCATCGGACAGCGGGTCTCCGTAACGCCAGCGGGCGCCTTCCTCGACGAGATGGCGCAGGTAGGCCATGTCGTCGGCGAACTGGCTCGGAAGCGGGAAGTTGGGTAGGTAGTAGCGCTTCTCGAACTGGACGTCGCAGTCCTCGGCGACCTTCAGCGTGTTCTCGAGGACGTCGCTCCGTCCGGGGAAGAGAGCCGACATCTCCTCGGCCGACTTGAAGTAGCTCTCTTCGCCGTAGAAGCGGAGCCGGTTCGGGTCTTCCTTATCCTTGCCCGTCCCGATGCAGAGGAGCGTGTCGTGCGCGTCCGCGTCCTCGCGCCGCAGATAATGAGCGTCGTTTGTGGCCACGACGCCGATCCCGAGCTCATCGGCCAGCTGGAAGACGCCGTCGTTGACCTCGGCCTGTCCTGGGATTCCGTGGTTCTGCACCTCCAGCCAATAGCGCCCCGGCCCGAACAACCGAGCGTACCACTCAGCCGTACGCTTCGCGTCCTCGTATCGCCCCAACTGCAAGTACTTGGCGACCTCGCCGGATAGACATGCGCTGAGCGCGATCAGGCCGTCCGCGTGCTCTTCGAGCACCTCGTGGTCGATGCGTGGCCGGCGGTAAAAGCCCTCCATATATCCGATCGAGGAGAGGCGAACGAGGTTGCGGTATCCCTCTTTGTTGGCCGCGAGGAGGACAAGATGCGCGTATTCGGCGGGCGCGTCGGGCGGCTTCACCCGGACTCGGCGGTCGCCATACGCCATATACGCCTCACACCCGATGATCGGCCGGATCCCCGCCTTCCGTGCCTTCTTCTGGAAGGTCCAAGCGCCGTAGAGGTTGCCATGGTCGGTGAGCGCGATTGCGGGCATGTCCAGGCGGACGGCGCGATCGATCAGATCGTCGATCCGGTTCGCACCGTCCAGCAGCGAGTACTCGCTATGGGTGTGGAGATGTACGAAAGACACTACGGGCTCGCAGCCGATCCCGCTCCGCAGGTGAACGAGCTCAGTATCTGCTCGAGCTGGATCATATATTCGTATTTCGGCTTACGCGGGGCGTATAACCACGCGTCGATCAACACGGTTCGGTCCGGGCACTGCACCAGCCAATCAATATAGGGCCCGGCGGCCGGGAACGTGCCCTCGTCAACCCAGGTGCCTCTCACCTCCAACGCCTCTCGGCCGTCGATCTGGAAAGACCTCGATCCGGCCTCCGCCGGCTCCGCCCGCTGGGCGACGTTGTAGTGGATGCTGTCGATCGCCGACCTCCAGTCGAGCGCGACATCGTCCGTGAGCTCGACGAGACGCGGCCGCCAGGTGAGCAGGACAGACCGGATGAGCTCGCTCGGATCCGGGTTGTCGTTGCGAAGGATCACCATCGTATCCAGCGGCCCTTCCCGGATGACGAGCTCGTAGACCCTCGGGACGTGCAGGCTGAGTCCGAAACGGCCGGCCAGCGAGTCGGCCGCCGCCGAGTCGACGCCGCTGACGAACATCCGCTCGAGCACCCAGTCGCGGTAGCGGCCGTCGATCAGCTCGATGAGGTCGGGCAGGCTTTGGAGCCAAGTCTCCTCTTCGCGACCTGGCTCCGCGACGACGACCGAGACCAGTTGGCCCCTGGCCCAGACATCTGCGGCCGTGATGATCGAGCCGGACTCGGGTGTGACGTTCGCGGCCTCTCCGGCAGCCAGAACGAGCGGACTGTCGGGCGTTCCGAGCAGGATCACCTGACGGAAGGGGAGGAGGTCGCCGAGCTCCGGATTGGAGGGGTCGATCTGCGTGACCTGGAACTTCTTCTCCTCGCGGGTCGTGACGAACGTCGGCTCGAGCGCCCGGTAGGTGCTGTCCTCGATTGTGGGCCAGAACTCGTCGGACGCTACCAGGATCAGGCTGGTCGCCTCGCCCCAGGCCGACGGCTTGCTGCAAGCGCCGACAAGCAGGACAGCTACAGCTGGGGTGACTGCCGCCGCCCTGATCCAGCTGCGGGCCTGGAAGGCGGCAGCACGAGACGTGGGGAGACTGACTTTTCGCATGGTGGACAGCAACGTACGGCGGCTCCGTGGGCCGCAGCAAACCAAGTCCCGCAAGGTGGCTCCTGATGGCCCTGTCGCAACCTGAGAGGGCAACCTTGACAGCCGAACGAAGCCACATTACTAAGCGGCAGGCACGTGTCAGACACCCGGTAACGAGGCTTTCCGCAGGAGGCAACAGTGCTCACTCAGCTTTCTGATGCCAGCGTCGTCGATCCGCTCGGGCTCGTCTCCCGTTGGGCCGAGGAGGAAGAGGACTTGGATGACGATTGGGACGATGACGATTGGGACGACGAGGATCTCGACGCAGATCTCGACGAGGACTGGGACGATGATGATCTCGACGAGGACTGGGACGAGGAGCTCGATGAGGAAGCCATGACCGCGTGAGCATGAACAGTTGTTGTCACTGTGAGGGCGCGGGCGAGTTCTTCAGCGACAAGAGGGCCCGCAGGGAGCTGAAGCGGTACCGGAAGAGGGGTCCCGACAAATCGACCCGCCTCCTCCTCAAGGGACTTGCCGAGCGCGATCTCGCGGGAGACTCCGTTCTGGACATCGGGGGAGGCGTCGGCACTCTCCAGCACGAGCTGGTAGAGCTGGGTGCCACAGAGGTCCATTCGGCCGACGCATCCCAGGCCTACCTGGATGCCTCGCGAGTGGAGGCTGAGAGACGAGGCTACGCGCATCGCGCGAGTTACACTTTCGGCGACTTCGTGGAGATCGCGGAGCAGATTCCCGAGGTGGACGTGGTGACCCTGGATCGAGTCGTCTGCTGCTATCCGGACATGCCGGCGCTGGTGTCCGGCTCGGCCTCGAAGGCCCGCTCCGTTTACGGGCTCGTGTTCCCGCGGCAGCGCTGGCCCGTCCGCATGGTCATCGCCGTCCTCAACCTGCTCAACGTGCTCAAGCGGAGTGCCTTTCGGGTGTTCATCCACCGGCCCGACGAGATCGATTCGAAGATCCGCTCGTTCGGCTTCGAGCGGCAGTATTCGGCGAAGACCTTCGTCTGGCAGGTGGCCGTCTACGCTCGCTGACCGCTCGGTTCGTCTGCGCTTGTTCAGGTCCGTAGGCCGCGATATCCTCGTGACCCTTTCCGCGAACCCCTGGCGACGTACTGTGTAGTAAGCGCCGCCTTCGAAGATGAGCGAGGGGCCCGTAGCTCAGCTTGGTTAGAGCGCACGCCTGATAAGCGTGAGGTCGATGGTTCAAATCCATCCGGGCCCATATACCAGAAAGCCCCGCACGACGGGGCTTTCGTGCATCTGGGAGGTTATAGAGCCGGTGGGCCAAAGGTGCTCATGGTAACAAGGACGGCAACAAGAGGCCGATCGTCGAGGGTAGGTTGCTTTGGGCTCCGGCCTTGGCGAGCTTTCTGACCCAATGATGCCCCCAAAACTGCCCGGCTGCCGATGTCACATTTGAAACAGCTGATCGGCGAGATCCACCGCCGCTCGCTGTGGCAGGTGCTCGGGATCTACGTGGTTGGCAGCTGGCTCGTTCTTCAGGCCGTGGACACGCTGGCGGGCGCTCTCAACCTTCCCGACTGGGCTCCGCCCTTTGCCCTGTTCCTGCTGATCATCGGCCTTCCGATCGTTCTCGCCACGGCGTTCGTGCAAGAGGGGGCTGCTCTCACCTCCCCGGAACAGGCAGGCAATGGTGACGACCGATCAAGCGTGCCAGATCGGACAACACAGCGCCGGCTACTCACGTGGCGTAACGCGATGCTGGGCGGTGTGGGTGCTGCTCTCCTGTGGGGAGGCTTCGCCGCTGGCTGGTTCTTGTTCGGGCGAGGGCCGGGCGGTGCATCGGCAGCTGCGGAGGCCCCCGGCGTTAACCTGCGTTCGGTTGCGGTGCTGCCGTTCGCTACACGCGCCACGAGTGATGATCAGGAGGCGATCATCTTCTCCCAGGGAATGCACGACGACATTCTCACCCATCTGTCGAAAATCGAAAGCCTCAAGGTGATCTCCAGGACGTCGGTGATGCAGTACGAGGATACGCGAAAGCCGATGCGCGAGATCGCCAGCGAGCTCGGTGTCTCGACCGTGGTGGAGGGGGGTGTACAGCGAGCCGGAGACCGGGTGCGCGTGAACGTGCAGCTAATCGACGCGAGCACGGACGAACATCTGTGGGCGGAGACGTACGACGAGGAACTTTCCGCCGAGACCATCTTCGCGATTCAGAGCGACATAGCTCGGGAGATCGCTGCCGCACTGCGCGCCACTCTTACGCCAGAGAGCACAAACGCGTTCGAGAACCGTCCCACCGCCAACCTAGAGGCATACGATCTCTATCTCGCTGGGAACTACTACTGGAATAGGGGTCAGCTCGGCTTCCTCGAGACGGCGCCCGTGACGGCCGTCGAGATGTACGCGAAGGCCGTCGAACTCGACCCCGGATTCGCCCTCGCGTACGCCCGGCTATCCAGGGCGCACACACTTACCTACACCGATTATTACGATGTGACTGCCGGTCGCCTTCGCGCCGCGAAGGAAGCCTCCGAATCGGCGCTACGCCTGGATCCCGACCTGCCTGAGGCTCACCTGGCATTCGGCGCCTATCTATCGGAGACCCGGGATTACGACCGTGCGCTCGAGCACCTGGAGCTGACGCTGCACGAGCAGCCCAACTACCCCGATGCGTTGCTCGTGAAGGGCAGTGTGTTGGAGAAGCTTGGCCGCTGGGACGAGGCCGCGGTGGTCTATGAAAAGGCGGCTGCTCTCGATCCTCGATCGGCGAGGATCGCTGTAGCTGTGGGAGCGGCTTTGACGAGGTCCGATGCTCCTGAGGAGGCTAAGCCCCACCTTGACCGTGCGATCGCTCTCGCTCCCGAGCAGATCTTGCCGTACGCCACCCAGATCAGTTTCCATCTGGATGTCGAAGCGGACCGCGACGCTGCAATCCGCGTGGTCGAGCAGGGTTCCGACCGCATGGGCCGTCTGGAGTTCGCGGCCCACCTGCTCTCATCTACTCCCGAGCCTTTCCGAGTGCTCTCAGGTGGTTTGGCCGAGATCCTCGACCAGTTGTCGGTCAGCGCGTTCGGTGCCGACACGATCTCGTATGTCCACTACTTCCTCGCCAAGGGCGATCTATACGGTCGGCGCAAGCAGCCGGAGGCCTCCCGCGCGTACTACGACTCGGCCCGTGTGGTCCTGGAGAACGAACTGCGGGCCTGGTCGGATGACCCGGCCCAGGGCAGTTGGCTAGCGGTCGCTTACGCTGGATTGGGCCAGGAAACCGAAGCCATTCAAGAAGGTCGACGTGCGTTGGCGCTGGCCCCTCCATCGGTGGATGCCGTGCGCGGCAGCGTCAGTGCGTGGCGGCTGGCTCAGGCATACGTGGCCTTCGGTGATGCTAGTGCGGCTGTCGAGCAGCTAGAGACGGTGCTGGCCACCGATCCGGCGTATTGGGGGCGGATGCACGTCGACCCGGTCTGGGACCCTTTACGGGACGATCCGCGTTTCCAAACGCTGTTGGGTAGGTAGCATAGCCAGCTGCCGGAAAGCCCCGCACGACGGGGCTTTCGTGCATCTAGAGGCTAGCGAGTTGGTGGGCCGCAGAGGGTCATGGTAACAAGGACGGCAACAAGCCGGTGCCTCGGCCCCATGTTACCAACCTTGTTGCTATCCGCCCTCACGTCGCGTCCGAACGGGCCACCTTCCAGCCTGGCGGGCGGGAGGTCTGGTGGGATGTAGGCAAGGCGGCCCCGAAGGAACCGCCCTCGTCCTAGCTTAATCCCCTATTCGATTCACAACCTCAGCGAGAAGGCCAGCCGCACCGACCCTAACGTCCGAACAGCGCCGCGTGCGGCACGGCCGGTCCCGTCGGCCCGTGCGGCCATCCGTCCCGGGTCATCGAGAAGCCCGGTCCGAGGCCGTCCGCCTGCCCGAATGCCTCGTCGAGGGTGAGTTCGCCCGTGTCCGGGTCGACCCAGTACATAAGCACCTGTCCAGCGTCCGGACCGATGCCGGTCACCGCGACCCGGTAGGTGCCGGGGTCGACCTGCGCCAAATGCGGTATGAATCCCTCGTCGAACGTCAGGCTCGCCACCTCAACCGGGCTCGTCGGGTCGGACACGTCGAGCGTCACGATCTCATTCGCAAACATGATCGGGAGCACTTCGAATTTCCCGACGATGGTTGGCACGGCGCACCCGGCCGCCTCCGGCCAGTTCATGAGCACGTCGACCCGGGGCTCATCGGTGTCTATTGCATGGATCCTGTAGAAGCCGCACGCGAACGTGTTCAGG
>JBDHGL010000019.1:0-44677 GCA_039589875.1 Gemmatimonadota bacterium
TCAGGCGGATCTCGGGTCCCTCCGCCACGATCTGTCCTTCGGCCTCGAGTTCCTTCAGCGAATGCTCGATCAATTCGGGCGCGAACGAGCCTGCCAGCTGGCTACGAACGGCTTCCCTCGAAGCACCGGGCAGGCGAGGCTTTGCCTCGTGGAGAGTCTCAAGGACCCGGAGCAGCTCCCGTCGCCCGGCTGCGAGGATCTGCGCGGCGAACCACCGACCCCCTACCTCCGCAATGTCGATCTCCGGTTTTGCCGCCAGAGCGTCAAGTCGATCCGGCGACAGGCCGGTAGCCAGCGGCAGCTCGGCTGCACTCGCCCCTACTCCGCCGTGGAGCGCCACCGCAGCCTCCAGGCGCTCGCCCTCCTCGGCCGAGAGCACTCGCTGCCATCTCTCGGTGCGGTCGAGCCAGCGCGCGGGCGGCTCGAGCTCCACGACCAGGCCACCACCAATCGTGACCACCGGTGAGTAGAAGCGAAGCACGAACCGGTCGCCCGTCCGCGCCACGAGCCCATCCTCCAGATCGAGCACCGCCCAGGCCTCCTGGCCGGACTCGACCGCCTCCGCTCGCGGGCTCCCGATCTCCAAGCGCACACGTGCCAAAACCTCGCGCGTGCCGAGGTAGACGCGCACTCGCTGCCCCCGCTCGATGCGACGATGCGTGTGAGCAAGCAAGGACAACCGGACTCCGAGACGACGAACCTCTCGCCAGGCCAGGCCAGATACGATGACCGAGCCGCGAGGCACTTCCACCGAATCCACGCCGACCAGCGATAGGGCGCACCGGCGTCGCGCTCCCACCTCCCCTCGTGCCGCGGAGTGCATCTGCAGCGAGCGCACCCGGGCCGAACGCCCCAGGGGCAACACTCTCACCTCTTCTCCGAGGCGTACGCTACCGCTCCACACGGTACCGGTCACCACCGTGCCGGCCCCCGGCACGCTGAACGCCCTATCGACCGGTAGCCGGAAGAGGTCGTGCGTGTCCGCGTCCTCGAGCTCCGCCGCGCACTCCGCGATCGCCGTGCGGAGCGTTTCGATGCCTTCTCCGGTGGTTGAGGAGACCGGAACGGTCGGCCAATCAGCATGCCCCAAGACCTGGCGCAGCTCTTCCGCCACGGCTTCCCGGCAGAGCTCGAGCCAGCCCTCGTCGACGCGGTCGGACTTGCTCAGGGCGACCACGCCCTGCCGCACCCCCAACAGCCTCGCGATCGACAGGTGCTCACGTGTCTGCGGCATCGGACCCTCGTCGGCCGCCACCACGAGAAGGAGCAGATCGATGCCGGTGGCACCGGCGAGCATGTTCTTTACGAAGTCTTCGTGGCCCGGGACGTCCACGAGGCTCGCATCGACATCCGCGCCGAGCGGCAGCGGAGCGAACCCGAGATCGATGGTCAGGCCCCGCGCCTTCTCTTCTTGCCAGCGATCCGTATCCACGCCGGTCAATGCCCTTGCGAGTGCGGTCTTGCCGTGATCTACGTGACCGGCGGTACCGACGACGAACGCTCTCAACGTAGACCGCGAGCCATGAATTCCAGTGAACGGATTCGCACACCCTCGGCTAGATGGAAGCGGATGAAGTCGATGAGGAGGCGGCGTTGGATCCCGTTTGCGGACGGTAGATCGTCCTCTGGGGAGACCAGCCCGCGGAGCGTCTCCAGCTCCTCGGCCGAGACGGGCTCAGCGTGCCCCCGACACCGGTCACAAAGCAGGCCGCCGGATGAAGCATCGAAGGATGCGGCTTCGCCTGCGACGATCGAGCGCCCACACCCCATGCAGTGCGAGAGCTGGGGCTCGAAGCCCAGTACGGCAACCAACGCCCAGAGCTGGCTCAGGGCGGTGCTCTCCGCCTCATCCGGCGGCGCCGCCAGGAGCGCATCGAGCCCGCCGACCAGCGCCCGAAAAAGACGGTCATCTCGGTGCTCGGGCGCGAGGCGCATCACCAGCTCGCACAACACCGACGCCCCGGCGAACCGGTTGAGATCCGCCCCCAGACCCTGGCGCTCCCGTAGCAGATCGAAGCCGGACAGCGTGTCCAACTCGCGGTTCTCCCGCATGTACAGCATCGCCGACCCTTCGGCAAACGGCTCGATGAGCCCGCCGAAACGGCTCTTCGGGCGGAGCGCACCGCGCGCGATCGCAGAACGAGGTCCGTGATCCAGCGTCATCAGACGCAGAATCTTGCTCGTATCGCTGTAGCTGTACGTCTGAAGGATCACACAACGAGTGGTGACGATCGGCACGACGACCTCCGTAACGCCGTTGCAGGGCCCTCGCGCCATCCTACGGCTGGGAGGTCACGATCTCCAGATCCGTCGTGCCGAATCCGCCCGTTGAGGCGCTCAAGAAGCCGCCATCCGCGGCCATGAGATACAGCTGGCCAGCCTGTGCGAAACTGAACGTGGCGCAGACGAGACGGCCGTCGGAGAGCGCTGTCGCAACCCAGCACGCCACGCCGGCACCCGCAGCATCTCGCGTGTCGATCGGGTCGGTCGGCCCGTTGATGAAGGCATTGCTAGACGCGTCGAAGCGGAGCAGGCGAATCTCGCTAAAATCGCTCGTCGCCGTAACATACACCAGGCCGTCGGCTCCATCCTCGAGCGACACCCCGTTGCCTCCCAGCGCGAAGGGACCCGCGACAGCCAGCGTCGCCGGATCGACCACGGCCAGGCTGCCGTTCCCTTCCGGCTCGAAGGTGGGCGAGAGGGAGCCCGCGTTCAGGACCACGATCTGCCCGGCCGAGAGAACGGCGTCGCTCGCCTGGAGGCCGAGCGCATCGACGACCCGCACGAGCGTGCCGTCGAGACCGTACACCGCGATTCGGCTGTTGCCGAGCGGCTCGAACGAGCCTCCGGCATCGTCGATATTGGAATCCACTGCGAAGACTCGCCCGTTCGTGACGACGACCTTCTCGACGAACTCGCCGACGTCGCTCGCGAATACGATCGGAGCGGTGCCGGGTGCTGCGAGGGGAATCTCGTAAAGCGAATTCGTTCCGCGTCCACCCACGAAGGCGCTGGACCGGCTCTCAACCGCGTGAGGCTTGGACGGGTTGACGTTGCCAACCTCGAAACCGATCGGAACGACCGTACCGTCAGCCAGGTTGATTGCGAGCACCCTATCGCCGCCGAAGGTGCTCTCCGTCGTGACCGCCAAACCGTCCAGGAGGTCCATGGCATTGCCATCGAACAAGCCGCCGAGATCGATCGCCGTCCCCGCTGGGACGATCATCTCCCCCGCCTCGTACGCCCGAATCGTCTGCCCGACGGACTGGAGCGTCAGGATCCCCGCCGGCGGTGGATCACCCGGACCGACCGGATCGTTCGTCGACGAGCAGTCGGTCAACAAGGCGGCTGCAACCAACACGCAGGCATACCTTCCTCTTCCTGTCGTCATTCGCTTGTCCCCTTCTCCCACGTCACCCTCTTTCTTTCGTGTGTTTTTCTTCGTGTCGCTCCGGACTAACGACGGATCTCCAATCGAACGAGGAGACTCCGGCCCGGTTCCGGGAACAGCTCGATCGTCTCGTAGCGCACGTCGAGCAGGTTCTCGACGGCGACCACGACGTCCATCGCGACCGCTCCGATCGGGAATCCTCGGCTCGCCTCCAGGCGCACTAGGGTATAGGCCGGCAGGCGCCGCGTTCCCGCGAGCGTCGTCGTGCGGCTGCCGACGAACGTCGCAGCACCCCGAAGCCATACGCCCACCAGCTCTCCGCTCACGTAGGCGTCGGCGGCGATGTCGGGCTGGTACGGCATCGGGTTGGTGTTCGTACCGAAACCGAGGCGACTGCGCTGTAGCGTGAACGAGCCACCCGCTCTCGGTCCGTTGCTGCCGATCGGCGCATCCGCTCTCACCTCGAGACCGGCCGCCGTGAGCCTGTCCAGGTTCTGTGGGCTCCACAGCGCCACCGCGCTGGCAACCCAAACGATCGGATCCTTCGTCCGCCGATAGAAGGCGGAGGCCTGAACGTCGATCCCGCCTCGAGCAGCCCCCTCTCCCGACGCCCCCGAGCTCCAACGGGCGCCGGCCTCCGCATCCAGAACCACTCGCTCCGGCTGGAGATCGGGGTTGGCACGTATGCCTCGGGCGGATGGGGCGTACAGATCCGCGAACGTCGGAAGGCGATAGGCGCTTCCGGCTCGACCCCAGAGAGCCCAGGCTCGGCCGATCTGTGCACCCAACGCCAAGGTCGGGCTCACGGCGTTACCGTGCGTGGAGACATCCGTTGCGATCCCGGGCTGGATCGCCAGCCGGCCCGCCGCGAACGTGCGCCCCAACCACACTCCACCGCTCCACCTGGAGGGCCCATCGACGGTCTCGCTGCCCTCCACGACCTCTCGGCTCAGATAGCCGGAAAGATCGAGAGAGATGCCGGGAACCAGGGTGGAACCGGCCAGACGGAGGCTCGCCAACGACTGATCGGTCTCCATGCCGTTGCCCGGATCGCGATAGACGAGGTCGCGCTGCGCCACGGTGCCGCTCACTCTGGCGGCCCGCGACCCGTAACCCAGCACCGCCTGAAACGAGCGGTCCTCGTATCGGGCTTCGTCGAACACATGCGTGCCCATTCGTCCCGGCGCTCCCCGCTCGATCTCGTCGTAGCGGATCTGCGTGAAGAGCGGGAGCCCCGAAGGCGCGCCGGAAAGCCACAGGTGCAGATCCTGCCGATCCGCGTTCTCCCTCACTTCCGTCGGACGCTCGGGAAGAGTGCGGTTCGCGTACTCGAAGTCGTTCTGCACGCTCTCCACCCGAAATCCGAGCGCGAGCGTGCCTGGCCTGCCGGCCAGAGAGAGGTAGCCATCGGCGGCCAGACGGCCGTACGTCCCGATCTCCATCCCACCCGCAGCGCTCAGCCCATCGGGCGTTCGAGATTGGAGCAGGAGGACACCCGCGGTGGCCCCGGACCCGAAGCGCGGCGAGGCACCGCGGACAAGCGTTGCACCCGCGAGCGTGGCCACCGGAATCCTGGAGAGGTCGGCCGAGCCCGTGAGCGGATCGTTCACGGGAAGGCCGTCCAGTAGCACGAGGAGACCCTCGGGCCGGCTGCCGCGCACGGTGCCGACCTCGCCGCCCCCTGCGGATGAACGCACCTGAACGCCTGGCTCTTCCGAGAGACGCTGCGACAGGGTTCGGATGCCCCCATCCAGCGGAATGTCGCTCGTCGCATGCCCGGGCACCGCTCCACCCCCCGCCCCGCTGACGGTAGCAACGATGTCGCTCACAGCGACCGGCCGGATTCTCAGCACGACCATGACTTCGGACCCTCGAGCGCCCACGTCGACTTGTCGACGCTCGTCTTCATAACCGAGCGCCTTGATCGCGAGGGCGTAGCGGCCCGGCTCGACGGCCGCCGAATACCAGCCGTCAGGCAGCTCGCGAAGCTCCAAGCGGGGCGCCTCAGGCCCCTGGGCTGCCGACCTCTCCCACTCAATGCGCACTGTCGCTCCGCGCACCGGCTCGCCGGCCTCCGATCGGAGGATCACCGCGAGCTGGGCAGGCGACCCGTCCTCGCGGTCAGTCCGAGACGGCGAGTCCTTCCCTTCCTGGCCGAGCGCGTCGCGATGAGCTGCCCCACAAAGGGCAACCGACGCGATCAGCACGAGGAGTGGCTCCCGGCATCTCACGGGGAGCCGCCTTTTGCGGCTTCCGCGCCAGGCTCGCCCTCCCGGCCACCGTGCGAGTCCAGCGGAACGATGTGGAGTCCCGCGATCTCCGGATGGCCCAAGGCCACGACCTCGAGCGGCCAGCCGAACACGCGGCTCAGGATCTCCGGGCGCAGCACCTCCGGCGGCGCGCCCGACGCGGCTAGGACCCCATCATCAAGCAGGAAGAGCAAGTCTGCGAAGCGACTCGCCAGGTGAAGGCTGTGCGTGATGGTGACGGCTGAGCCACCGGCGTCCACGAACTCCCGCACCAAGCGGAAAATTGCCATCTCGTGCGCGATGTCGAGGTGGGCGGTCGGTTCATCCAAGACTAGGGTCTCGGGAGCCTGCGCGAAGGCGCGGGCGAGCTTGGCGCGTTGGACCTCGCCTCCGCTGAGCTCGGTCACCGACCGCTCTTCGAGCGGCTCGAGATCAGCTCGCCGGAGGGCGCTCATGACGTGCCTCCGGTCCTCGGATCGGAGCGGCGCCCAGGCCCGCACGTAAGGGTTGCGACCCATCTCCACGTACTCGCGCACCGAGATCGGCAAGCTCGGAGGCGCCTCCTGCGCCACGACTCCGATCCGCCGAGCTATCTCTCGGCGCGGCCAAGCCGTCGCGGGACGGCCGGCGAAGGTGGCGGAGCCTCGCTCGGGCCTGATCAACCCGAGCAGTAGCCGGGCCAGCGTCGTCTTCCCGGCCCCGTTGGGGCCGACGATAGCCGCATGACAGCCACTCGGGATGTCCAGGCTGATCCCGCGCACCGCAGGATGATCGGCACGTGGATAGTGGAACGAGGCGTTGCGAACCTGGAAGCTCACCCGGAGCTCCGTGCGTAGCCGCGTCGCAGGAGTACGATAAAGAAAGGCACACCCAGCAGCGCCGTGACCACTCCCACCGGCACCTCCAGCGGTCTCGCTACCGTGCGCGCCAGCGCGTCCGCCAGGGCAAGCAGGGTACCGCCAGCCAAAAAGGACATGGGTACGAGAAACCGGTGATCCACACCCCACAGCAGCCGGACCGCGTGAGGGACCACGAGCCCCACGAAGCCAATGACGCCGCCGACACTCACGGCGGCCGCGGCGAGGAGAGAGGCGATCAGGTAGGACACCCACTTGATCCGTTCCACCTCCGTTCCGAGGTGAGCCGCACTCTCCTCTCCGAGGGCCAACGCGTTCAGGTGGCGGCTGAGCGCGAAGGCGGCAACGGCGGCAGGGAGCGCGTACGCTGCCAGAGCCGCGATCATCCCCCAGGAGGCGTGGCCAAAGCTCCCCATCGTCCAGAGCAGCGCGGATCTCGTCGTCCGACCTTCCGAGAGGGTCAGTACGAGCATCACGCCGGCTCCGAAGAATGAAGCGACGACAACGCCGGCCAGTATGAGAACGCGGGTGTCCAGCCTCCCGGTCGAGTAGGCGACGCGGAAGACGGTCGCGATCGCCAGCAGCGCTCCGCCCAGAGCTGCCAGCCCCACGACCGCCGGTCCGACGGCGAAGCCGAGAGACAGAACCACCACGGCTCCGAGAGCGGCTCCGCTCGACACCCCCAGCAGATACGGCTCGGCGAGCGGATTCCTGAGCAGAGCCTGGAAGAGGACCCCCGACACGGCGAGCGCACCTCCGGCCAGAGCGGCCGCGATGACCCTGGGCAGCCGGACTACCAACACGATATCCCGTTCGGGCGATGCCGCGCCGCCAGGTCGAATCGCCTCCCAGACCTGGGATGGCGCGATCTCCGCGGGACCGATCGCCAATCCGATCAGGATGGAGCCAACCAGCAGCGCCAGCAGCGTCAGGAGGCCGGCGCTCCGGCTTCGAGCCAGCATCACGGGCGATCCGGAGCCGCTGACGGCGCTCTCATGAAGAACACCGTCGGGTGAATGGCGGCGGCCAGCTCCCGTACAGCGGCTCCGATCCGAGGACCCAATCGCACCACCAGCTCGCCATTGAACTCCCGAACTCGATCCTCGCGTACCGCCGAGAGCACTTCCCAGCCGGGCCGATCCCGGATCGGAGCTCGTTTCTCGACACCGCGATGTACCGGGTAGAGGACGATCTCGGGCCGGCGGGCTGCGATCGCCTCCAAGCTGACCTGCGGGGATGGGCCTTCCTGGTCCCCGAACACGTTGCGCCCCCCCGCGAGCGTGATCAGCGAGTCGAGGTAGCTCCCCCCGCCGATCGTGATCGGCGGATGCCACCACGCATCGTAGTAGACCGAGCGCTGCGGGAGCTGCTCCGTGACCTGGCGGGTGCGCAGCAGGTCGCGTGCGATGGATGCGCTCAGCTTCGTTGCCGCCGCCTCCTTCTTCGCGACCCTGCCAAGCCTGTCGATGTTGCGGTACAAATCCTCGAGCGTGTTGTGGCGTACCGCGAGCACCGAAATCCCTACCCGGCGAAGCGCATCGGCCGCCGCCCTGGAATCCGGCCCGGAGAAGACGATTACCAGATCTGGCTGCCGCGCCATGATCATCTCCACCGATGGCCGGACGCCGTCACCGACGCTGGGAACGTCGAGCACTTCCGGCGGATGAGAATCGAAGCGGGTCCGCCCGACGAGACGATCGCCGGCATCGAGCGCGAAGAGGATCTCCGTCGCGGCGGGAAGGAGAGAAACGATCCGGCCTGGCGGCGAGCCGAAGCTGAGCGTGATGCCCTCGTCATCGGTGACCGAGATCGTGTCCGAAGAGGTCCGCCAGATAGCTTGTTGAGCGGAGCGCGGGGTGAGCCGGGATGAGCAGACCGAGCGCACCGGGTCAGCATGGAAAGCGCGCTCGATCGGGCGCTGGCCGGGCAGCAGGAGGACGGGAAACAAAACAGCGGCCCCGAGTGCCCGAAGGGGCTTACCGGTCACGCATCCGAGCCTTTCTGGAGCGGCGTGACCGAGGGCCTCGAAGACCGCAGGTCGCCCACGCCCTTCCCGCGAAGAGCAGTTCAAGGGCATGGACGGAGTCGTCTCCTGGCTCGAGGCCCCCTCGATCGCTCCAGAACGCTGGTTCCGGGTCTGCCGATCGGGGTCAAGGCGCTTAGCGCCGAGCCTCACACAGTGGCGGGGCCGCGTCGGTTCGTCCGACTTCCGTTACCGCCGTCCATGTACGAGGAACTTCTTGGAGGGTACGCGCGACAACCCGCCCGTGGCAAGGATGCCGGCAGGCAGCTCGCAGGTCGCTGAAACCCGTTACGGCTTGAAGCGGCCGAAATCCTCCGGGTTGAGGCCTTTGAGGTACTCGCGGAGGTGCTCGCCGTCTTCCGCCTTGCCTGCGTCGGCCTCCGGGCCGCCGCCCGGCTCCACCCCTTCGAGAGCCGCCTCTTCGAACCCGGTCTCCTCGATCTCCATCGACGTCAGCTCGAGCAGGTCATCATCCGCGAAGATGGGAGCTCGCGACCGGAGAGCGAGGGCAATGCTGTCGCTGGGCCGCGAGTCGACCGAGAGGAACTCGCCGTCCCGGCGGAGGATGAGCGAGGCGTAGTAGGTGTTCTCCACGACTCTGTTGATCACGACGCGAATCAGCTCGCTGCCCAGTCCGCGAACGATCGTCATCAGCAGATCGTGCGTGAGCGGACGCGAGAACTTGATACCGGCCAGCTCCATGGCGATCGCACTCGCCTCGCCAGGGCCGATCCAGATCGGGAGAAGCCGCTCGCCGTCGTTCTCTTTGAGGATAACGACCGGTGTGTTCGAGGACTTGTCGAGTCCGAGACTCGCCACCGTCACTTCGGTCATCCCGTTAGCGTCGGACATGCCTCCGCTTCCTTAAAGTCGGAGCCCTCCGCTCGCAGCCGACCGGACGGCGTTAGGTCCCCTGATCCCACGAGGAGAGGTAGTGCTCCTGCTCCTCGGTGAGCTCGTCGACCTCGACGTTCATCGAAGCCAACTTCAGGCTGGCGATATCCCGGTCGAGGTCGACCGGGATACGGTGCACATCGGCAGCAAGAGCCGGGCCTCGCTGGAGTAGATACTCCGCCGCAAGAGCCTGGTTCGCGAACGACATATCCATCACACTGGCCGGGTGGCCCTCGGCGCTGGCCAGGTTGATCAGGCGTCCACGGCCGAGCAGAACGATCCGCTTTCCGTTCAACAGATACTCCTCGACATACGGCCGAAGCTCGGTCGGGCCTTCCTCGGCAGCCGCCTCGAGGGCCGGGATGTCGATCTCGACGTCGAAGTGGCCGGAATTCGCGACGATCGCTCCGTCCTTCATGGCCCGGAAGTGTTCGCTCCTGACAACGCCGATGTCGCCGGTCAACGTGATGAACAGGTCTCCCTGTGGGGCGGCCTCCGCCATGGGCATGACCTGGAAGCCGTCCATCGTGGCCTCGAGCGCTCGAAGCGAATCGACCTCCGTCACGATGACCTTGGCTCCCGCCCCTCGGGCCCTCGTCGCCACACCACGACCACACCACCCATAGCCGGCCACGACCACCGTCGAGCCGGCAAGAAGCAAGTTCGTTGCACGAAGGATTCCGTCGAGCGTCGACTGGCCGGTGCCGTATCGGTTGTCGAACAGGTGTTTCGTGTAGCTGTCGTTCACCGCGATCACCGGGAACCGGAGAACACCGTCGGCCGCCATCGCCCTCAACCGGATGATCCCGGTCGTCGTCTCCTCGGTCGATCCCACGACGCCACGCAGGATCTCGTCGAGCTCTCCCTCCGGCAGCGCCGTACTCCACTCGCGGATCACCGGGGGAAGATCGTCGTATCGCCCGAGCGCGAGCATGTGCAGGGATCCGACGAGGTCCGCGCCGTCATCCATCGTGATGAGCGGCCTATGGGCGAGCGCGGCCCGGATGTGGTCGTAGTACTGGTCGTTGTCCTCGCCCTTCACGGCGAACACGCGAATCCCCTCCGTGACCAGATATGCCGCGGCCGGATCCTGAGTGGAGAGCGGGTTAGAGCCGCATAGCAACACGTCGGCTCCCGCGGCCTGCAGCGTTAGCATCAGGTTGGCCGTCTCTGTGGTGACGTGCAGGCAGGCGGAGACCCGAACGCCCTCCAGGGGACGTTCCTCCGAGAAGCGCTCTCGTATCTGCCTCAACACCGGCATGAACCGCTCGGCCCACTCGACGCGCAGGCGCCCGGCCTCTGCCAGGTCCATATCCGCCACGTCGTGCTCGATCATCATCGTCTCACTCATCTCGCTTCCTCGTATATCTTTAGACCGAGGACCCCAAAGCTCTTCTAGAGGCTGCTCTTGAGGTCATCTACCCGGTCGGTTTTCTCCCATCCGAAGGCGCCATCGTCGGTCGGTTGCCTCCCGAAGTGGCCGTAGGCCGCCGTACGCTTGAAGATCGGCCTTCGCAGCTTCAGCTCTTTGATGATTTGTAGCGGCTGCAGATCGAACACGTCCGCCACACAACGCTCCAACTCGTCATCGGGAACGACACCGGTACCGTACGAGTTGAGCATGATCGACACCGGCTCCGCGACTCCGATCGCATACGCCAGCTGGATCTCCGCTCGCCTGGCCAGCCCGGCTGCCACGATGTTCTTCGCCACCCAACGGGCGGCGTAGCTCGCGGACCGATCCACCTTCGTCGGATCCTTCCCGCTGAAAGCACCGCCCCCGTGGCTTCCCACTCCGCCGTACGTGTCCACGATTACCTTGCGCCCCGTGACTCCAGCGTCACCCTGCGGGCCGCCAATCACGAAACGTCCCGTCGGGTTGATGTAGCACTTCAGTTCGCCGTGATCGCACATGTCGACGGGGATCACCGGCTCGATGACGTCGCGCCAAATGCCCTTCTCGAGCTCATCGCGGCCGACGTCCGGGTGGTGCTGAGTGCTGATCACTACGGCCGTGACCCGCTTCGGCACCCCGTCCTCGTACTCCACGGTGACCTGCGATTTGCCGTCCGGACGCAGCCAGTCCAGCCCGCCTGCCTTTCGGACTTCGCTCATACGATAGGTCAGCTTGTGGGCGAGGGAGATCGGCAGAGGCATTAGGCTTTCGGTCTCGTCCGTCGCGTAGCCGAACATCATCCCTTGGTCGCCCGCGCCTCCGGAATCCACGCCCATCGCGATGTCTTGGGACTGCTTGTCCATCGACACGAGGACCGCACAGCTGTCCGCGTCGAACCCCAGCTCCGGGTCATCGTAGCCGATCTCACGGATGGTATCGCGGACGATTGTCGGCAGGTGGACGTACGTGGCCGTCGTTACCTCGCCTGCGATGAGCGCGAGCCCGGTCGTCACCAACGTCTCGCACGCCACGCGTGACATTTCGTCATCCGTCAGCATCGCGTCCAGAACCGCATCGGAGATCTGATCGGCGATCTTGTCAGGGTGACCCTCCGTGACGGACTCGGAGGTGAAGTGATGTATTCTAGATGCCATTATGCCCTTCGAATTCCTTCATGAGATGTGGTTGAAAACGCGCGTGAAGGTACCTGCCGACTATACCACTGACAAGCGATTCAGCAGGCCTTCGCCCTCTGGCAGGATCTCCTCCAAATAGCGCTCGAACTGGCGTCGGATGCCGCGGGGGTCGTCCACTTTGTCGATGCCTCTGGCGACGTCAGTCAGATCGGCCGCGGAGACGGCGAGGACGATCTCCTGGATCTCCGGATGGGCCGGCGCTGGAAGGCTGAACCTGCGGTATCCCAATCCGATCAGCGCCGAGAGCCCCACGGGCTCCTCCGCCAGGGCACCGCAGACGTTGAGCTCGACACCCTGATCTCGAGCGGCTTCGGCCAACCGCCGGTACATGCGGAACAGTGCCGGGTGCAGCGGATCGAACAGATCCACCAAGCGGGCGTTTCCCCGGTCGACGGCCAACGCGTACTGGGTGAGGTCGTTGGTCCCGAGGCTGAGAAAATCCACATGAGGAGCCAGGAGGTCGACCGTTTCCACGGCGGCCGGCGTCTCGATCATGATTCCGAGCGGCACGTCGGGGACCGATTCCGGCTCGAACGATCGTCCGATCTCGTCCAGCATGTCGCGCGTCCGCCGGATCTCATCGGGCGAGACGATGAACGGAACGAGAATGCGCACCTTGCCGTGCTCGGCCGCCCGGACGGCCGCCCGCAACTGGTTGCGGAACAGCTCGGGCAGGTCGAGGCAAACACGTATGGCTCGCCAACCTAGATAGGGATTCTCCTCCATCGGCATCGGCAGAAAGATCGGAAACTTGTCCCCGCCGATGTCGAACGTGCGCAGGGTGACCCCTTGTTCGGGGAACGCTTCCACGACCCGTCGATAAGCCTCGAATTGTTCGTCCTCGCTAGGAATCGTTCTTCGTCCGATCACCAGGAACTCGGAGCGGAACAAGCCCACCCCTTCGGCCCCCACCCTTTGGGCGGCCGCCACATCATCCGGCTGGTCCAGGTTGGCCTGAAGCACCAACTTCACGCCGTCGGAGGTTACGGTCGGACAACAAGCCAGCTCTTCCAGGCGACTGTCTCGCTCCCGCGTGTGCACGACGGAACGTTGGTAGGCTTCCATCTCTCCTTCCGTCGGATCGACAATCACCTGACCCGTGGCACCATCCAAGATCACCGTCGTCCCCTGACTCAGTTCCGCGAGCGGCGGTCCGATCCCCACGACGCAAGGAATTCCCAAAGACCGAGCGATCACCGCGGAGTGCGAGGCCCGCGATCCCGCCGCAGACAACAGGCCCAGGACACCCGCGCTCGACACCTGCACCGCCAGGCCGGGGGTGAGCTCGTCGAAGACGAGCACGGATGCCGCATCCGGAAGGTCGGTCAGGATGTCCTCGGCCTCCAATCCAAGCAGACGGGAGAGAACGCGGTAGCGGATGTCCCTCAGGTCCGCGAGACGGTCCAGCGCCATCACATGTGCCGTGTCCGCGAACTGCGAGCGGAACTCCAGGAGGCGCCAGTCAAACGCCCGTTCGGCGGGCAGGAAGTTCTCTCTGATGTAGGAGGTGGTCCCGGCCACCAGGTCCGGATCGTCCAGCATCATGGCCTGGGCTTCGAAGATCTTCCCCTCGACGGATCCGATCCGCTCGCTCGTTTCCTCCCGGACGAGCAGAATGCGCTGGCGGGCCCACTCGCGTGCTTCTTCGAACCGCTCGATCTCGGACGCCACCGCGTCGGCTTCGATCGTCCGGTGAGCGACGGCCGGAATATCCCAGGCTATACGAACGGACGGACCGGACGTCCGTCCAGCGGATGCTCCGATTCCGTGAAGCAGCCAGCTCATGTCCCGTCCGCTCCGACCATGTCGCCCCGTTCCTGCTCGGCGGCAAAACCGCGAGCGATCAACTCAGCCAGCGCGTCGAGCGCCGCTTCGGCATCTTGGCCGACCGTGCGGAGTCGAAGCTTCGAGCCCGCTTCGGCCGCCAGCATGAGCACGCCCATGATGCTCTTGCCGTTCACTTCCAGTCCGTCCTTCTCCACCCAAACCTCACACGCGAACCCGGAGGCAAGCTTCACGAACTCGGCGGCCGGGCGGGCGTGCAGCCCGTTCCGGTTGATGACGGAGACCTCTCGGGACGCTTCCTGGGCGCCACTCGTCATGCTCGGCTCAGCCGCTCATGAGGAGAAGAACGAGCGGGGCGACAATCAGCAGAGCCGGCGCCATCCGCTCGCCGAGCGCCGGCCGAGCGTACCCGATGACAAGCGAGACTCCAACCGCAAGAGTGACTTCCCACCGCCCGAACAGCGACGCATCCACCATCGACGAGACGAGAACTACCGCGGCACCGACGAGCAGTAGGTTCATCGATGTCAACCAGCGCACGGCGCCGGCCCACGGAGCGTTCCTCAGATCCCGGCCCACCGACAGACCGCCCGTCCAGCCACGGCGAAAAGCCCACGCCCGGAGAGCGATGTGTCCGCTGTTGTAGAGCAGGAGGAACACCAGGGTGGCCGCCCACGGACGTTCGCTGAGCCAGAAGAAGGTGATCGCCATTAGGACGCAGAAGGGCCGCCACGTCGCCCATACGAGCTCGTCCCCCAGGGCTCCCAGCGGAGCGCGAAGCGCTCTGCGGAAGCGCACGATCTGCTCTTCCGAGACCCCATCGTTTTCCAGTCGGGCGAGGGCCGTCACGGCCATCGGGCAAAGGTACGGATGGCCGTTGAACGGCTTCATGTGACGTTCCACCGCCTCGCGCAGACCGACGGGATCTCCCGCGTAGATCCGCCTGAGGAGCGGGAGCATCGCATTGGTCAAGCCGCCAGCTACGAGCGTTCGGTAGTTCCAAGACCCCTGAATCGCAAAAGTTCTCAAGAACGACGAGACACGGTCCGAGCGGGTGGGGAGCACGGTCTTTAGCTCCTCAGCACGATCGCGAGCACCGCGATCGCTGCGCCGGCCCCGAGCAGCAATGGGACCGTCCGGCGTCGCTGCATGACGCCGGCTCCCACTCCGGACGCCATGGCGATGCCCGCCAGGAGCAGTGACGAAGCTACGGTCACACCAGACTCTCCAGCCGCGGGCCCGATCAGTGGACGCTCAGCAGCCAGGTCCACGAGCAGCATCACCGGCAGGACAACGGCAGCCGTTAGCAACCCGGCTCTGGTCCCATCGAGCGCGATCGCGAGGCGGTGGCGTCGCTCTATCCGTGTGGGTGGCGTCGCCGCTCCCGGCATTACGAGGAGACGCTCATTGAGCTTTCGCTGAAGCCGGACGGACGCAGCGCCGACCCAACCTATGATCAGGCCGGATGCGATCGCGACCGCGAGCGGGCCAATACCCACCCCACCGGCTCCAGCCAGCGCGGCTCCGGCCACGAGGGCCGCCGGCCCGGTCTCAGGGTACACCGCCGCGCCGTAAGGCGTGTGCCCGAGGCCCAGCAGCTCGAGCGCGGCGCCGACCAGAAACCCGGCACCGGGATCGCCCAGCATCGCTCCACCCAGGGTGGCGGCGAAGATCGGCCGTGATACCATCACCTGAGGCCATGAAGCCGAGTCGAGGCCCAGTCCGGCACCGCACACTGCGAGTCCGACCCAAAGGGTGAGGCTAACCTCTAGCTCGCTCAACCGTCCTCAACAGCCGTGCAGCGCTTATCTGCGCGGATCCCGGAAGGTCGCGGGCCGTAACCGACCCTACCAGATCGAGGAGCGCCTTGACGTCCTCCATCTCGTCCCGCGACAGGAACACGTAGTCGAGAAGTCGCTCCCGACCGGGTGCGGCGTGCAGACCCCCTATGTTCACCGGCTTTCCGTTCAGCACGCTCGCCTCGGCGAGCCGCCGCATCGTCCGGGTGCCGCTGGTCAGCACCATGCCGGAATCTGCGCGAGAATCGAGCTCCGTCAGAAGATCGATCGCCTCGTCCGTCGTCATGAAAAAGGAGTGTATTCCCTCGGGCAGAGCGCTCGCGTAGAGCTCTCTCTCCCAGTCGCTCTTCGCGATGTGGTCGTCCACGACGACGTAGAAGCCGAGACCCAGTCGCTTGCCCCAACCTACGATGACCTGGCCGTGGAGAAGTCGCTCATCGATTCGGCAAAGCGTGATCGGCATGTGCCAGATGGCCGGAGGACGTCAGACCGCGAAGTGGACGACAGGACAGGCGATCATGCCGGCGGCAGGTGCGCCGTCGCGCCCTTCCGGCCCTTCTCCACGACGCGTGCCGCTAGACTCCGATACTCCATGTCGCGATGGAACACGAAATCCAGGAGCATTGGCAGGTTCACGCCGGAGACGATCGCCACGTCCGGTTCGACCATGGCGATCCGGCGTCCCGCGAAGCCGCAGCTACCACTCGCCATGTCTACGAACACGACGGCCGGCCCTGAATCGACGGCCGCCGAAACGCGGTGGGCGAGGTCGTCGGGAGAACATTGCTCGTTGGAGACCGCCGCCAGAGCGCCTTTCACACCCGAGATCCCCTCCACCGCTCGGACGAGCGCTGAGGCGAGATCGGCGTGAGCGACCACCACGCCCCGCACGTCACTCATAGTCTTCCTGCAGATACTCTCGAACGGGCTGCATCCGACGCCTCAGGCTCCGGTGAAACTCGAGCGCGCTGTCGACCCCGGAGTACCTGAGGAGGTGACGCATCGCGATGACCTCCGCTATCACGGTGATGTTCTTCCCCGGATTGAGAGGAATGATCACGTGTGGAAGGTCTATCTCGAGGATCGAAGTGTGATCCTGATAGAGGCCCGTTCGATCGTAGTCGGCCGTATCGCTCCATTCCTCGAGCTGGACCACGACCTCGATCCGCTTCTGTTGACGAGTGGCGTGGATGCCGAAAAGCGCCCGGACATCGATGATCCCGATGCCACGGATCTCCATGTGGTGCTGCTGCTCCTCCAACCCGCGGCCGAGTAGCACGTCGGTGCCTCGCCGCGTGATCATGACAACATCGTCTGCCACGAGCCGATGTCCCCTCTCCACCAAATCAAGAACGCACTCGCTCTTTCCGATGCCGCTGCTTCCGATGAAAAGGAGTCCGACGCCATAGACATCGGCCAGAGAGCCATGCACAACGCTGGTCGGCGCGAACTCATCCTCCAGGTAGGGCTTTATGCGCCGATAGAACTCGCCGGTCTTCAGCGTTGTCTGGACGAGCGGAATCGCACTCTCCTCCGCGGCCTGCTTTAGTGAATCGGGAGGGTCGATCCCCTTCGTGACGAAGAGGCACGGAACGTCCGATCGAACCACGAACCTGGCGGCCGTCTGCTGGGCCTCCGGCTCGAGCGACCCGAGAAAGGCAATCTCCGTCTCGCCGAAGACCTGAATGCGCCCGCTCGGGAAGCGCTCCGTGAAGCCGGTGAGCGCGATTCCCGGACTCGAGACGTCCGCTCCCTCGATCTCGCGATCGAGCCCCTTCTCCCCGGCCAGCACCCGAAGCCCGAGGCTATCACCCTTTCGCTCGAGCAGCTCGGCCACACTAAGCGTCTTCAACCGGTAGACTCCTCGGGCGGTAGGACCTTCTCCGCGGAGTGGTCTTTGTAGCGCGACCGATTTCGTCTCAGCTGGCTGCCCAGCTTGTCGACCACTCGATCCAACGCCGTTCGAAAGTCGGCCGCCTCCGCGTGAGCGTACATCCTTCCCCCGCCGTCTACACCCAAATCACCTTGTACTTCGTACCGGTTCTTCTCTTCCAGCAGCGTCACTTCCACGCGACCGATGCGCTCTTCGAACTTCTCCAGCCTCGAAAACCGTTCCTCGACGAGTTCCCGAATGCTCTGAGAGACATCGAAGTGCCGTGCAGATATGATCACCTGCATTCCCTTCTCCTTTCTATGCCAGACCGGTTCGGCGCCTTAGCGCGGCTTCCAACCACGCTTCGGTCTCATCCGCCGCCCGTTCCCAGGAAAAGCGGCTGGCGTGCTCGATCGCACCGCTGCTCAACCTGTCACGCCGCTCCGGTTGTTCACTGAGCTCGCGAATGCGGGATGCCCACTCCGCCGGGTCCTCATGGCGTACCAGAAACCCAGACACGTCGTGAGCGACGGATTCCCGTAGGCCCGGCGAATCGCTGGCGATCGCTGGCGTACCACAGGCCGCCGCCTCCACGTTCGCGAGGCCCCAACCCTCCTTGGGAGAGGGGTAGACCGCCGCCCAGGCGCGCCTGAGCAGCTCGACTTTGCGATCTTCGTCGACGAAACCAGCGAACTCCACGTTGCTCTCGAGCCCCTTCGTCTGAACGACCCGTCGCAATCGGGCCTCGTCATCTCCCTTGCCGGCGACCACCAAACGACCGGTCCAACCCGACCGCGTCAGGCGCTCCAGCGCTTCGAGGACGACCTCAAGGCCCTTGTACCGCTTCAACCGCCCTACATACACGAACGTGGGCTGCTCGAACCGTGCCACCTCGGGGTTCGGTCGATACGTCTCGTGATCGACGCCGGGATACACGACCGTTATCCGTTCCGCGGAGAAGCCGCGACGCTCCAGATCGTCCTTCGTGCTTTGGGAGATCGCCTGGACGGGTACGTCTTCATAGATCGGCAACATGCGCCGCTCGGCGAGCCATACCCCTGCCGCCACGGGTAGCGGGGCCTCTCGAAAGGCGGTCGTTCCGAACAGATGAGGAACGAGCCCGACGACAGGTACTTCGCTCCACCGGGGCGTGAAAAGCGGCGATTTGTTGATATCCTCCACCAGCAGATCGAATCCGGCATTCCCGATTCTGCGAAACGCCCGCTTCGCGTATAACGGAAAGGTATATCGGCGGCCCGCTCGGACAATCCGCATCCCGTCGATAGCCTCCTCGTGAGAAGCGCCCGGCCACCCGGAAGCGAGCAGGGTGATCTCGTGGCCCCGTCGGGCGAGCCTTCCGAAGATCTCGTGCAGGTGGATCTCCGCTCCGCCGGCCTGCGGGTTCCGACGATCCTGCCAGTTGACGACAAGGATTCTCGTTTCGATCGTGGCTTCAACCTGTAATGGCGGCTTCCTGGTAGATGGAATCCAGGACGCCGTTGACGAACGCGCCGCTGTCGTCGCCGCCGTACCGCTCGGCCAGTTGGATCGCCTCCGTAATGGCAACCTTCCCGGGGATCTTCTCCACGTACAGCAGCTCGGCGACGCCAATCCGGAGGATGTTGCGATCGATCGCCGCAAGCCGCTCCAGTCGCCAATTCGGAATATGATCCTCCAGCACGGAGTCGATTTGAGCGGATTTCGCGTCCAGCACCGCGATCAGCTGGTTCATATATGGCCGGTACCGCGGTGACACGAGCCGGCGTGACAGCGCCGTCTCGGCAAATGCGGAGAGCGACTCTTGATCGCCCACTTCCCACGCGTAGAGCAATTGGAGGACCCAGGATCGCGCCCGGGTTCGCCCGTGGTACGGCTTCACGGAGCGACACGCGACAACTGCTCGAAGACATCGCACATCTCGAGCGCGGCAAGGGCAGCTTCTTGGCCCTTGTGGCCGTGCTTGCCCCCGACCCGCTCCCGGGCCTGCTCCAGCGTATCCGCCGTGATCACGCCGAACGTAATCGGCGTGTCCTCGGTAACGACCAGTCGGGCCAGGCCGTACGTCGTCGCCTGGCATATAAAGTCGAAATGCGGCGTCTGACCTCGAACGACGCAGCCGAGCGCCACGATCGCATCATAGCCGCCAGCAGCGGCCACCCGAACCGCGGCCGGGATCTCCCAGGCTCCGGGAACGCGTACGGTATCTACATCGGCCTCCCGGGCGCCATGTCGAACGAAGGTCTCTTTGGCCCCTTCCGCCAGGCGATCCGTTATGACGCGATTGTATCGGCTCACGACGAGGCAGAACCGCCGGCCGGTTGCCGCGTGTCCGCCGGCATACTCGGTCATGGAAGGCCGAGCAGGTGCCCGAGCTTGTCCTGTTTCGTCTCCAGATACGACCGGTTGAAGCCGGTTGCCGATACGGTAAGCGGCACCCTGCCGGTGATCTCCAGCCCGAAGCCCTCGAGCCCGGCCAGCTTCTTGGGATTGTTCGTCATGATCCGAATCGAGTGCAGTCCGAGATCCGCAAGGATCTGCGCTCCGATGCCGTAGTTGCGAAGATCGGGAGGAAAGCCGAGCGCCTTGTTGGCCTCGACGGTATCGTGGCCTTGGTCCTGGAGCTCGTAGGCCCGAAGCTTGTTCAACAGACCGATCCCCCTACCCTCCTGGTCGAGATAGACGATCACTCCGGCACCCTCTTCGACGACCTGCCGCATGGCGGCATGGAGCTGCGCTCCGCAGTCACATCTACCGGATCCGAAGACATCTCCGGTGAGACACTTGGAATGCACGCGCACGAGGACGTCGTCTTTGTCCGCGACGTCACCGTGGACGAGAGCCACGTGCTCGCGCTCGTTCACATCGTTGCGATACCCGAGGATCCTGAACCTTCCCTCGGGAGCCGGGAGCTCCGCTTCCGCGACCCGGTGCACGAGCTGTTCGTGCTGCAGGCGATACGCCACGATCTGTCCGACCGTGATGAAGGGGAGTCCGTGTTCGTCGCGAAACCGCTCCAGATCATCGCGGCGCGCCATCGACCCGTCCGGATTGAGGATCTCGCAAATCACGCCGGCTGGCTGGAAACCCGCCATGCGTGCCAGATCCACCGACGCCTCGGTCTGACCGACGCGCTGAAGAACGCCTCCTCGCTTGGCCCGCAGCGGAAAGATGTGGCCCGGGCGAAGCAGATCCGACGGTCGCGATCGCGGATCCACAGCTACTTGGATCGTGCGCGCTCGGTCATGGGCGCTGATGCCCGTGGTGACGCCGTACTCGTGTCGCGCATCGATGCTCACCGTGAACGCTGTCTCCAGAGAGTCTCCCGATCTCCCGTCGGCCATCAACGAAAGGTCGAGTCGATCGGCTAGGTCGTTCGTGAGCGTGAGGCAGATGAGGCCTCGCCCATGGATGGTCATGAAGTTGATCAGCTCGGCGGACACCCGATCGGCCGCGCAGATAAGATCACCTTCGTTTTCGCGATCAACATCATCCGCCACGATGACAAGTTCTCCCCGCCCGATCGCGGCTATCGCTGCTTCCACCGTATCGAAACGCATGGCTCGCTCGCTCTCCAACTCTGGTAACTACTCCACTACCACCCGGGGCCGGTTAGTCGGCGGGATTCCCGGCCGATCCCGAGGCACCCCGCGAAGCATAGGGACCGATCAACCTCTCCACGTACTTCCCGATAAGGTCTGCCTCCAGATTCACTCGGTCGCCCACCTCAAGGTATTCGAACGAGGTATGGGTCCATGTATAGGGAATGAGCGCAATCTCCGCGACCTCATCCTCCAGCCGGCTGACCGTGAGACTCACGCCATCCACGGCCAGCGAGCCGCGCTCAACCGTAACCGCTGCAACATCATCCGGCAGGGTGACCCGCAGGAGCACGGTCTCACCATGTCGCTCGAGCCCGGTCACCTCGCCGGTGCTGTCTACATGGCCCTGCACCATATGCCCGCCGAGCGTATCACCTACCCTCAAGGGCAGCTCCAGATTTACTGATCGACCGGGCTCCAACTCTGCGAAGGTGGTGCGCTGGAGCGTCGTCAGGCCCGACAGGAATTGAAATGTGTCCGCAGTCGAAGCCGTCACGGTGTGGCAGACTCCGTTTACGGCGACGCTGTCGCCGTCGTCCAGGTCTACCGCGAACGCCGGCGCCCGTACGGTGAACTCGGCCGCTTCATCGAGCAAAGTTCGCTCCATGATCGTCCCGACGGCCTGAACGATTCCCGTAAACATCAGACGGGCGTGCTCGACACGAGCCGGGCCAGGGCCGGCAGGTTCTCGAGTACGATCAGCGTGTCTCGCCCCACGTCCCGGCGATCGGAGATCTCCCACTCCTCGGGCCCGGAAGCCGGAAGATCGGCGAACGCCGGAAGGCCCCGCTCGCCGAAAATAACAGGTGCGATCAAGAGGTAGAGACGGTGGACGAGCCCGCCGCGGATCAGCGACGACGCCAGCCGCGCACCGCCCTCGACAAGCACAGTGCCTATTCCCGCTTCCTTGAGCGCGTTGAGGCCCGCTTCCAGGTCGATCCGCCGCCGGCTCGAGGCTACCCCCAGAACCCGCACGCCGGCGCCTTCCAGGACCGCTCGACGCTCTCCATCCGCTTCATCAGCCGCCAAGACCCAGACAGGAGCCTCGCCGATGGATCTCACGAGGTCGCTCTCCTGCGAGAGCATCAGGCGAGTGTCGACCACCACGCGCACCGGTGGAACACGGGGAGGCGGCCCCTCACGCACGGTGAGCTTCGGATCGTCCGCAGCGGCCGTTCCGCTTCCCACGAGCACAGCGTCGTAGCCGGCCCGCAGCCGGTGGACCTCTTCTCTTGCCCGTGTCCCCGTCACGGCGGTGCGGACGCCGGGAGCCGCCGCTATTCGCCCGTCCAGCGATACGGCCAGCTTCAGCGCCACGAACGGCAGCTCCTGCGTAACTCGCCAGAAGAACGGTGCATTCAGCCGGCGGGCGTCATCCGCCCCGGGCCCGAGCCGAACCCGAACTCCCGCCGATTCGAGCCGCTCCACTCCTCCAGCCGCCGCGACATTGGGATCCCGGCAGGCGATCACCACCTCGCGGACCCCGGCTCGCCGAATCGCCTCGTCGCACGGCGGTGTCTTCCCGCGATGAGCGCACGGCTCCAGGTTCACGTACAGCGTGGCACCCGCGGCCAGCGATCCTGCTTGGCGCAGCGCGATCACTTCGGCGTGCTCTTCCCCGAAACGCTCGTGGTGGCCCTCGCCCACGACCGCCCCATCCGCCACCACGACGGCGCCGACCAACGGGTTCGGGGCCACATGCCCCCAGCCGCGCTCGGCCAGATCGAGGGCCCGGTGCATGTAACGCTCATCCGCGTTCATCACGATTCGTCGCCCAAGCCATCCAGTCGCACCTCACCGGTACCGGTGGAGAGTCGTCCCAACCGGGTCGTGCCGCACCCGGTCGCCCGGATTAAAGTCTCCACGTGATCGGCATCGGCGGCGGCCGTCACGGCGATCATCCCGATACCCATGTTGAACACCCGGTACATCTCCGCTGCCGCAGCTCCGCTGGCCTCGGCCAGGGAGAGAAACTCCGGCTGAGGCGACCAACGACGCGTATCGACTACGCCATCCAGATGCGGTGGGAGCACCCGGCGCAGGTTACCCGGAATCCCACCGCCCGTGATGTGGGCCAGCGCCTTCACCCGGGAACCGTCGCAGGCAGACCGGATGCTGTGCAGGTAGGAGCGATGCACCTTGAGAAGGATCTCCCCCACCGGGGCGCCGAGTCCCGGCCAGGGATCGTCGACCGACAGGCCGAGCCGCTCGAACAGCACCTCTCGCGCCAGGCTGAACCCGTTTGTGTGGAGCCCGTTCGACTCAAGACCGAGAAGCACGTCGCCCTCCTCGAGCCTACGCTCCGCCACCTTCGGGTACTTCAGCCGGCCGATGATGAAGCCGGCCAGGTCGTACTTCCCGGCCGGATAGAAGCCCGGCATCTCCGCGGTCTCGCCTCCCAGAAGTGCACAGCCGTTCTGCCGGCAGCCTCGCGCGACCCCACTCACCACCGCGACAGCGACATCCGTGTCCAGCTCACCGCACGCGAAGTAATCCAGGAAGGCAAGAGGCGTTGCGCCTTCGGAGAGGATGTCGTTTACGCAGTGATTCACTAGGTCCTCTCCGACGGTATCGTGCCGGTCCAGCCGGAACGCCACTTCGAGCTTCGTTCCCACCCCGTCGGCACTGGCCACGAGCTCATCGTCGCCGACGGCCAAACGCCCTCCGAAAGACCCGAAGGCGGCCTGGACAGCCTCCGTCCGGGTGGAGTCGACCAGCTCGCTGATCCGCTGCTTGGCAGCCGCTGCCGCGTCCAGGTCGACGCCCGCATGCCGATACGTGAGAGGCTGCCGCACGGTCACGGCTGAGCCACCAACGATTCGAAGCGGGTCATCTCGTGAAAAGCCAACACCCGGTCCGCCACCTCGGCCGCCCCCAGTCCGATCAGTCTTTCCGGGCCGAAGGCTTCGCAGGCGAACGAGCCCATGGCGCAGCCGAACACGATTGAACGGCGAAGCTCCTCCGAGTCGAGTCGCTCCGCACGGGCCAGGTGCCCGAGGAGACCTCCCGCGAAGGCGTCTCCGGCCCCGGTGGGATCGAAGATCTCCTCCAGCGGATAGCCGGGAGCGAAGAAAACGTCCTCGGGTCCGAAGAGAATCGCTCCGTGTTCGCCCTTCTTGATCACCACGTAGGTCGGGCCCCTCTCGCGGATCCACGCCGCCGCGCGGGCGAGGTTGTAATCTCCCGAGAGCTCCCGCGCCTCGGCGTCGTTGACGAGCAGCATGTCCACCCGCTCGAGAAGCTCGAGAAGCTCCCGCCGGCTTCCCTCAATCCAGTAGTTCATCGTGTCACACAAGACGAGCTTTGGGTCCTCGACCTGTGTCAACACGTCCAGCTGGAGCTTCGGGTCGATGTTGCCGAGAAACACCCAGGAAGCGCTCCCGAAGGAATCGGGAATCGTGGGCTCGAACTCGCCGAACACACCAAGCTCGGTCAGCAGGGTCTCGCGGGAGTTGAGGTCGTAATCGTAGGCGCCGGCCCAGCGAAAGCTCGAACCCTCCCGCACCTCGAGCCCATCGAAGTTGACGTTCCGGCCCTTCAATTCACGTAGGCGATCGAGCGGATAGTCGGTGCCGACGACTCCCACCACTCCAACCGACGCGAAAGCGGAGGCCGCGGCACTGAAGTACACCGCGGAGCCGCCCAACGCGTCGCGGGCCTGGCCGAACGGCGTGTCGATGTCGTCGAGTGCTACGCTGCCCACGACCAGGATTTCGATCATCGGACCGTCATCCCTCCCTGTTTGGGTCATGGCCGATCCGGGCCGCCTCGCCGGAATCGGCTCCCGTCTCTCGGGTCATCCTCGTCGGGGCCGAAACGCCAAGAAGCTCGAGGCCGTTGCGCAAACAGATCTGAACGGCTCTGGCCAGTGCCAGTCGTGCTGGTCGCGCCGGCCCATCGGCGATCACCCGTAGTGATGGATCCAGATTGCCTTCGTGGTACCAGGCGTTCACGAGGCCGGCCACCTCCTCCAAGAAAGCGCACACCTGGTACGGGGCCCGCGCATCGGCCGCCCCGAGGACGACTTCCGGAAAGCGCAAAAGGCCCTTGGCCAGCTCCCGCTCGCTTTCGTTCGTGAGCTCGGCAAGCTCTTTCTCTGATGCCGCGATCGCGGACGATCCCACGCCCGCCTTTTCGAACACGCTGCACATCCTGGCGTGCGCGTATTGGATCTTGTAGACCGGGTTCGCCTCGGAAGTGTCCAAGGCAAGATCCAGGTCGAAGCTCATCGGAACCTCGGCCCGACGCATCAGGAAGAAGTAGCGGGCCACATCCACCCCGGTTACCTCGAAGAGCTCGCGCAAGGTGACGAAATGTCCCGCACGCTTGCTCATCCTGACCTCCTCGCCGCCTCTCATCACCGTGACCAGCTGGATGGTCAGTACCTCGAGGAAGCCCTCCGGAAGCCCCAGTGCTCCCAATGCCGATTCCATTCGCCCGATATGTCCGTGGTGATCGGCACCCCAGACATCGACGGCGAGTTCGAACCCCCGGTGATGCTTATCGACGTGGTACGCGATGTCGGGAAGGAAGTATGTGAACGAGCCATCGCTCTTGACGAGAACGCGGTCCTTGTCGTCGCCGAAGCTCGTCGTCTTCAGCCAGATCGCTCCATCTTCCGAGTACGTGAGGCCCTCGGAGCCGAGGCGATCGAGCACCACCGTGACCTCGCCGCGCTCGTACAGGCCGCTTTCCTCCCGGAACGTATCCATGTGGACGCCGAAATCGTCGAGATCCTTCTCCTGCTCGCCGCGCAGCTCGCGAATCGCCAGCTCCGTGAAGAGCTCCACCCGCTCTTCGCCCTTCAGGCGGTCGAGCCGCTCACCGCCAAGCTCGTCGACCGCACGCTGGGCGAGCTCCCGTACGTACTCTCCCAGGTAGCCGCCCTCGGGGATATCGCTGACGGCGCCGGACAGCTGGCGGTAGCGTGCATCGACGGACTCCGCCAGAAGATCGATCTGGCGGCCAGCATCGTTCACGTAGAACTCGCGAACTACCTCATTGCCCGTCCACTCGAAGAGCTCCGCTACAGCGTCGCCAATCGCGGCACCTCGGCCGTGGGCGACGTGAAGAGGGCCGGTCGGGTTGGCCGAGACGAACTCGACATTGATTCGCCGCGGGCGCTCGGCCAGGGTCCGGCCAAATGATGAGTCTGCCTGCAGAAGACCCTGGAGACCACGCCAGTAGACGTCGTCGGCCAGCCGGAAGTTGAGAAAGCCCGGCCCCGCCACCTCGAGCTCCGTTACCCCTGCCAAGTCCCGGTTGAAAGCGGCGGCGATTCGCTCCGCCACCACTCGCGGCGGCTCTCCTAGCTGACCGGCGAGAACCAGGGCGGCATTCGTAGCGAAGTCCCCGTGAGACGCATCGCGCGGCCTCTCCAGGCCCACATCGAAGCCGGGCGGGGCTCCAGCTTCCGCGACCGCACGCCGAAGTTCAACGACGAGCGCCGCTCCGAGCTCACCCGTCGCCACTCTCGCCGCTTCCCTTGGAGCTGGAGTCGTCGGATTTGCTCTTCGCCTGCCCCTTCGGCTTCTTCGATTCCCCCGGAGCCGGCTTTCGGTAATCCGTTGCGTAGAAGCCGGGGCCCTTGAAAAGGACTCCACCGCCCGCCGAGATCCTCCTGCGGGCCTTCTGCCGCCCGCACTCCGGACATTTTCGTTCGGGAGAGTCCTTCATCTTCTGGAAGCGTTCGAACTCGTGCCCGCAGGCGTCGCAAACGTATTCGTATGTAGGCATAGCGCTCCCGACTAGACGTTCATCCTTCCGCGTAGGTCCCCCACACCTCTCGCAACGTCCCGGAGATCTCACCCAACGTGGCGCCCCATTTGACGGCATCGACAAGGACGGGCACGAGGTTTTCTCGCGAACCGGCGGCAGACCGCACCGCCTCCAAGCCACGGCTTACCGTGGACGCGTCCCGGGCGTCGCGCCAGGCGGCGAGGCGCTCGCGCTGCGCGTCCGCCAAGGCCGAGTAGTCCGGAGCGTCCGGCTCGAGCGGAACGTCCTCGTCGCGAAGGACGTTAAGTCCGACGACCTCGACCTCTCCTGTTTCTAACGCCTTCTGATGGGCGTACGCCGAGCGGTGGATCTCCTCCGCCATGAATCCGATCGCAGTGCTGGCACCCCCGAGGGCTTCGACCTGGCTCATGTACTCCTCCGCCCGCTCCTCGAGCTCATCGGTAAGCGCTTCGATCGTGTATGACCCACCCAATGGGTCGGCTACATCGGCCACGCCGCTTTCGGCAGCCAGGATCTGCTGCGTCCGAAGCGCCAGGCGAGCCGCCTCCTTGGAGGGCAGCGCGAGGGCCTCGTCGTAGCTGTTCGTGTGCAGCGACTGCGTACCCCCCATGACGGCAGCGAGCGCCTGCACGGCCACGCGAACCACGTTGTTGTACGGCTGTTGGGCAGTGAGAGTCGATCCGCCGGTCTGCGTGTGGAAGCGAAGGCGGGCGCTGGCATCCGAGCCGCCCAGCTCGCCGATCAAACGGGCCCACCGCCGACGGGCTGCCCGGAACTTGGCCACTTCCTCCAGGAAGTGGTTGTGAGCGGCGAAAAAGAAGCTGAGCCGGGGTGCGAAGTCGTCCAGGGCGAGGCCGGCGGCCAGTGCCCGGCGCACGTACTCCAGCCCGTTCGCCAGTGTGAAGGCGATCTCCTGTGCCGCGGTCGCTCCGGCTTCCCGCATGTGATAACCGCTGATCGAGATCGGATTCCACTTCGGAACGTCCGCCGCGCAGAATTCGAACAGATCGGTCACCAACCTCAGACTGGCCTCGACCGGGTAGATATACGTTCCTCGGGCGACGAACTCCTTGAGGATGTCGTTCTGGACCGTGCCCCGTATCGAGCTTCGAGGCGTCCCTCGTTCATCTGCCAATGCCACGTAGAGCGCCAGAAGAATCGGCGCCGTAGCGTTGATGGTCATCGAGGTGGAGACCCGGTCCAGGGGGATGCCGTCGAACAGCAGCCGCATGTCTTCGAGGGTGTCGATCGCGACGCCGACGCGACCGACCTCTCCCTCAGCCATCCGAGCATCCGAGTCGAATCCCATTTGGGTCGGTAGATCGAAGGCGACCGACAGTCCCGTCTGGCCCGAGTCGAGCAGGTATCGGAACCTGGAATTCGTCTCCTCAGCGGTGCCGAAGCCGGCGTATTGGCGCATCGTCCAGAGTCGGCCCCGGTACATCGTGGAGTAGATGCCTCGAGTGTACGGGACGGATCCGGGATCGCCCAGATCCCGCTCGTACTGCTCGCCTCCATCCTCCGGGCCGTATTGGCGAGCGAGCTCTATGCCCGACGTGGTCATGAACTTCTCTCGACGCTCGCTCACCGATCGTCTCCGGCAAACGTGATGAGCAGGTCACCCGGGTTTACCGCCTGGCCCTCCTCGACCGCGATCCGCTCGACGATCCCGCCCGCCTCCGCACGCAGCTCGTTCTCCATCTTCATCGCTTCGACGACCACCAGCCCGGCGCCGGCCTCGACATGCTGTCCTTCGGCCACTTCGACGCGCAGGATGAGCCCGGCCATCGGGGCTCTCACTTCGTCGACGGCGCCCTGGCCGTGGGCCGGTGCGAGCTCTCGAATCAGGTGGGTGCGCTCGTCTTCCACGGTTAGACGAAGGAGCCGGCCGCCTATCCGCACGATCCAGTCATCTCCCGCGCGTTGCGCCGCCAGGGCGACGCCGCGCTCCCCTATCCTGAGATGGCGCCGCTGGCTGCCCGGAACGCTCTCGATATGTGCATTGAGCTCCGTTTCAGCGATCCGAACGCCTGACTCCGTGGCCTCGACCTCCAGGCGTTGTCCGGCCCGTTCCACGAAGTACCTCACGAGGGCTCCGTCCAGCCGGACGCGCCAGATCCGATCGCGCGCTGCCAGCCGCTCAACCGACCCCTTCGAAACCGCCCATCGACCCGGCCACCGGGGACGGCTGGGGTGTCGCGTCGCTCTTCCTCCAACAGCACCGCGGCGATCGCAGCCGCTTGAAGCGTATCGGCGTCGGGACCGTCCAACAGAGCCGGGTGGTCCTCCACGTATCGAATCGACAGTTCGCCGGCCAGAAAATCGCGCTCCTGCATCACGGCTCGGTGGAAGGGCTGAGTCGTGGTGACTCCACCGATGTGGAGCTCCCCCAGGGCGCGACTCATGCGGCGGATGGCCTGTTCGCGGTCCGCTCCGTGAACAACGAGCTTTGCGAGAAGCGGGTCGTAGTGTAGCCCGACCTCGAAACCAGCCGAGATCCCGGAATCCCAGCGAACGCCGGGCCCACCGGGCGATTCGAGCTCCGAGATCCGGCCGCTCGATGGAAGGAAACCGCTGAACGGGTCCTCTCCGCTGATCCGACACTCGATCGAGTGCCCCCATGGCCATGACGCCTCGGGCCGCCAGCTGAGGGGAATTCCCGCGGCCACGCGAATTTGTTCGTGCACCAGGTCCACGCCGGTCACCATCTCGGTCACCGGGTGCTCGACCTGGATGCGCGTGTTCATCTCGAGGAAGAAGAAATCCCCGTCCGCGAAAAGGAATTCCACCGTTCCTGCTCCCTCGTAGCCGACCGCGCTGGCCGCCTCGAGGGCCACGCGGCCCATGTGCTGGCGCAGCTCGGCATCCACGATCGGAGAAGGAGCCTCTTCGATCAGCTTTTGGTGTCTGCGCTGAATCGAGCACTCCCGTTCGCCCAGATGGACGCCGACGCCGTGCGTGTCCGCGAGAATCTGGATCTCGATATGGCGCGGTCGCTCGAGGAACCGCTCCAGGTAGACCCTGCCATCGCCGAACGCCTGTTCGGCCTCGCTACGTGCCCGGTCCAGCGCCGAAGCGAGCTCACCCGGTTGCTGGACCACCCGCATGCCCTTACCTCCCCCACCGGCCGCCGCCTTGAGTATCAGCGGGAAGCCGATCTGGTCGGCCGCTCGCTCTGCCTCTTCCACTCCGGCGATCGCGACGGAGCCCGGGATTACCGGCACGCCAGCCGCCGTCATGAGATCACGCGCCCGTGTCTTGTCACCCATGGCTTCGATCGCATCAGGGGGCGGGCCGATGAAGACAAGGCCAGCCTCCTCCAGAGCTCGCGAGAATCCCGCGCTTTCGGCTAGAAAGCCATATCCCGGGTGGACGGCCTCGGCCCCCGTCCGCCGTGCCGCTTCGATAAGCCTTTCGGCATCGAGATAGCTCTCGGCGGCGCGAGCCGGCCCGATCGGGACCGACAAGTCCGCCTGCATCACGTGCGGGGCCAGACGGTCCGGCTCCGAGTAGACGGCGACTGATTCAATACCGAGCTCACGACAGGCGCGGATCACGCGCACGGCGATTTCGCCCCGGTTCGCGACCAGGATTCGGGAGAACAGCGGCTCGTTCAAAGGGGGATGTTGCCGTGCTTCTTGGGTGGGTTGCGATCCCGCTTGTTACCCAACACTTCCAGCCCGGAGATCAGATGCTGCCGCGTGTGGCGGGGGTCGATCACGTCGTCCACGTAGCCTCGAGCCGCTGCCTGGTAGGGGTTCGCGAACTTGGCGCGAAACTCGCTCTCGCGCTTCGCAGTCTCCTCCTCGGGATCCTCGGCGGCCGCGATCTCCTTTCGATACAAGATCTCGACCGCCCCCTTGGGACCCATCACGGCGATCTCGGCGCTGGGCCAGGCGAGGTTCAGGTCCCCTCGGATGTGTTTCGACGACATGACGTCGTAAGCCCCGCCGTACGCCTTTCGGGTGATCACCGTGAGCTTCGGCACGGTCGCCTCGCAGTACGCGTACAGGAGCTTGGCGCCGTGCTTGATGATCCCTCCGTGCTCCTGGCCGACTCCCGGGAGGAATCCGGGAACATCCTCGAAAGTCACAAGCGGTACGTTGAACGCATCGCAGAAGCGTACGAAGCGGGCGCCCTTGAGGCTCGCGTCGATATCGAGCACGCCGGCCAGTACGGCCGGCTGGTTCGCGACGATTCCAACCGATCGGCCGCCCAGCCGAGCGAAGCCGACGATGAGGTTGCCGGCGTAGGCTGCGTGTACTTCGAAAAACACGCCAGCATCGACGACGCGGCCGATGACGTCGTGCATGTCATACGGCTTGTTGGGTTGGTCGGGCACGATGTCGAGGAGCTCTTCCGCGCCTCGCCCGGGGGGCTCTATCGGATCGACCTCGGGGGGCAGCTCGTTGTTATTCCCCGGGAGATAGCTCAAGAGCGTCCGAATGCCGCGGAGCGCCGACACCTCATCGGCGTAGGCGAAGTGGGCGACCCCCGATGTCCCGGCGTGCGTCGCGGCGCCGCCCAGCTCATCGAAGCTCACGTCCTCATGAGTGACCGTCTTCACGACATTCGGGCCGGTCACGAACATGTGGCTGATGCCATCGACCATGAAGACGAAGTCCGTGATGGCCGGCGAGTACACGGCGCCGCCCGCGCAGGGCCCCAGTATGGCGCTGATCTGAGGGATCACTCCCGATGCGAGCGTGTTGCGCAAGAAGATGTCCGCGTAACCGCCGAGCGAAACGACGCCTTCTTGGATTCGCGCACCGCCGGAATCGTTGAGGCCGATCAGCGGCAGACCCGCCCTCAAAGCGCTGTCCTGCACCTTGACGATCTTCTCCGCGTGTGCTTCGGAGAGCGAGCCGCCGAACACCGTGAAGTCTTGGCTGAACACATAGACGGTCCGGCCGTCGACCGTTCCGTAGCCGGTCACGACGCCGTCACCCGGGTAACGCTGGTCCTCGAGCCCGAAATCCGTGCAACGGTGCTCCACGAACCTGTCCAGCTCGACGAAGGACCCTGGATCGAGAAGCACGTCGAGCCGCTCACGGGCGCTCAGCTTCCCCTTCTCGTGCTGCCGGGCCAGTCGCTCGGCGCCGCCCCCTTCCTGGCTCGCCCGGCGCAGCTCTTCGAGCTCGTGGAGCTTGGCCCGCATCGTCATCCTGATCTCATGGATGCGTGTAGGGGGCTCATCCCTTGTTCTCCTTTTCGGCCGCGGCACGCCTGGCCGCTTCCTCTGCCTCCGCGTCTCTCCACGCGAGGAGCGACGCGACGTCGAGCGGGCTCAGCTCACCGTCATGGAGCGCCCGGATCAGCGTAGTGCGCACGACCGTGGATGTTGCTTCATCGAGACGGAAGAGCCCCGTCGCACCAGCGATCTCCAACTCTCTTGCGGCCCGCGACACACGTGCCGGATCGGCCGTGCCGGAGCGGGCGATGGCCGACAGAATGACGCGCATCGCGTCGTATCCAAGAGCTGGCAACATATTATCACGGAGCGATTTGCGGTAATGTACCTCGTAAAGATCTTTAAATGTCATCCACGGCGAAGCTTCAGCAGATCGGTCGATGTATGCTCCCACGATCCACGCGTTGCCCAGCGTTCCCTCCAACCGCCGAAGCGCCTCCGGAGCACCCCAGAGCGCACTGCCGGCGATGATGGAGCCTTCGATTCCGTAGTAAGGGATCTGGGGCGTAAGCTGCAGGACTGTGGGCAAGGCATCCGCATCGACAAAGATCGCTTGGGGCATGCCAACGGTCAGGCGGCTGATCGGGTCCTGAAAAGTCGTCGTATCGGGACGGTACGCGCTGGCCGCCACGACCGCGGCGCCGGACTCGAGCGCCGCCTCTTCGAAGGATCGATACGAGCTCTCACCCAACGGGCCGGTCGGGTAGAGGATCCCGAGTCTCCGGAGCCCTGCATCGCCGCCGAGAAAACGTGCCAGATCTCGGGCCACGTCCGTGTGGCGTCGATCTCGGGACCACAGTGTGAACGCGTTCTCGCCCGGTCTCCCGATCTCGGTCGCGGTCGGGCTGATCAACAGCAAGCGGCTATCTCGTCGGCCACGCATCGCGGCCCCGAAAGTCTCCGAGCGCATCGGGCCGATGACGGCTGCGACGCCCTGGCGCTCGAGGCCAGCCATCAGGACTTCGACATCCGTTTCGCCCGAGTTGTCATCTTCGATGACTAGCTCGATCGGAAGAGCGCCGGCGGTTTTCTCGTACTCGAGAAGTGCGATTCGCGCTCCCTCTTCGACCAACGCTCCGGCAGCAGCGAAACGCCCTGACCGCGGGATCACCAAGCCAACTCGAACACGAGCCGCTTCCCGATAGTTGCCTTCCAGAATCCGTTCCGCCAGATCGCGGTCGGCAGACCATGAGTCCGCCTCCAGCACCTGGCGCGCCGTGGTCCGTGCCGCTTCCTCCCGGCCGGCCAGGGCCAACGCTCTCGCAAGCTCCGTCTTGAGCAGTCCGCTAGGCGGACCGGGCGCGGCAGCCCCCGCGATCTCTTCCAGTTCGACGAGGGTCACTGATCCCGCGGCCTCGCGCATGAGCTGACGCGCCTGTTGGTTGAGCGCCGCCGGGTGGGCGAGCATCAGCTCGAGAGCGGTGGCCTCTTGCCCGCTTTGGACGCGGATTTCGGCCAGCCGGTACACGCCTAGTTCCTGAAGCGTCCCGGATGCACGTCCGACGAGCTCCTCCAGCCGCGTCGCCGCCGCCTCGGACTCTCCCGCCGTTTGCAGGGCCACTGCACCCACGAACAGAGCCCGGTTCGCTGCCGATATCTTTCTGCTGTCGAAGCGCCAGGCCGAATAGAGTGAATCGGCGAGCTCGCCGGCGCGGATGAAGCGTCCATCCGAAACCAAGGCGTCGAGCGTGCGCAGTGCCGCCCGATCTTCGGAGGGCACGCTCGGCTCGACGTCTCCCCCGCCCGACCCGGAGAGCGAGCAAGCACAAACGAGCGCGCTCAGTGCCGCGGCAAAAAGAGGGGATCGGTGAACGGTCTCGAGGATTCTCACTGGCCCCTCAAAAAGAACGAAGAGGGTCCGGTCGAGGGAGTCCGGACCCCACGGAAAGGTTTCTCATCAGGATGTCGGCGGGCTACCGCGCCTCGTCCTTCTCGGTGGCCTCCTCTTCCGGCGCGGCCTCTTCCTCGGTAGCCTCGGCGGCTTCTTCCAGCTCAGCTGACACTTCCGCCTCGGCCTCTACCTCGGCTTCCGCCTCGGCTTCTACTTCGGCCTCTACCTCTGCCTCCGCCTCGGCCTCTACCTCTGCCTCCGCCTCGGCCTCTACCTCGGCTTCCGCCTCGGCCTCTACCTCGGCTTCCGCCTCGGCCTCTACCTCGGCTTCCGCCTCGGCCTCTACTTCGGCTTCCGCCTCGGCCTCTACTTCGGCTTCCGCCTCAGCCTCCACTTCGGCTTCCGCCTCGGCCTCCACTTCGGCTTCCGCCTCGGCCTCCACTTCGGCTTCCGCTTCGGCCTCTACTTCAGCTTCCGCCTCGGCCTTTACTTCGGCCTCCGCCTCGGCCTCTACTTCGGCTTCCGCCTCGGCCTCTACTTCGGCCTCCGCCTCGGCCTCTACTTCGGCTTCCGCCTCGGCCTCTACCTCGGCTTCCGCCTCGGCCTCTACCTCTGCCTCCGGCTCGGCTTCTACCTCGGCTTCCGCCTCGGCCAACTCCTCGGCGGGCGGCCTGGGCGGCTTTTTCTCATCCGGCAGCGTCGTGACCGCCAATACGATCCGGCGATTGACGGGATCCGACTCCAGCACCTTGAGCTCGATCTGCTCTCCCTCGACGAACCAGAGCTCCGGATCGTCATCGGGCTCCTCGGCGCCGAGCTGGCTGGCGGGCACGAATCCCTCCACGTCTCCGCCGAGATCGACTACGATCCCCTTGTCGACGAAGCGAGCCACCTGGCCTGTCACCTCTTTGCCGGGCTCATAGCGCTGCGCCAGGTCATACCACGGATCCTCTTCGGTCTGTTTGAGGCCGAGCGAGATCCGCTTTTGCTCCGGATCGATGGAAAGAACCATCACCTCGACTTCTTCGCCCTTGCGCATCACCTCCGACGGGTGCTGCACACGGCGCGTCCAACTCATGTCCGATATGTGAACCAGACCATCGATCCCCGGCTCGACCTCCACGAAAGCGCCGAAGGAGGTGAGGTTGCGCACGACGCCCTTGATGCGTGTACCCGGCGGATACTTGCTCGGCAGCGAGAGCCAGGGATCCTCCTCCGTCTGCTTCATGCCGAGAGAGATCTTCTGCTCCTCCTCGTCCACCCGGAGGACGACGCACTCGATCTCGTCTCCAATGCCGACCAGCTGGGACGGGTGACGAACGTTGCGCGTCCAGCTCATCTCCGAGATGTGGACCAGACCCTCGACTCCCTTCTCCAGTTCGATGAAGGCGCCGTAGTTGGTAATTGAAACGACCCTGCCCCTCACGCGGATGCCGACCGGATACTTCTCCGCCACATCCTTCCACGGGTATGGCTGAAGCTGCTTGAGGCCGAGCGAGATTCGTTCCCGATCCCAGTCGATGTCCAGGATCTTTACTTCGATATCCTGGCCTATCTCGCACACCTCGGACGGGTGTCCCACACGCCCCCAGGACATGTCCGTGATATGGAGGAGACCGTCCATCCCGCCCAGGTCGATGAACGCACCGAAATCGGTGATGTTCTTCACGACGCCGGTTCGCACCTGCGAAACGGCGAGCTCTTCCTTTAGCTCGTCCCGCTTGCCGGCTCGCTCATCCTCGAGGATGACCCGGCGGCTGACGACGATATTGCGCCGCCGCTTGTTCAGCTTGAGGATCTTGAAGTCGTATTCGGTCCCGATCAGCTCCTCGATGTTGTGGACTCTTCGAAGGGCGATCTGCGAGCCCGGCAGGAAGGCGTCCACTCCCATCAGATCGACGGTGGCACCCCCTTTGATCTTCCGCTTGATCACTCCGGGCACCGCCTGATTGTCGTCGAACGCCGTCTTGATCTTCTCCCATACACGAAGGAAGTCGGCCTTCTTCTTGGAGAGGACGACCACACCCTCCTGGTCCTCCAGGCTCTCGAGGAAAACCTCGACCTTGTCGCCCGGATGCAGCTCCTCTGGGTCGCGGAACTCATCGAGCGGTACCGAGCCCTCCGACTTGAAACCGACGTCGAGGATCGCCGCGCCATCCGTCAGACGTACGATCGTCGCCTGCACGATTTCGCCCTCGGCGATCTCCTGCATAGTCTCGTCGTACATGGCGAGCATCTCCTCATACTCCTCCTGGGAGTACTCGCCCTCGTCCAAGGAGTCGATCGCGGCCGCCGACATCGTGTGTCCGGCCGGCGTCGGATCCGGCTCGTCCGGAGTCGACTCGGGAGCTGCCTCCTCAGCGCGATCATCTGCATCCTGCGGCGGCTCGGTCTCGGCCTCGAACACCTGATCATCGGCCTGCGGCGCGTCTGTAACTGCTTCCGAGGCTAGCGCTTCCACCTCCTGTTCCGGCTCCTCATGCGTCCCCACCTCCGCCTCGGCGACGGGCGCCTCGTTCTGGTCGGTACGTTCCTCAGTCATCGGGTTGGTTCCGTCTCTTCCACGGCCTGCCATCTCCCGCAAAAAACAATCGGCTGGTCCCGAGCCGTCTGCCCGTCACCCAGCCGCTGCGAAGAGGCCGCTTTTTGGGTTGAAGGTTCACGGTCACAAGTCGGACAATCACCAAGAATAAGAGCCCTTTAGGATAGGCGGGAGGTCAGGTCTCGTCAACCTTGCGGCGGTGTGATTCCCCTCCCCTCTGCGAGCTGCAGAATCCGGTCGATCACCGCTTCCCGAGTCAAGTGGGTCGTATCGATCTCGACCGCATCGGGAGCCTGGATGAGCGGGGCCACCTCTCGCGTGCTGTCGGCCCGATCCCGCTCCGCCAATCGCTCCGCTTCTTCGGCGACCGCTGCGGCCGACAGGGAGCCACCATAGTCCAGGAGGCGGCGCCTCGCTCGCTCTTCGACATCGGCCACGAGGAAGATCTTGAGCGCGGCCTCCGGGAACACGACCGAGCCGATATCGCGACCGTCGCACACGACATGGGCCTTCTCCGCCGTCGCTCGAAGCAGCTCCAGAACCCGTGTTCGGACGAAATCATTCGCGGACACGGCGGAAACTAAAGCGGAAACGGAGCGGCTCTGGAGCTCCGACGAGGGCAGTTCTCCCATTACCCGGGCTTCCAGCGAGCCGCCGTCCACGATCGGCTCAATCTCCAGTCGAGCCACCTCTCGCCGAAGCACCGCCTGGTCGTCCATCCATCCCTCTCGCAGGGCAGCCCAGGTGATGGCCCGGTAGAACAGACCCGAATTCACGTGCACGAAGTGGAGGCGGCGGGCTACCTCGCCCGCCGTCGTGCTCTTGCCAGAAGCCGCAGGACCGTCGATTGCGATGACCGAGTTGCTCACGCAGCCTCCGATCGTCCGATGCGCTCTAGATCCTGCCAGAAGCCAGGATAAGAAACGGATACGCACTCGGGCTCCTCGATCGAGATTTCGCAACCCGGCGACACGCCAAGAGCGCCGAAGGCCATGGCGATTCGATGATCTCCATCCGGGCGCGCTCGGCCCGCGAGGGCTTCAGCCGTTCCCTCTATATCCAGCCCATCGGGGCGTTCCCGACAGCTCACGCCGATTGCCGTGAGATTGTGCGCCAGCACCGCCAATCGATCGCTCTCCTTCCGACGTAGCTCTTCCGCGCCCCGAATTCGAGACACCCCCGAGGCGCGGGCGGCGAGAACGGCAAGAACGGGCACCTCGTCCACCAGACTCGAGAGGAGACGGCCGTCCACTTCGAAAGCGCGCAGCCGTGCCGGCCACGCGCGCACAGTGCCCACAGGCTCTTCGGCGGGCCCGCCCAACTCGGCGCTGCCGGCAAAGGCGTCGGCCCGGCGATCAACCTCGTAGCGAGCACCGATCTCGTCGGCGACGCTAAGCAGTCCCGTTCGCGTCGCATTCAGGCCCACGCCGCGAACCTCCACGGCGCCGGTGCCGAGCCAGCAGGCGGCGAGGAGAAAAGCGGCCGAAGAGAAATCTCCCGGTACGCTGACGCTCGGAAGCGAGAGCCGATGACCCCGGTCCACTGGATCGATCCGAATCGTCGGCACGCCCGCCGGACTCGCCTCCGAGCCAACCGCGACGCCGAGCGCCCGCAAAAGCCTCTCCGTGTGATCGCGCGTCGGAGCCGGCTCTCTCACTTCGACCCGCACCCCCGCCGTCAACCCGGCCAGGAGAAGGCCCGATTTGACCTGAGCGCTGGCGACCCGCGGACGATGACTGAGGGGTCGGAGCGAGCCCGAGCGTCGAGCCTCGAGCTCCACGGGGAGCGAGCCCTCCCGCGCCAGGTAGCGGACTCTCGCGCCCATCGCTTGTAGCGGATACACCACCCGATCCATCGGCCTTCGGGAGAGCGACTGATCCCCTTCGAGTATGGCGGGAAGGCCCACACCGGACAGCAGACCGAGGAGGAGACGGGCCGTGGTGCCGCTGTTCCTGCAGTCGATCGTGCCCGGCGGTCGCCAATCGACCGGTCCGTCGATGGAGACCTCACCTTCGCGATCAACGCTGATCGAAGCACCCAACTGCCGCATGGCTTGCTCCGTCGCTCGCACGTCGTCGGAATCGAGCAGACCTCTAACTCTGGTGATGCCAGCGGCCAACGGGGCCAACATGAGGATCCGGTGCGAGATCGATTTGTCTCCGGGAAGGTCGAGCGAAACCGTCGGCTACTCCTTTTGGCTTGGCCGGATCAGTCCGGCGGAAACGGCACCTGTACCACGAGGCCATCGTGCGCCACCCGGGTCGCTTCGAACACCGCGCGGGCCTCCTCGACCAGCTTCTCCGGCTGTTCGGAGTATCGAGCGCTCAGATGGGTGAGCACCAGCTCGCGCACGCCAGCGCGCTTGGCCGTTTCGGCGGCCTGTTCCGCGGTCGAGTGATCCGTGCGACGAGCCCGTTCTCTCTCGTCCCTACTGAACGTGGCTTCGTGGATGAGGAGATCTGCCTGGTCCGCAGCGTCGACGACGCTGTCACTGGGTGACGTATCTCCCGCGTAAACGAGCTTGCGGCCTCTCCTGGGTGGACCTACGACATCCCCGGGCTCGATCCGGCGACCGTCAGCCAGCTCTACGGCCACACCGCGGTGCAGGTCGCGGAACATCGGACCCTCCGGGACATCGAGCTCGCGAGCCTTCTCGACATCGAAGCGACCGAACCGCTCGTTCTCGATCAGTGCGAAACCGATGGATCGCGCGGTGTGCCGGGTGCGGAACGCTCTCACGGCGTAACCCTCGTAGTCCACGCACTCTCCATCGGCGAGCTCCCGCACCTCCACCGAAAAGCCGATACGCTCCCCTCCGAGCTCGACCAACGACTCGAGCGTCTTGGCGCCGCCGGATGGCCCCCAGATCTGCAGCGGCTCCTGTCGGTCTTGTAACGTCATCGTACGAAGCAGGCCGGTGATCCCCAGATAGTGGTCGGCGTGCAGGTGGGTTACGAAGATGGCCTGCACGCTGAATCCGACGCTGAAGCGCATCATCTGCCTCTGTGTGCCCTCGCCGCAGTCGAAGAGAAAGAGATCGCCCTCGCGCTGCACGGCGAGCGCCGAGACGTTGCGCCGGACAGTAGGTCGGGCGGATGCCGTGCCCAAAAAGGTCGTTCGTAACAAGGAGCTGGCTCCGGATTCGTCTGCGGGCCGCTTCGTTCGTCCGCTAGCCGGGCAACCTACCTGCGCTGCCGGAGCGGTCAAGCTGGCCCAGAGAAGGCGTGATCGCGTAGGTTGGGTTCGAAGCCGCTCGTCGCGCCCGATCCGCAACGGCCAGGAGGTCCAGCAGCGAATGCAGCACGAAGTCGCCCCGGCTCTCGCCCGCAAGTTCGGCGAACCGGGCGGGCTCTTCGACACCGTACTGCAACGACTCGTCTCGGAGTGGCATCGTTACCAGGTAGACCGCGATCCGCGCCGCCTCACCAATCTGCACGAGATTCTGGAAGCGGGGCTCGCGCAGCTCCGTTCCCTTGAGCTCCTCCTGCGCACCGACCGCGAAGATGAGGCAACCGCCGATCCCGTTCTGACGGACCCCCAGAATGCCGAGGGTTCAGCGGCCCGGGCAGTGTACGCCGTCCACCCGGCTCCGGAGCCGTCGGACGCCGCACCCACGCAGTCGGCGGCCGCTGCTGTCGTGCCTTCCCGGATGAACGAGGCGATGCGGCTGCTCGATGCGCTTCACGACGCCCTCGGGGAAGCGCTCGGCTCCCCAACGGCCTCTCCTCACTCGCCGACCACACCCGACACGGTCCCGCTCCCGTCGCCGCCCGGAGCCGGCGGCTCCCAGACGGAGCCTCTGCAGGAAGAGGCGAGAGCTGTTGCCGGGAACGGGAGTGGGCGCCTCGGACGGCCGACGGATGGAGTGTTCTCGCACGAGGCGTTCGACGTGGCGTCCGCAGCCGAGCTCAAGCGCTGCCGCCGCTTCGAGCGCGCCTTCTCGCTGCTCTTGCTCGACCCGGGACTGGCCGTCGATCCTCAGGCGGACCAGATGATCCTGGGCAACCTCAGAGAATTCGATCTGGTCGGCCGCTACGGAAACGGCGTGCTGGCGATCGGGCTTCCGGAGACCACGGACGACGGGGCTCGCCTTATCGGGCACCGACTCGTCGCCCTACTCTCCAGACAAGGGGCGTGGGCGGACGGAGGCCGTCTCGGCATCGCCTCCTATCCGAAGGACGGCAACACGTTGACGACCGTCGTTCGATCCGCTCGCTCACACCTTGGAGGCGCTGCCCGCTCCTAGCGCCCAGGACTACATTTCGGCTGCTGCTCGACGCGCTGCTTCGCGAACCACCTCCAGCGGCGCGGCGCCGATGACCTTGAAGCGACCGAAGAGCATCGTAGGTGTCTGCGAGATCTCGTACCGCTCCGCCTCTCGTTCTGCCTGGGAGAGCTCCTCCAAGTACCGCCCGTCATCCAATGCCCGTTCGAGAGCCTGTCGATCGATCCCTTCCTCGTTCGCGAGCTGAATGAGGTTGTCCCACCGGCCGATATCGATTCGCCGAACGAAGTGAGCCCGAAAGATGGCCTGGTGCAGTCGGCGATGCGCCTCCGCGCCCAGATCACGGGCGAACTGGGCCGCCTGAAGCGGCAGGCGGGTCGCCGGCGCTGTATCCGGTCGGTACAGTGCGACGCCCAGCGCGGCGGCCCGCTCGGTGAGTTCGTCCCAATCGGCCTCGGCAGGCCGTGTCTCGAGCGGCCGCCACACAACGCTGAGAGGCTGATCGGAATGGACAGCTTCCAGCAGGTGCAGGGCGAGAAAAGAGTACGGGCAGACGTAGTCGAAGTAGACGAAGACCTGAACCGGCGTATCCGCCGGCGAACTCACCGCGGTTCGCCGGCGTCCGGCTCGCGCTCCGCCGGTCGCGCCGCCTGAGAAGCCTCACGCCACCGAGCCTCCAGCTCCGCCGTCGGCATCTCGCCGAGGTGGCCGGCCGCGGCGATGATGGTCTCACGCTCTCCCTCGAGGCTCGTGAAACGTATCCCCGAGTGGCCCTCGGCAGCCCGGCCCGCCCACACCGGGCCCCGGTTCTGCGCCAACCATTGCCGGCCATCGGGAGCCGTGAAGCGCTTCTCCGTGTCGGTTAGCGCGCGGCCGCCCTCGAACAGCTCCATGAGCCGGCTATCGTCCAGCCGATCCGGTTCGGTGTCGGGCATCAGCAGCGCGCGGCGGTCGGTCGAGCCATCATCCGCGCTCGCCTTGAAGAAGTAGAGGATTCCGTACCCCGACTCCTCTCCTCTCCACACGGCGACTACCCGGAAGAGGCTGCCGGACACCTCCAGCTCTCGCTCGAACCTGTGCGCTGTGCTCAAGTCTTTCTCAGCTCCTCGCATTGGGTCGCGTAGACGCCGACACCGGCTACTTCCGGCTCCGGCATCCGATCGCTCAGACTCGCCAACGCCGCTTCCGCCGCCTCCTCGACCTCCCTTTCCACGTCAGCTTCGAGGGTCGCGAGGACACGTCGATTGCGCTCCTCGTGGAGATTCAGGTCGGACGCGGGCTCCTCCTCGTCAAGCGGCAAGGGTCCCGTGGCCAGATACTCTTCATACATCCCGATCGGGTCGCGCAGTCCCCACTCCTCGAAGAGCGAGGCATCGAAGGTCCGTCGGCCTTCACGGACATCGTGCGTCGCGTGGCCACCCATCCGGAAGGTCTCGGCCGCGACGAACACAGGGCCGTCCCCCTGCCGGCAGCGCTCCGCCGCCAGTCGGCAAGCCGCGTACATGTCCAAGACGTGGTTTCCGTCCGCCTCAAAAAGAGCGGCTCCGTACGCACGCCCCCACCCGTAGAAATCCGGACCTGCATGGTGTTGATCGAAGCGAGTTCCGAGCGCCACCTGGTTGTTCTGAATCACGAACACGATCGGCAGGCGTTGGACCGCGGCGAAGTTGAGCGCCTCGTGCACCTCGCCGTGCTTGGTCGCTCCGTCACCGACCCACGTGAGCGCGATCCGGCCTTCGCCTCTTCGCTTGAACGCGAGGGCGTAGCCGTTCATAACCGTGGCCAGCGAGCCCACCATGCTGATCGGAGCGACGACGCCGTGGTCCAAATCTCCGACGTGCAGGTCCTTCCCGGCGGTCGGGGAATCGGCCGTGGCCAGATACCCTCTCAGCATATCGGCCAGGGGCATGCCCATCTCGTGACACGCGCCCGCGTTGCGGATCATCGGGCCGACCACATCACCCCGTGCCCCCTCCCGTCGGAGTGCGTGTACGGCCCCGATGCTCACCGCCTCCTCGCCCGTACCCAGCCACGCCTTGGTGATCACGCCCTGCTTGACCCAACGTTGGAGCGCGATGTCGTGAAGCCGGAAGCGGAGGAGTCCGCGGTAGAGATCGAGCATACCGGCCCTGCCGAGGTCACGGGTCGCCACCTGCCGCGCCGGATCCTCTTCGATGGTCTTCCGATAGCGACGAAGCAGGTCGGGACGGGCCGACCATCCGATGTATTCCGGAGGATCGTAGGCGCTGTATCGTTTCAAGCGGGGTATCTCACGAGGCTGGTTGAAAGGCTCGAGCGCGCCGTATCCTACTTCTCCGGCCGGCCCCGTGCCATGAAGAACCGGCGTGGCCAGTTTGACCCTGCGAACGCCGGCTGCTGCAGTTGCAACCGACCGGAGGGAGTCGACAGATGAAGGAGTGTAAGGGCTGCGATGTGATGATCCCCGATCACGCTCACCGCTGTCCGCACTGCCGCACACATCACCGGCGAGCTGATTGGCAGCTCCAGGCCTTCCTCGTCGCCTCTGCTGCCGTGGCGGCCGTCGCGGTCCTCGTCGAGGCTTGTCCGCCGTGATTCGTGGCGCTCGTACCGGTCTCGTGGTCGCCGGTCTCGCCCTGGCCGGCGCCGCGCTCGCGATGGCGTCCTCGCCCGGAAGTGCAGCCGTCACGATCGCCCGGCTGCACTACGAGGGCGGTGGCGACTGGTATGCGAATCCGTCCAGTCTGGTGAACCTGCTCTCCGAGATCACTGAGCGAACCGGGATCCAGGTCTCTTCGAGACCGGTCGACGTGCGGCTCACGGACCCCGACCTGCGTGACCATCCCTACCTATACCTCACCGGTCACGGAAACATCCGCTTCTCGGACGACGACATCGAGAGCTTGCGGGGCTACTTGGGTGACGGCGGGTTCCTGCACGCCGACGACAACTACGGCCTCGACGAGGCCTTCCGCCGGGAGATCGTCCGGGTCTTCCCGGACCGTCAGCTCGTGCTCGTGCCACTCGATCACCCGGTTTATCACATCATCTACGAGCTGCCCGACGGCCTGCCCAAGATCCACGAGCACGACGCCCTTCCCGCCGAAGGCTGGGGAATCTTCCTCGACGGGCGCCTCGCCGTCTACTACAGCTACCAGAGCGACCTCGGTGATGGATGGGAAGACGTTACGGTACACGGCGATCCCGAAGAGCTGCGGGAGCAGGCGCTCCGAATGGGGGTGAATCTCTTCGTTTACGCCCTCTCGAGCGCTGTCGGACGGTAGTGAGGTCTGGACGGCTCTTTAGAGGAAGTAGCCATACAGCGCCATCATGGCCACGATGATGGCTACCGCGATGAGAAGAGGTCCGAAGAAGAGCCCACGCAGCACGTCCTCGTCGTACTTGAGGTGCATGTAGAAGCCGACGACGAGGGCGAACTTGGCGCCCGACAGCACCAGGAGAATCGGCACGAGGACGGGTGCCAGCGCCTCGACGTAGAAGATCATCACCTCCAGCGCCGTGAGCACGCCCAGCACGAGCGCGATCGCTATGTAGGTGCGATTCGAAGCGTGCGGCTCCTCGTGTGGGCCATGTGCCGTGACCGCTTCCCCACGGCCCTCCGCTCCGTGAGCCATCTCGCTCGCCATGCTCGCGTTTCGCTCCTCTCGCCGCCCGCCCTCAGGCACCGACCGCACCCGACATCAGGTAGATCACGGTGAACAGGACGATCCATACGACGTCCACGAAGTGCCAGTAGAGTCCCGCCACTTCGACCTTGACCGATTTCTCGGGCCCCAACCTTCCCCGCAGCGCGAGAGTCCACAGCGTCAGAAGCCAGAGCACGCCGACGGTGACGTGCGCTCCGTGGAAGCCCGTCGTGAGGAAGAAAGTGCCCGCGAAGAGGTTGCGGCTGAGCCCGAGGCCCTCGTGGGCGAAGTGGGTGAACTCGTACGCCTGACCTCCGAGAAAAACCAACCCGAGTAGCGCGGTGAGCAAGAGGTACAGCGCGCTTCCACGCCGATCGCCACGCTGAACGGCCGACAGCGCCAGGACCATCATCAGGCTGCTCATCAGGAGCACGAACGTGGTGACCGTGATGAACGGGATG
>JBDHGL010000020.1:0-17561 GCA_039589875.1 Gemmatimonadota bacterium
GGAGGGGCGTCGTCGAACGCAGCGACCACGTCCGCCTCCTCTCCCGTCGCATCCGCTGCCTCCCAGGGCGTCACGTCCGCTTCCCGCCTGCCTCGGATACCTTCCGAGAGGCCGACAAGCCAGAGACCGATCCGTCGGCTCGCTCGCCAGGCCCATATCGCCAGCTGCTTGACCGAGGCCCAGAGCAGATTGGCGAGACGGCCGAAGGCCCGCGCCACGGACAGCTCGAGCGCCAACACTGCCGCGGCAAGAAGAACCGTCGCCACGATCAGGAATGCGCCCAGGGTGCCGAACCCCGACTCGAGAAAAGAGCCGGCTACGCGGCCCAGCCATCCGCCCCTTCCGTCGTTCAGCAGCCAGGCTAGAGCCGGCACGAATACGAGCAGGGCGGCCGCGAAGATCGACGCGCGAACGGCCACGGGACGATCGAGCTGACCCAGGAAGCGCAGTCCCCAGATGAACGCCGGGATCGCGACGAGGAAGCCGAACCCTCCAAACACGAAAAAGAAGGCGGAATCGAGGAGCGCGCCGACGGGCCCGATGAGATTGCGATCCCCTTCCGTGAGTCTCGGCAGACCTATGGCCAGCAGAAGGAGCACTCCAAGCGCGAACAGCGCTACGCCGAGGGCCTCGGAGCCGGTTTTTCTCTTTTTGGCCTTAGCCATCACGGCCATCCGTCAGTGCGAATCCGTCGCGCCGAAGGCTGGGAACGGAGCGGCTGACATCCAACTCTGCGCAGAATTCCAGATCCGCCCCCAACCCGATCTCGACCAACGCCGCTCCTGCCGCCGTGGTCGAGAGAAAATCGGCGGTCGGCGAGCCGATCTCGTTCGCCAGCGCCAGGGCAGCGCGCGCCCCGTCGGAGAAACGGACCCCGGGCGCGGCCGTGCGTACGGCTTTCACGAGCAGGCCGGCACAGAGCAGATCGTCCAGGCTCAGGCGACCTTCTTTGCCCGCGCAGACGATCACCGCCCGGCCGCGCGCCTCATTACCGTTGCCGCGCCCGGCAAGACCGGCAACCCGATCCGCGATGGCTTTGCGATTCCGGAAGCATCCCAACATCAGCTCATCGGCCTGCCGGCACTTTTCGAGAGCAAGCGTCCCGTTCGTCGTCGTGCAGACCAGCACTCTGTTCGCGACGTTCTCCGGACGGAACTCGAGCGGCGAGTTGCCGAGGTCGAAGCCGTCGATCGTTCGGCCTTCCCTCTCTCCACACAAGACAGCCTTGTCCGCTCCGATCGACCTGCGGAGCTCGAGCGCTTCTTCGATCGACCGGACGGCCAGGGCGCGGCTCGCTCCGGCCTCGAGTCCGGCGAGCAGTGAGGTCGTGGCGCGAATCGCATCCACCACCACGGCGACGTTGCCCGGGAGATCCTCTCCCGTGAGCTCACCGGGCGTCGCCAGAACGTCGATCCACATAGCGGACGTTAAGCCGAGCAGGTCGCTGAAAAACCCTGGCGGGTCGCGTTACGAGCGCCGTGGGGACAGATCCAAGGCGGCGCGACGACGCGATACTGCGCGTATCGGGGAGGAGCGGCAACGCTGGAGATGCCCCCACGCCACCGTAACCCATAGGGCGCATGGGGATTGTGGCCGAATACGGCGTCACTCGTCGTCCACGATGCACCGGGCATCGACTCCTCCTCGTTCCTTGTCTTCAACTCACAAGACCCATGCGCGCGACGCACCAGGGTTTTTCAGCGACCTGCTAGTCCAGACGCTCGATGAAGTGCGTGTCCACGTCGCCGGCCTGGAAGTCGGGGTGGCTGAGCACCTGGCGCAGAAACGGAATCGTGGTGTGGATGCCCTCCACGATGAACTCATCGAGAGCATGGTAGGCGCGACTGAGCGCCTCCCGCCGGTCGTTCGCCCGTACGATCAGCTTCGCGATGAGGGAGTCGTAGAACGGGGGCACGTAGTAGCCGGCATACACGTGCGTGTCGGTACGCACTCCCGGCCCACCGGGGGCATGAAATGCCGTAATCGTTCCGGGAGCGGGCCGGAATCCGTTCGCCGGATCTTCTGCGTTGATCCGGCACTCGATGGCGTGCCCACGAAGCGCGGGCGGTTCCAGAACGCTGAGCTCCACGCCGGCGGCCACCCGGATTTGCTCCTTTACCAGATCGACCGCCGTGACAGCCTCGGTCACCGGGTGCTCGACCTGGATTCGCGTGTTCATCTCCATGAAGTAGAAACTCCCGCTATCGTCGAGCAGGAACTCCACCGTTCCGGCGTTGCGGTAGCCAATGGACGAAGCAGCCCGGACGGCCGCCTCCCCCATCTCGGTTCGTAGCTCCGAATCCAGGGCCGGGCTGGGACTTTCCTCGATCAGCTTTTGATGGCGCCGCTGGACCGAACAGTCCCTCTCGCCGAAATGAACGACGTTGCCATGCTGATCGCCCAAGATCTGGATCTCGACGTGCTTCGGGCGCGTGATATACCGCTCCAGGTAGACGTACGGGTCGTCGAATGCGGCCTTGGCTTCGTTACGCGCCATGATGTACGCGTGACGGAACGCATCCGGCTCCTCCGCCACCCGCATCCCCTTGCCACCGCCCCCCGAAGCCGCCTTGATCATTACCGGGAACCCGATCCGAGTCGCTTCCTGCACCGCCTCCTCTTCGTCATCCACAGCTCCCTCCGAGCCTGGCACGACCGGAACGCCGGCCGCGTCCATCGTGCGTCGGGCCTCCGCCTTGTTCCCCATCCTGCGGATCTGGTCGGCGGTCGGCCCGACGAAGACGAGTCCGCTTCGCTCGCAGATCTCGGCGAACTCGGCGTTTTCAGCCAGAAACCCGTAGCCCGGATGTATCGCATCGGCGCCGGTAATCTCCGCTGCGGCAAGGATGCGTGGGATGTTCAGGTAGGAATCGCGGCTGGGCGGCGGCCCTATGCAGATGTCCTCATCCGAGAAGCGGACGTGGAGGGAGTCCTGATCGGCCTCGGAGTAGACCGCCACGGTCCGGACATCAAGCTCACGGCACGCGCGGATGACGCGGAGCGCGATCTCGCCGCGGTTGGCGATCAGAATCTTGTCGAACACGCCTGCGGCCCTTTCGCGACCTGTCAGGCTAGCCGGTAGCGTCCAGCTCGACCCGGAAAAGCACCTGACCGTATTCAACGGGTTCGGCGTTCTGGACCGATACCTCCCGGACCACGCCGGCCACCTCGGACTCGAGCTCGTTCATGAGCTTCATCGCCTCGAGAATGCAGAGCGTCTGGCCCGTTTTCACTCGATCGCCGACTTCCACGTACGGCGGGGCGTCCGGCGCCGGAGCGCGGTAGAACGTGCCTACCATTGGCGAATTGATTTCCAGCAGATGGTCGTCGACAGCGCCTCCGGCCGCGGCATCCGCGACCCGAAGCGATGGGTCGCCTCCGTCGCCTCCTCCGGGCGAGGACGTACCGCCGGCAGCCGGGTGCCCACCCGCAGCCGCTCGACTCGAATCCACATCGGCAAGCGACAGTCGTGCCGTGACGGGCGGGGACTTCGATAGAACCACACGCGTGCCTCGCCGCGATATCTCGAGGGTGTCGACTTCCGACTCCTCGACAAGGTTTATCAGCTCTCGGATCCAGGCGAGGTCAAACACTAGTTGACGCGCTCCAGATATTTGTCCACGGTTCGGTCCACGCGAATCGTGTCGCCTTTATCGATAAACAGAGGCACTTGAACCGTCGCGCCCGTGTTGAGGCGAGCTGGCTTCGTCCCGCCCTGGGCGGTATCGCCTTTTACTCCGGGTTCGGTGTCGACGACCTTGAGCTCGACGAACTGAGGCAGCTCGACCGACAGCACGTCGGCCTCCCGGGTGAGACCCTCGCAGATCATGTTCTCCATGAGATACTGGAGCTGCTGCTCTCCGATCGACTCCCCCGACAGCGGGATCATCTCGAAGGTCTCCAGATCCATGAAATAATAGAGCTGCCCATCGGTGTAGGAGTATTGCATCGACCGGCGGACCAGCCGGACTTCCTTCACCTTTTCGCCGGCCCTGAACGTCTTCTCTACGACGGCTCCGCGCATGACGTCTTTCAGTTTGGTGCGGACGAACGCACCGCCTTTCCCCGGCTTTACGTGCTGGAAATAGGTGATCGAGTACAGCACGCCGTCCAGTTCGATCACCATCCCGTTTCTGAAATCAGAAGTATCGGCCATTTCTGTATTCTATTGTTCTATAACAAGATATATTCGCGGATCAACGGGGAGACGCCGCAACTCGAACGCTCGTCAGAGCTCCCGCAGCGCCCTCGACGAGGAGGTCAGGACACGGCATCCGCCGTCGATGATCACTACGTCCTCCTCGATGCGGACGCCGCCCTCGCCAGGAAGATATACTCCCGGTTCAACCGTCACCACATTACCGACTTCGAGAAGCTCCTTGGACCTGCGGTGCAATCTCGGCCCTTCGTGGACCTCGAGTCCGATTCCGTGACCGAGCGAGTGACCGAACCGCTCCGCCAGTCCCGCGCGCTTCAGACAGTCGCGCGCTGCGCGATCCGGGTTGGAGGCCGGCTCTCCGGGCACAATGCAATGGAGAGCGGCCGCCTGAGCTTCGAGCACGGAGGCGTGGATCTCCCGTTGCCACGGGCGGGGCTCGCCCAGAATCATGGTGCGTGTGATATCCGAACAGTAGCCGGCCGAAGTCGCCCCGAAATCGAGCAGCAAGAGATCCCCCTCGGTCAGCCTTCGCTCCGAGGGTCGGGCGTGCGGAAGAGCCGTCCTCTCCCCGCTGGCCACGATCGTATCAAAAGGAGCCCCCTCCGAACCGTGGCGGGCCAGCCGATAATCGAGCTCGGAGGCGAGCTCCTGCTCGCACACCCCTTCCTCGATGACTCCGAGGGTCTCTTCCAGAGCTCGCTCTGCGATCCGAACCGCGTGTTCGATCGACGAAAGCTCACCCGCGCTTTTCACGGCCCGAAGATCCTCCACCGTCGTCGGCAGGTCTTCCCAAACGACGCTGCCGCATCGTTCGCCGAGTTCCCGGCGGTCGCGAACGCTGACCGAGCGGGCCTCGAAGGCGACTTTGCGCACCTGTGCGTTGTCCTCGAGCCTGCCGGCAAGGGTCGAGGTGAGGCCGTTCTCGGCCTGCATGACCTCCGCCACACCATCTACCTCCGCTATCGCCTGCTCCCGATAGCGAAAATCCGTGATCAGGCAGCTCTCATCGGGAAGAACGAGCAGCATGCCACTCGAGCCGCTGAAGCCGGACAGGTAGCGAACGTTCGGCGCGTGTGTGAGCAGAGCGGCGTCCAAGCCACGCGCTGCGAGATCCACCCTGAGTCGCGTGAGCCGTTCCCGCCGCGCGGCGGCAGGAGTGGTCATTCCACCCGGCCAGCCTTCCGTGCCAGGTGTGCAACCAGGGTATCCAGGCCGACCAGATAGCTGTCGTCCTTCAGCCCGGCCACGACGTCGACCGCGATGTCCGTCAGGACCGAGCGCTGCCGGAAAGGCTCCCGTTCGGAAACAGCCGAAAGATGAACTTCGACGAACGGTTTGGCGCTGGCTTCGAGCGCGTCCCGTAGCGCATAGCTCGTGTGTCCGAGCGCAGCCGGATTCACGAGCCAGCCATCCACCTCATCCATGTGCTCGTGTATCCAGTCGATGAGGACGCCCTCGTGGTTGGACTGGGTGTGTATCAGCTCGTCCCCGTTGTCGGTGGCCCGCGCCTCCAGGAGGCGGCCGATCTCCTCGAGAGAGAGCCGACCATAGTGCGCAGGATCGCGCCGGCCCAGCAGATTGAGGTTCGGACCGTGCATGACACCGATTCGCAAGGGCTCCTACCGCCCGCGGCTAGCCAGCCAGTCGCCGAAGCTCGTAGAGGCGCTTTCCGTGGCTGCCGTCTCAGACTTTTCCGTGTCCTCGGGTCGTCCGGCCGCCTGTCGGTCGCCGTCCGCGGCCCCGTGCATAGAGGCGCTTCCCCGGATAAGGGCCTGGAGGTGGCCGCGTATCCCGGCGGATGGCTCGCGCGAGGCCTCCGGCGCAACATCCGGCTCGTCAGGAAGCTCCGGATAGGACGGCTCCAATGCCTCCGCTCCGGCTTCCGCGACACCCGGGTCGCGTCGATCGGTTTCAAGCCGCACCACCAGCGTCTCCTGCTCCTCCTGTTCGCCGCTGGCCCGCGCCTGAGCCTCCGCCAGTTTCACCCGCAGCTTGGGATCGGCGGGATGTCGCTCCCCGGGCTCCCACTAGATCTCGGCGGGTTCCTCGTACAAACCCTGCTTCGCATAAAGGTCAGCCATCGTCTCGGTGAGCATCCCCGCTTCATGAAGGACTTCCTCTCCCCACGACTCGTCGCCGGCATCCGATGGCAGCGGCACTCCCGATTCGGCTTCGCCAGGAGCCGTCGCGAGCTCCTTCGGGCCAACCGGCTCGTCGATCGGGGCCGTTTCGGCAACGAGCACCGCCGCGTCTTCGTTCAGCGGATCAACGTGAAGAAGCCGCTCGGCCCACTCGCGGGCAGTGGCCCGGTCTCCGGCCGCTCGCGCAAGGTCGGCGAGCTGCCGCAGAGCAACGAGGTTCTGCGGATCCAGCTCCAGCACCGTCCGCCACGCGGCGACAGCCTCTTCGCTGCGTCGGAGATCCGTCAAGGAGCGGGCGTGCACGATGTGGCCGCTCAAGTACTCGGGATGGCGAAGGAGGCCCTTGTCGAGGATCTCCAGCGCCCGGCTCGGATTTCCAGCCTTGCGATAGGCATCCGCCAGCCGCGCGAAAACGAAGCTCTCCGGGTTATCGGCGTACTGTTCCTCAAACCGTCGGATTTCGTTCGCTTCGATTGGATCGGGGGTCATCTACCTGCTTTGCGAGGAGGTCCCGTGACCCCGCAGCATCCTTTCGACCCTGCGAGGAACCAGTGTGAAGGTACCCGACGATTCCCGACGAAGTCAACGAATTCCGGGGCTTTTCTGTTGCCGCCTTCCCGCTAGAGAGCTAGCTTTGCGGGGCTTCAGGCAGACTGGTTTTGGCAGGATTGATCAGCGGCCTTCAGGGGCCGCTTCTCTTTTTTGAGCCTGTATGGGAGCGGTGGCATAATGGTCATGCGAGCGATGCGGGACAGCGCCAAGTGGGTCATGCTGATCCTTTCGATCGCCTTCGTCGGATGGCTCGTGTTCGATTGGGTGCAGAGCCGTCAATCCAGCGCCGCCACGGGACCGAACCCGGTCGTGCTCACCGTCAACGGGCGGGAAATCAGGCTCGCCCAATGGACGCAGACGCTGGAAGGACGCCTCGATATCGTCCGTGGTCAGGCCGAGCGGCCCCTCACGGACGAAGAGGTGCGCCAGGTGAGAGCGGCCGCTTGGGAGGCGTTGATCTCCGAAGTTCTGCTGAACCAGGAGCTCGAGCGCCTCAACATCCAGATCAGCGATGTCGAGGTTCAGGAGGCGTTCCGCAGCAGTCCGCCGCCGGATCTCATGGCCCACCCGGCCTTCCAAACCGAGGGTCGGTTCGACTACGAGAAGTACCGACAGTTCTTCGCCAACCCCGTTGTTGACGAGCTGCTTCTTCTCCAGATCGAGTCGTACTACCGGACGATGCTCCCGCGGCAGAGGCTGGCCGAGAGTATCCAATCCTCGGTGTTCGTGAGCGATGACGACATCTGGCGTGTCTACCGCGACCGCAGCCAGACGGCTCGCGTCCGTTTCCTCACGATCGATCCATCGGCGATCGACGCCTCGGAGATCTCCATCTCGGAGGATGAGATCGAGGCCTATTATCGCGAGCATAGTGACGACTACGAGAAGCCGGCGACGGCGATCGTGAACATCGTGAGCCTGTCGGCTGCTCCGTCGGCGGCGGATACCTCCGCTGCTCTCGTCCGGGCAGATTCTCTGCGAGCGCTCGTCCGCGCGGGCGATGCCGAGTTCGATTCCCTGGCACGCACTTCCTCCGCCGATCAGGCGACGGCCGCTGGAGGAGGAAGCCTGGGTCGCTTCGCTCGTGGAGATCTGGCAGGCCCGCTTGGCGAGGCGGCGTTCGCCACTTCGGTGGGAGATGTGTCAGAGCCGATCCTATCGCCACGGGGCTACCACATCCTGAAGGTGGATGCCCGGGACGGGGACACGGCCACGGCAAGCCACATCCTCGTTCCGATCCAGCTGTCGGACGACACGGAGGATCTCCTTTTCGACGTGTTGGACGAGCTCGAAGGGATCGCGCTCGATGACGGTCTGAAGATCGCCGCCGATTCAGTCGGGATTCCAATCCGCGAAGCTGTCACCGTTACCGAGGGGACCGAGTTCGTTCCGGGTGCCGGAGCCCTGGGAGTCGGAGTTGACTGGGCGTTTGATCCGACGACGATTCTGGACGACATAAGCCAGTTCTTCGAGAACGCCAGCGGCTACCACATGCTGGAGCTCATCGAAGTCCGTGAGAGCGGCGCCTTCGAGCTGTCGGAGGTCGAGGCCAGCATCGAGCAGATCCTGATCCAACAGAAGCGGAAGGAAACCGCCATGAACCAGGCTGCTGCCGCGCTGACCGGCGAGGGGTTGCTAAGTGAGATCGGCCAAGAGCACGGCTGGCCGGTGCAGGTGACCCAACCCTTTACCAGGCTGCAGTTCGTGCCCGGCCTTGGGCGCGACACCGAGGCGGTAGGTGAGGCGTTCGGCCTGCCGGTCGGTCAGATCGGCGGGCCCGTCGACGCCGGAGAAACGGTTGTTCTTCTCGAGGTGCTCGAGCGGTCGGAGGCGTCGGCCGCCGAATTCGCTGCCGCCGCAGGCTCGATCCGCGCCCAGCTGGCGATTCAACTTCAGCAGCAGCAGCTGAACCAGTGGCTGGCAGGGATTCGGGAACAGGCCGTAGTGGAGGATCTGAGGGACCGGCTGGTGCAGCAGCAGGACAACTCGCCCTTCGGCACGTCCTAGTCTGAAAGCGCGGCGCTCGTCACGCCGCAGCAGCCCTCAGCTCTCGACCTCTACCTTCGATTCCGTCTTGGAGGAGGAGCTTTCTTCTTCCTCACCGCCCGTGATCTCCGCGCTGGCGGCACCCTCCATCTCCTTCACGCCGTCTTTGAACTCGCGGATTCCCTTACCGAGGGATCCCCCGATCTCCGGAAGTCGCTTCGCACCGAAGAACAGCAGCACGATGAAGAAGATGAGGATGAGCTCCCACATCCCGAGTCCGCCGAACATGTAACCACTCCCAGCGAAAGGATTCTTAGAGGAGCGACCTCGCGAACCATGCGATCAGTAGTATCCCGATCACGCTCAGAATGTTCATGCGTAGCATGAGCGGTCCGAGCGTGAATGCGACCACGTGAAGGTCGATAGAGAGAGGTCCCAAGCTTGCCGAAACGGTGGTGATGAAGAACTGGCGCGCGGCGCTCTGCGGCAGCGCCAGAATGAGAAGCTCGGTGGCCAGGCCGCCGAGGAGGAGTCCCGCGGCTACGATAAGAACGATCCGGCGAGCGGTCGCTCGTCGCCGTCCGTATTCCATGCTCAGCTTCGCCTCTGAGTGACGAAATCCACGGCGGCGTGGAGCGCATCGAGGGGCTCTCCGACCGGTAGACCGTTCAGGCACTCACGGGCGCGATCGCCGAACTCCTCGCTGCGCGAGCGTGCGTATTCCAGCCCGCCGGTCCGGCCTACCGCCTCGACGATGGCGCGTACGGCGTCGGCACCCGGGGTGGGATCGCCGAACAGCTCACGTACGGCGGCCCGGTCGCCCGGGTCCATCTCCCGCAGAGCGGCGATCAGCGGCAGCGTCACCTTGTGTTCGCGAAGATCCTGTCCGCTCGGCTTCCCCGTCATGTCGGTCGGCGCCGTGTAGTCGAGCAGGTCGTCCGTGATCTGGAATGCCATGCCGAGGTTGAACCCGAATTCGCGCAACGGCTCCCGGGTGAACCCGGCACCGTACAGCCCGCCGAGCTCACACGCCGCGGCCATGAGCGCGGCTGTCTTGCACCCGCAAAGACGAACGTAGTCCTCCTCCGAGAACGTCAGAATATCGTGTGACATGAGCTGACGCATCTCACCGACTGTCATGCGATTAGCCGCATAGCCCAACATGTAGATCGGCTCGACATCACCAAGCTGTGCCACCTCCATGACCGCCCGAGAGTACAGATAGTCTCCCATGATTATCGCCACCTGGTGGCTGAACCGGGCGTTCACCGTCGGCAACCCGCGTCGCCGTACCGAGTGATCAACGGCGTCATCATGAACTAGCGTAGCCACGTGAATCAATTCCACGACCGCACCGAGTCGAATCGCCTTCGGCGACGGCTGGTCCCCCACTTCGTTAGCCAGTAGCAGAAGCGTGGGACGAAAGAGCTTGCCGCGTAAGGAGAGGATGTACTCGTTCACTTCGTCGGTCGCCTCGTAGTCGGCCGGTACCATATCCGCTATGGCGGCTTCGACCTCGACTAAACGCTGAGCGACCGGCTCCTTGACGATCTGCAGGGTGGGGGGAGCGGCTTCGAACATTCCCGGTTCAGTTTGGGAGTGGACGTCTGGGCATCTGCGGTCGCGCGCCGCAGGCCCGTGACCGGCGAAATGGCGGCGCAATGTAGAGAGCCTGCGTCGCCATTGTCAAAGGCGCCGGGAGCCTTTCGGGACTGGCAGCCAGGCTGACCATTCGCCGATCAGGGAAGGCCCTGCAACCCCTGCTGATCGTATCCGAACTGCAGTTCCGGAGCGTCCTTGAGGCTGACGCTGAAGTTGAAGATCAGGTTGCCGTTTGGCGATTTACTGAATCCGAACGCTGCTTGCCAACGATGGAGATCGCGCTCGAGCGTCACGATCTGTGCGCCGAACTGTCCCTGGGTGATGTTGTACTGGGTGGTCCAGCGCATCCTCCACTTCGGCGTCGGCCGGAGGGATATCGTTCCGCCGACAGACTGGCTCTCCTGGCCTCCCTCCTCCTCCCTGGCCCGAAGCAGCGAGTAGCTGATCTGAACGTTCCACGGACCCGAGCTTCCGCCGTCGAATCGATCATCCGCCTCGAAGCTGTTGAGGCGATTCCTCGAGTCGAGCCGTTGGGCCGTGCTGCCGAGCGGAAGCGGCTGATCACGGCCGCTCCGCCCAATGCCGAACATCGTTCCCGGACTTCTCGAGGACCCGAAGCCGAAGCTGGCTCCGACCGAGGAGAGGAACATGTTGAAATCGCGCTCCTCGCCGGTCCCGCGGAACAGGTCGAACTCGATGTTCGTGGAGACGCCACGCAGCAGGTCGGACGTGATGTTGGTGCGCCAGCGCTCGGTGACCAGCTTCGGCTGATTCTCCCGTGCAAAGTCGAAGTCGAGCGCGGTGGAGTTCAGTGCCAGCACGACCACGCTTTGCTCGGTCGTCGGTCTCCGCCGTGCGGCGGCCGCCTGCTGGCCTCGTGGGTCCGCAACCCTCTGGAGGCGTGGATCCGTGTCGGGTGCGGCCTCCCCGGGCGGAACGCTGTCCGGCACCACGGGCACGCCCTCCACGGGTGCGGCGATTGAGTCGAGCGCGGCCGCCGCCAGGCTGTCCGCCACCGCGAACGCGCTATCGGCCGCGGCGGCCTCGGCCTGGCGCAGCGCAGCGACGGAGTCGATCGCGGCGACCGAGTCGGCGCCGAACTGGCGGCCGATCTCTTCCCGCTGGGCCTCGTCCTGCACCCGCCTCTTGAGCTTCGCCTCGAACGTCTGGTTGAAGTTGATGGTCAACCGGTTCTGGGCCGCTCCGGACCGGACAGGAAAGCCGGGGATCCCGGCGATCGAATCCGCTACCTCTACCGCCGGAGCGTACGTCCAGCTGATCTGGGGCGAGATCTTGTGTCGTATGCTGGAGAACGGGCCCATGCCGGGCCAAAAACCGAAGATGTCGGTCGTGAGCACGACGCCGATGTTGAACCGCGTGGGCGCCGTGATAAAGCTGCGGGCCGTGCTGTCCGATCGGAACACCGCACCGTCGACCGCCAGGCGAGGCCGCAGCGTAGTCGAGCCCGGAAGACCCAATCGGTAGTTGGCGCCCACGTTCCAGGTGCCTACGCTCCGAAGCTCGTCGTCCAGGTCATTACCAAGGGAATCAACGGGTATGGTGGTCCGCTCGTCGTACCGGACCGACCCGCTGACGCTGAGCTCCCGGAGCGTGAAGGAGTTGGAGAATCCCCCGACGGTCGTCTTGGTGTCCTCGCCGAGATCCCGGCTCACCTCGGTGCGCTGGAAGTTGAGGCTTCCGCTCCAGTTCAGGTTATTGAACGCGCCCTGCCGGCTGGCGGGCGCGCGAAACAGGGTGACCGGCGAGAAGCTCATGTTGAACGAGGGCAGGGTCAGATCGATCCGCTGGTCTTCCTGGAGGAACTGCCTTCTGCGCGCGCTGAGGGAGACGTTGCCGAACCCGAAGCGGTGGCTGAGACCCAGGTCCGAGTCGATGATCGCCGTCTGCTCCCGCGGATCGAAGCTCTGATCCTCGAACACCTTGGTGTCTTTGACGAAGCCTGCGTTGATCCCCAGATGCGTAACGGGAGTAAGATCCTGCTGGTGGTTCCAGCGCAGCGTCAGGTTCGTGCCCGTCTCCCCGAAGCTGTAGCTGGTGAGCAGGTTACCCTCGAAGAAGTTCTTCAGAAACTTGTAGCGATACGCGCCGTTGACGCGTGTGAACTGCCCGCTGAACCAGTCCACCGTGAACTGGGCGTCCATGTAGTCGTTGATCGCCCAGTAGTAGCCGAAATCCGTGATATTCCGGCCGACACTCCCCGAGCTGAAAAAGTCGCTCAGACCGAAGCGTGGCGGAATGAGTCCGCTCCGCCGCCCCGGCCGGATATCCTGGGCGAAGAACGGAAGCCAGGCGATCGGCACGTTGCCCACGTAGAGGATCACGGGCCAAGCCACCAGCGTGTTCTCGTTCACGACTTTGATCTGGCCGGCCCGGAAGGAGTAGTGCGGGGGCTCGAATTCACAGGAGGTGAAGTTTCCCGACAGTACGAAGAGGGTGTCGGTGCCGGCCGGGATGGCGTCCCCTCGCACGCGCCAGGAAACACCACGGTCGGCGAACTGCGTCTCCGCATCGAAGATGGTCCCCTTCAAGGTCGCGACGTCGTAGTACAGCGGTCCGGAGTCGCTGACGACCTCCGCTTGTTCGGGACCCAGCAGCGTGATCGCGCCGAGGGCTGAGATAAAGCGTGACCTTGCCAGGTAGGTGATGGAGTCGGCGCGCAGTACGGCCTCGGAATAGTTGGCCTGCGCGTCGCCCATGAGGCGAACCGATTCCAGCTCGAGGTCCAGCTCGACGCGCACACCCCGATACTCGAGTATACGAAATCCGGGGAGAGCCGCGAGCTCGGAGAAGACTTCATCCCGCTCCGGGAAGCCTCCCTCGCTCAGGGCCTGCCGCCTGGCTTCCCGCGTCGCCGTCTGCGTAGAGTCGACCGTGGCCGAATCGGTATCGGCCGGCAGGCCGCGACGCTGAATCTCCTCGAAGCCGGGAGGCAAGGCTGGCAGGGAGTCCTGCGGCAGCGAATCCGGCGCTGCTGGCTCCTGAGCGAGAATCGGAGAACTGCCAAGAACCGTCTGGACTGCCGCGAACACCACGCTTGCAGCGAGCGCTCGCAGGCCGTTCTTCATGGCGCGACTAGCGACGTGCCCTCTGCGGCGCCCGTCGCTTTCTTGCGGACGATGATCCGGGTGAGCCAAATCGAGAACTCGTACAACAGGGCAAGCGGCAGGAGGAGCATCAGCATCGTCCCGGGGTCGGCCGGAGTCAGGATGGCCGAGAGGACAGCGAGGATGAGGAGGGCGTGACGGCGGTACTTGCCAAGCGACTCGGGTGTCACGATCCCCATCAGGCCCAGCATTACGAGCACGACGGGCAGCTGGAAGAGGATACCGAAGGCGAGAATGACGCCCGTCGCGAAACGCAGATATTCGTCGATCGTGATGATCGGCGCCAGGCTTTCAGCCTGGAAGGTCAGAAGGAAGCGCAACCCCACGGGCAGAGCCAAGAAGTAGGCCATCCCCACGCCGGCGGCGAACAGCGTCACGGCCCCCAGCGCACCGGGCACGATGTACTTCCGTTCGCGCTCATGCAGGGCGGGAGAGAGGAAGGCCCAAGCCTGATAGATCACGACTGGCAGGGCCAGCAGCAAGCCGACGGCAACGCCCAGCTTGACGCTTACGAAGAAAGGGGTCGTCGGGCTGGTGAAAACGAGGCGACGGTCAGGAAGAAGCTCTTGAATCGGACGCTGCAGGACACCGATCACATCTAGCTCGACGACGAGAAAGAAGCCCGCCCCGGAGCCGACCATGATCGCGATCAGGCTCCAGATGATGCGCCACCTCAGTTCCTCGAGGTGGTCCAGAAACGGCATCTCCGCACTCGTGCGGGGCATCACTCCTCATCCGACGGCGCGACAGCCGGCTTCGTCGAGCTGTCGAAGAGATCGGACTGGCCGGGCGCCTCGAAGCGCCTTCGCCTCTCCAGCTCGCGCACCTCCTGCTCGAACTCCGTCGTCTCCTGAAAGTTTCGGTAGACCGAGGCGAACCGCACGTATGCGACCTGGTCGATGGCCGACAGGCTGTTCATGACCAATTCGCCGATGAGAACGCTGGCGACTTCCTTGCTGTCCAAAGCCACCAGCGCCTCTTCGACCCCGTCGACGAGGTCATCGATCGAATCGGCGACCGGGCGCTTGGCGCACGCTATCTGAATGCTGCGCTTGAGCTTGGAGCGCTCGTAAGGCTCGACGACGCCGCTCTGCTTGCGAACCGTAAGCGGTTCTTCGTCGAACCGCTCGTAAGTCGTGAAGCGACGCCCGCAGTGCGCGCATTCCCTGCGGCGGCGGACGGCCCTTCCGCCACGGACGATCCTCGAATCGATCACCCGATCTTCGAGATGCTCGCAGCTCGGGCAGCGCATGATGTCTCCGGGCAGCCGCAGCCGGCGGTGGCTAGAGCACGTCGCCCGGCTTACCTGCGCAGATCGCTGAGGCGTTGCTGGGCAAGGATGGCTTCGTCGCTGTTCGGATAACCTCGCACGACGCGCGAGAAGTATTCGATCGCATCCTGCGTGTTTCCGCGATCGAGCTCGATGCGGCCGCTGGCATACAGGGCCGAAGGCGCTCGTCGCGAGTTGGGATACAGCTCGAGCACCCGGGCATACTCGGCTAGAGCGGATTCCGGATCGCTCGTTTCCTCGAACGTGCGCGCCAGATAAAACTGCGCATCAGGTGCCAGCCCGCTGTCCGAGTAGAGTCGAAGGTACTCTGCAAACCCGGTTCTGGCCGTTTCGTAGGCACCGCGATTGAACTGGTTTTGGGCAGAATTGTAGAGGCTCGCCGCGGCCTCATCCGGAGCGGTCGGTCCAGCCGTGCCGTCACCTTCCAACCCGGGCGTACCGGGCAGCGGGTACGGCTGCACGCCGGCGCTCGGCCGGCGGCGCATCTCCTGTTCGATCTGACCCAGAACATCGAGGATCTGCGACAGTGACTGCTGGATCTGATCCAGCCTCCGCTGTTGTTCGCTTCCCACGCGGAGCTGCCGCATCTCTTGCGTCTCCAGGCTGTCGACGACGGCGCCGCGGAGCTCTCGATTCAGGCTGTCCTGGCTGGCTCGGATCGCGCGGACCTCGGCCAGCATGTTCGCCTCCATCTGCTGGATGTCGCCCTTGCTGGCACACGCCCCGCTAAGGAGCGCCGGAAGAACACCGAGGACGAGGCTGCTCGCCGTCCGGCGGAACCCGGTCCTCACAGGGCGCCCAAATTCTCGACCACGAACTCATCTCGCCGGTTTTGGGACCAGGCAAACTCGTTGTGGCCGGGATCCAGCGGACGCTCCTTGCCGAAGCTCACCGTTCGAAGCCGATCCTCGGAGATCCCGAGACCCATGAGGTAGTTCTTCGCGGCCGTCGCTCGACGCATCCCGAGCGCGAAGTTGTATTCGATCGAGCCGCGCTCGTCACAGTGTCCCTCGATCGTGAGCCGAACGGCATCGCGCTCGCGCAGCACTTCGGCCTTCCGCGTGAGGGTCGTCACCGACTCATCGCTCAGCTCCGCTCTGTCGAACGCAAAGTGAATCCGCTCCTCCAACGCGACGATCGCGTCGATCCGGTCCACCTCGACACCGGCGCTTCGGGCGCACTCGGTTCCCGCGTATTCCGACATGGCCTGGTCATACAGCTGACGTGCGCGCGCGTAGTCGCCCTGGCGGGCCGCCGCCGCGGCTTGCTCGCACAGTGAGCGCGCCGCCGCCTCGGCAAGTTCGGCCGGATCCGGGCCCGGATCGGCGGCTGGCGGCGGCTCATCGGCCACCGGCTCCACCTCGGGCTCGGGGTTGGATCCACACGCGACGATTCCGAACAGGATAAGGCAGGCCATCGCCGTCCAGCGGGCCGTTGGACGCATGATCTTCTCCTTCAAGAGTTCACGTTTCTTCAATGACAGGCGGGTCAAACCAGGGTCGGCTCCTCTCCTTCCCTCCGTGGGTCCAAGCTAGAGGTTCCACTCGACCTTGCCAAGCAGCATTTTGCACCCGGTGGCCGGTCGCTCAGGGACGCTCGAGCGTTGCGCCCGACCAGTCGGGAAGCTGGTCGTTTTGGTTGCGAACGAGGTTCCGGGCCCTCCCGGAAACCGTGTCCAGAACCCAGAGTCCGCGATAGCCTCCCCTGTCCGATGCATAGACGATGTGGCGCCCGTCCGGGGCCCAGCTCGGGTCCTCGTTTCGGCCTTGTTCGGTGAGCAGCCGCATCTCGGAGCCATCCGCATTGACCACGACGATCTGAAACTGCCCCTGCACGCGCGATTGATACACGATTCGTTCGTCCCTCGGGTTCCAATCCGCCGAGGTCGCATAGCTGTCGGCCCCCCGCACGAATCGACTCACCAGCCGGGGACGCGAGCCGGCACCGTCCTGAACGTAGATTTGGGGCGCTCCAACCGCGCTCGCCGTGAACGCGAAACGCCTTCCATCCGGCGCCATCGAGGGACCGAGCGCGTCGCCGGCGGCGGTGCTGGTCAACGGGCGGGCACTTCCTCCCTCACGATCGACCTCGAAGATCTCTGTTCCTCCCGACGTCGAGCGCGCGAACAGGATGCGAGAGCCGTCGGGAGCGAATCCCGGGGTCAGGTGGAGCGTGCTCCCGCCCGCGACGGTGCGCGTTCGGCCCGAATCCAGATCCATGACGTGGATCTCCGATCTATCGCCCGCGTTGGATTGGTACTGGTAGGCCAGCGCTTCGCCGTCCGGAGCGAACGACGGAGAAAAAACCAGGGCGTTCTGGTGTGTCAGGCGCTGCTGGCCGAAGCCATCGCTGTCGATCATGTGGATGTCCCAGGTGCCGTCCGCCGTCCGGCGGGCGAAGGCGATGCGGCTGGCCGCCATCCCCGGCTCTCCCGTCGCCCAGTCGACGATGGCATCCGAGATCCTGTGAACGGCCATTCGGAACTCACCTGACGAGACCGGCGGTAGGGTAAAGGCCTGTACCTCTTTCAAGGAACCGTACACCACATCGTGGAGGCCAACCCGGAGGATCGCCTGGCCGCCGCTCACACCCAGCGTGCCCTCTACTAACCACACCGCGCCGAGCTGATTCCACAGGCCGTAGTTTACTCCCGAGCCGACTCGCAGCGAGTCGGGCACCGGCAGCAGCTCGAAGCGATCCGAGAA
>JBDHGL010000020.1:17601-61033 GCA_039589875.1 Gemmatimonadota bacterium
ATCGCGCACCAGGATCGAGTCGATCGCCGCGGCCACGGTCGCGAACGGCCCTTCCGACTGCATGTTTGTGATGGCCAGCGCGGGCACATAGCCCGGCCGGTAGGTGATTCCCAGCCGGACGCCCTCATCTTCCTGAGCGTTGGCGTGCGAGACCGTCCCGCCGAGGAGCAGGAGCGCCCAAACGGCACAGGCAACATGGAGAGCCGGTGCACGTCGTGCGGCGAGGCGCAGATCGATCACCTCAGCTCCGCGGATCGAAGTAGAAGGAGACGCGCAATCGGTCACGCGGATAGCCCTCCGGCAGCGCACCGAAGGCCCGCGAGCGACCCGCGGCCTCGACGGCTCCCTGCGCCTCGAGATCGAACGCGGCATCGCCCGACTTGTAGATCCATTCGAGCTCGCTGACCGATCCGTCTTTGTGGATCGTGAAGACGATCTCGGACCTCAGATGTCTGCCGCCGGTCGGTCGTCGCCAGTATCGATTGACTTGGCGAACGATGTTCTCGAGGTACTCCGGGAAAGCGAAGACGGCACCGTCGAGCTGCACGTTCACGGCTTCCTCGCCGCTCTCCTCGGCCGCGGCCGGAGGCTGCGTGGACTCGACCTCCGGCTCCTTTCTTGTCTCCGCTTCTTTGGGCGGCGTCCGCTCGGGGGCCGGGGCCGGCTCTCGCTCGCGTATTTCCGTTTCGGTAGGTCTGGCCGGCGCCGGGCGCTGCGTGCGGGGCGCCAGCTCCGAGGCGGCGGCGACGAGCCGGACTCGGTAGGTCCGCAGCGGGACCGCCTCCAGGGAGCCCGGCGCGCGGAACAACACGACCGCCGCCAGAATGTGGATCAGCACCGAACCGATGACTGCGAACCGGGGCACCTGGTGCTCCGGCCGACCGGATCCATCCGCCGGATCTGCCGCCGCGTGATCCCCGGCCAACGGACCGCTCTGGCTATCCACCGCGCGCCCGCTCCTCCGGCTCGGCGATGAGGCTCACCGCTTCGATGTCTGCCTCTTTGAGCCTGCCGATCACCCTGAGCACAGCTCCGTAAGCCACATTCGTGTCGCCCTTTACGTAGACCATGTCAGGATCGCGTCGCTTGATCACCTGGACAATGGCGGCGTCGAACTCAGCCTCCGTGACCGGTGTGTCATCCAAGAAGAGACTGCCGTTTCGGTCGATCGTGATCACGATGCCCTCGCTGGCCTGCAGAGGAGCGGCCGGAGCTCGAGGCACTTCGATCTCCACTCCACCCTGCAGGATCGGCGCGGTAATCATGAAGATGATCAACAGTGTGAAGGCAACGTCGACCAGGCTCGTGACGTTGATCTCGGCGCGGACATCCAGACCGAGGTGCCGGCCCGGGTGGCGGTTCACAGGCGACCCTCGCGGGCGAGGGTGCCAACGAACTCGCTCGCGAAGCCCTCCAACTCGCTCGTGAAGAGGCCAAGCTTGGCTGCATAGTGGTTGTAGGCGATCACGGCCGGAATGGCCACGGCGAGCCCCACGACGGTGGTCACGAGCGCCTCGGCAATCCCCGGCGCTACGGCGGCGATGTTCGCGCTACCGCGGGCCGTGATCCCGAGGAACGAGTTCATCACCCCGATGACCGTTCCCATCAAACCGAGCAGCGGGCTGACGGAGCCGATGATCGCGAGCCAGGAGAGACCGTGGGCGAGATCGTCGCGCTCTTGAGAGAGGGCCTTCTCCAGCACGAGCCACAACGTGTCGAGCTGGGTCGACGAGAGCCCCTCGGTCGGGTCGACCGGGTCGTGAAGGGCTCGCGGCCGGAGCTCCGTGAAGAAGTTCACTCCGTGCCGAAACACTCTCGTATAGGGCGATTCGGGAAGCTCCCGGAGTGCCGAGTATACATCGGCGAGCCCGGCCGAGCTCTCCATCTCCCGCACGAAATCATCCCCCTCCTCCCTGATCCGTCGAAACTCGGACCATTTCCAGAAGATCAGTACCCAGGAGAGGAGCGAGAAGATCACCAGGACGATCAGGACGATCTTGGTGGCCGGTGTGGCACCTACCACCATGTCCCAAGGGGAGTTGAGTGGCCGAGCCTCCTGAAGGAGCGTTGCGAGCACCGCCGTTGCGGCGATCACGCGCCGTTCTCGCTGGCCACGACCCAGCTATACGTCTCGGCAAGCCCGTCGGTCAGGTCATACTTCCGCTGCCAACCGATCCGCTCGAGCTTGGCCACGTCGAGCGCACTTCTGAGGAGCTCGCCCGCTCTTGGCTCCTTGTGCTCGACCGCTACCTCTTCCGACACCTCGAGCAAACGCCCAACGAGGTCGTTCACGCTCGTCTCCCTTCCCGTACCCACGTTAAACGCGAAATCGTCGACAGCGCCGACGTCGGGCAACTCGATCGTCGAAGCCAGCAGGTTCGCCGCCGCCACATCCTTCACGTACACGTAATCCCGAGTCTGTTCCCCATCTCCATAGACGAACAGCGGGTGGCCGTGAAGCGCACGACGGGCGAAAATCGCGACGACGCCGGCCTCTCCCTGAGGGTCCTGCCGAGGGCCGTATACGTTCGAATAGCGGAGGGAAACGGAGGTCATCCCGTGCACGGCACGGTAGTAGTGCAGGTAGTACTCGCCGATCAGTTTGGTCACGCCGTAGGGCGAAACGGGTCCCTTTTCTCGAGTCTCTTCGATCGGTACATCGTCCTGCTCACCGTACACGACCCCTCCGGACGAGACGTAGACGACGCGCTCGACGCCCGACCTTCGTGAAGCTTCGAGCACGTTGAGCAACCCATCGATGTTGATCGAAGCGTCGTCACGAGGCCGGGCCACGGATACTCGCACGTCCACCTGGGCGGCATGGTGGTTTACCAGGTCGAAAGCACCGGCGCGAAACAGCTCCGTCAGCTCCGGCGAGCGGATGTCCATCTCCACGAACTCCGCGCCTGGCGGGACGTTGTCCAGGCTCCCGTTGCTCAGATCATCGAGCGCGGTCACCTGCCAACCCCTGCTCACGTACGCGTCACAGACATGAGAGCCGATAAAGCCCGCGCCACCGGTGACCAACACCTTACGGCCCGTCAACTCATCGCCTCGTTGGGTTCTTCGCTCTCCACGTCCTCGGCCTCCTCATCCTTTTCGGGTCGTGCGGGATTCTCGTGTCCTGGGTCGCCATCCGTCAGCTCTTCGGCGATACCGAGCTCCGAGCTCAAGCCGTCGATAAACGCGAGAGCACTCGGATCGTGCGCCGCCCAGCGTAATGCCACCGTGGACGGATGCAGCAACTTGTTCAACAGACGGCGGGTCGCAGCCCTGATCCGCTCCCGATCAACGTCACTCACGCCGTCCAGGCTGGTGAATAGTCGCTCCAGCTCTGCGCGACGAACGTTCTCCCCATGCGAACGCATCCCTCGAATGAGCGGGGCAACCTCCCGAGTCAGGTACCAGCGCCAGAAGCGTGACGAATGATCGGCGACCAGCTCTTCCGCCGGCACGACCTCGGCCAGGCGGGCTTCTTCGGCTCTGCTGATCACCTTCTGCAGATCATCGATGTTGTACAGGAACACGGAGGGAAGCTCGCCCGCGGTCGGCTCCACGTCGCGAGGCAACGCGATATCGAGCAGTACGAGCGGGGCGTTGGTGCGCCTACGGGCGTCGGCCAGCATCTCCTTGCTGACGATGGGCTGCGCGGCCGCCGTCGAGGTGACCAGAATGTCCACGTGGGGCAGCGCTTCCCGGAACCCTTCCATCGATAGCGGGCGGGCGCCGACGCTGGCCGCCGTCAGGCGGGCACGCTCCAGAGTGCGGTTTGCGATGAGCACATCGGAAACGCCCTCCGCCAGCAGGCACTTCAGCGTCGCGACTCCCATCTCGCCGGCTCCAAGCACCATGGCCGTCCGGCCTGCCAGCGAACCGAACACCTTGATCGCGAGCTGCACCGCAGCCGAAGGGACGGACGCAGCTCCGTATCCGAGCCGCGTCTTCGAGCGGACATCTCCGCCCACTGCGAGGGCCGACTGGAAGAGCCGGTGAAGTACCGGTCCGACGCTGGCCGGCAGCGACCGGCCAACCTCGTACGCGTCTCCAACCTGACCCAGGATCTCGGCCTCACCGACCACGAGGGAATCCAAACCCGCCGAGACGCGAAACAGGTGATAGACGCTGTCATAGCCCGTCTTACTATAGACATAGGCTGCAGCCTCATCGGCGGAGATGTCGGCTCGTGCCGCGACCGCCTCGATCGCCGTTCGGATGGCCGCTTCCGGATCAATAGCGTGCAGGTAGTACTCCGTGCGGTTGCACGTAGAGAGAACCACACATTCTTCGATCGCCGGAGCGCCGATCAGCCCGGTCAGGGCGTCCTCCAGACCGACTTCGTCCACGTGGACGCGCTCCCGCAGCTCGATCGGCGTGGAGTGGTGGCTCACCCCCGTGAGAACGATCGTCCTCCCCCCCGTTCGCAGATCGCCGGCCGCGTGCGCTGCCATGAGGCCTACAGAAAGAAACCCGTTCCGCGCGCCGTGAGGCGCAGAGCTATAAACGCCGCGAATGTCACGAGGAATGCCAGTGCGCTGACGGCCGCGGCCTTCTCGCTGCGCGGACCGGGTCGCAGTCGCACGACGATCGCTGCCAGATACGCCATCCACGTAACGATCCCGAGTACTGCGCCCGGGTTCTCGAGATCGAGCCCTCGTCCGAAGGTCAGCGTCCAGCTCCAGCCCGCCAGCAGTCCAACGGTGAGGGCGGGAAAGCCCACGGCGAGGCCCACCTTGTTGAGCTGGTCGAGAGAATCCAGCGCCGGAAAAAAGCGAAAGACGGACCCGAACTCCTTTTGCTTGAGCGCTCGAAACTGGAGCAGGTACATGATCGCTGCCGCAGATGCAGCGGCGAGGCCGGCGTACCCCACGAAGATCGTCGAGACGTGAAGCACGAACCACGGCCCTCGAAACGTGATCTGCGCGCTGGCCGGTGCGATTCCGACGAAGATCGCTTCTCCCATGAGAAGAAGAACCAACGGGAGCATGAGAAGACCCGACGGCCGCAGCTCGGTCCGAACGGACGCGACGGCGACGAAAACCGCGATAGCGAGCGCGAGGGAAGAAGAAGCCGGACCCACCCCTACCAGGGGAAGCACTCGGTGAACGGCCGTAAACGCGATCAACCCGGCTGCGTGCACCGCTGCTCCGGTCCGAACCGCCAGCAGCTCGTTGCGCCCGGGCTCCCTCCCCTGGTGGAATCCACGCAGCTGGAGAATCCACGCCGTGGCGTACAACGCAAAGGCGATGAGGTGGAGTGCGAGGATCATCTAGGGCGTAACGTGGCTGGCCTTGCGAGGCGACCGCGAAGGCACCGTCACCGGAGAGCCCTCAGGGGGCAGGGGAGACCGCCTGCCCGACAAGCCGAACCGGGGCGCGATCCGTGGTACCGATATCTCGCATCTTCACGACTACTACCGAGGATGTGCCGGCACGCACCCGAACCACGCGAAGCACGGTCTGACCGTCCTCGAAGTGCGCAGTGGCCGGATCGGGCACGTCGTGCCGGAAGGCGACGAACTCATCCCCGAGCTGCACGCCATCGACCGAGCCAGCGTCCAGAAAGGCGATTTCAGTCAACCCGAGAAGCGGCTGCTTGGCGGCGAACGCGATGATCTGGCCGGTGATCATCGCTTCGGCCATCCGCAGCTCCGACGGCGGCGGCTCGGGATATGGTTCCGCTGGCATCACGGGATCCCCGACCTCGTAAGGCCCGAACACCTGGACCACCTGTGCGAGTGCCGAGTCGGGGGTGGCCTGGAGAATTGCGAGCAACGCGACCGGTTCGACGATCCTGCCATGCTTGCCCACGCCCCGTCGCCACTTGTAGGCGACCAGCTCGTCTCCGATCGACGCCGGCACTCCTGCCAGCTCCAGCACGACTCTGTGATTCAAAGCGATCGTCGCAGGAAGGCGGAGATCGAGGGGATTGGCGACGATCTGTCGCGCCGTGCGGGCAGTCGGCCGAAGCTCTTCCTTCGTGGCCAGGAACGGGGCTCGATAAAAATCGCTCGGGGACACGAGTGGTAATGACGCCGCCGCTTCAACCTCGAAGCCACCCAGAGTCACCCCGCGCTCGGGTGAACGATCAAAGATGCTCGGTCCTGCGAACGGGTTTTCCTGAGTCTCGGTCCGAGGCTCCGTCCGAGGTTCGGAGCGGGCTGGCCTCTCCGCCTCGACCGCGGCGGTACCGGAGTCCGTGTCGATCGACGCGCCGGCCGACACTGCGACGCCCGAGCGTTCCGGAAGCCGGAAAACCTGACCCGGCCATATCAGATGCGGATTCTGAATCTCGGATCGGTTGAGGTCGTAGATCTCGTGCCACCGAGGCCCGCCGTCCAAGTAACGAGCCGCCAGATCCCACAGGGTGTCGCCCCGGTCGACCTCGTGGACGGCTCCCATCTCCTGGCCTCGAATGAGCCCAGGCGTAACCAGGAGGAGAACCAGGAGGACGCCGCGCAGTACATCGCGGCGCGGTGCGAAGGAAGGCACGTTGGCGCGCTCCGCTCGTGACATACGTGCATCTCTCGGTTCGGCAGCAAGGGACACGGCTCGCGCCGACAACATAACGGCGCAGCGTTGCGCCCGCATGCCGGCGGGTGAGCCGGCTCGATTCAGGCGATTCCCGGAAGCGATGGCTCGCAAGTGTCTACCCCAGAGGAATTTGTGCCCCGGTGTGAAAAAGTTGCCGGCGCGCTGGCGGGAAGCCGCTCGGCAGGGCTCGTAGCAGACATCCCGCCCGCCCGACAGTTCATGACAAACGGCGAGTGTATCGTCGCTCGAGCTGCTGAGTACGGCTCTTGCCGTGCCCATCGTGGCGTTCGGGGGCCGCAGGATCATCGTTCGGATGCATGAGGTGACAGAATGGGGATCCGAGCAGCCTCGCTGATCGCCGCTTTGGTCGTGGCTCTCGCCGCATCCCTGGCCACCCGGCGGCAGGAATCCCCGTTATCGCTCGCCGAGGCCTTTGTTCGCGCCGCCGATGGCGCCGACCGCACGGCTCTGAAGACACTCGTGCACCCCGACGTTGTCGACTACCTGAGCGCCGAAGAACCAGCCAGGTGGGAGGAAGTGCTCTCCGGTTGGGCGGATACGCGCTTCAGCGCAGACTACGAGATCGTCGTTCGCGAGGCTTCCGAGGTCGATCTGTACGACGAAGAGCTGCAGGCGATCGTGTTCGGTGACAAGCTACGCTTCCGGTTTCCGATCGTGCCGCCGAGCCATTTCCTCATCATTCAGATGCAGGTCCCAGACGATGTGGTTGCCGGAGGTCAACTTCCGGCGGGCTCCCGAGCCGTGGAGGGGGCACGCGAAGAGGCGGGACGCTGGTACCTGACCGTGCCGATCGTGGAGATCCTCCCGGACTGACCGGAAGCCGGAAATCAGAAGGGGAGGTCGTCCTCGCCCGCCAGGGCCTCGTTGGAGAAATCGGAGTAGTCGGTCTCGGCCGCTTGACCCGCTGGAGCTCCCGCACCGGCCTCGAAGCGCGCATCGCCACGACCACCCAGCATCACCATGTCCCGTGCACGAATCTCGGTCGTGTACCGGGTCTGACCATCTTGACCCTCCCACTGGCGGTACTCGATCCTGCCCTCGACGTAGACGCGGTCGCCCTTCTTCAGGAAGCGCTCACAGATCTCTGCAAGCCGGTCCCAGGCCACCACCCTGTGCCACTCCGTACGCTCCTGCTGCACGCCGCTCCGGTCGTTCCAAGATCGACTGGTCGCGACGGAGAGCGTCGCCACGCGCGTACCTCCCTGCGTGCTTCTCACCTCGGGATCAGCACCGAGGTTTCCAATGATCATCGCTTTGTTGAGGCTCCGTGCCATCGGCTGCTTCCGGCTAGAAGGGACTCGAGCTGCGGATACGACCGCAAGACTAACGGCGGGGCGGCGAGACTGTCAACGAAGAGCCCGGGCGCCCGCGCGGAGGGCATCGAAGTCGCATCACCAGGGCATCTTCGCGAGGTGATGAGTAGTAATCGGGACGTACTCCCACGATCCGAAAGCTCGTGTCCTCATACAGCTGTCTGGCGACCACGTTGCTCTCTCGAACCTCGAGAAACACGGACGTTGCCGCCCGTTCCCTGACCTCCCGAAGGGCATGCTCGAGGAGCAAACGGCCGATTCCCAAGCCACGTCGGCCCGGTCGGACGGCCAGGTTGCCCAGCTCGGCTTCCTCGGCCGCGATCCAGAGAGCGGCATAACCTGCGATCCCCGTGCGGTCCTCCGCGACGAGGAGAATCGCGTTCGGTCGCCGAAGGAGCGATCGAAACGTGAACGGAGACCAGGGCAGGGAATAAGATCGCCTCTCGATCTCCGCGACCGCGTGTATGTCTTTGCGTTTCATGGGCCGCACTGTCGTCGATCCTCGCCCGTCCCTGCGGGTTGGCCGCGAGCGCGAAAGCCGGCGTGGACTCGATTGTCTCATGGCGCTGTAGCTCGCTCGGCCGCCGACGGCAGCAGGTACGCGGGCTCCCAGCCTAGCACATCCTCGACCTCACCCTCGGGCCGCTCGCGCTTCAACCAGAGCAACGCCTCGGCCCGGGGGTGGGAGACTTCGGCCGGCAGGAGGCGTCCGCCGTGCTCGCGCAGGAGATCAGCGTGCTTGATCGCCCCGTCGCCGCCAAACGTCCAACGGTCCAGCGGCTCCAGATCCGCGATCAGATCCCGCAGCTCGAGCAAGCGCGGTGGCGAGAGCTCGTGAAACGGAAAGGTCGACCCGAAGGTGGCCGCGAACACACGTTCGCCGCGGGCGTCGATCAGTGCGCAGGCGGGGCCGACGATCGATAGCCCGGCGACGGTCGCGGAAAGGCTGGAGTAAGCGTACAAGGGGAGGTGTCCGGCGAAGCACAGGCCCTTGGCCATCGCAGCTCCGATCCGGAGGCCGGTGAAGGATCCGGGGCCGGAACCGACGACGATCGCCTCGAGGTCGCTGAGAGCGGCTCCCGCACGGCGCAGGAGATCCAAGATGGCCGGCAGCATGCGCTCCGAGTGCGCGGAGCGAACGGACAGCGTGGACGATTCGATCACGGCATCAGCATCTCCGAGCGCGATCGTTCCGATGTCGGTGCTCGTGTCGAAGGCGAGAGAGGGCTTCAAGCCGGATACCTCGGACCCTCTCCCGTTCGGGTCGCTCGAACCGATCGTAGTTCGGGAGCTCGACCGAAGTCCAGCCGGATGTCCCACCGATCAGGCGGCAGGAGAGAGGCGGCTCGCTCGGCCCACTCGACGAACACGGGACCGGTGTCCGACACGATGTCGTCCCAACCCAGCTCCAGCACCTCGAGCTCGGTGTCGATACGGTAGAGATCCACATGGTGGATGAAGCGACCGTCCGGTAGGCAATACCGATTGACCAGCGTGAACGTGGGGCTGGGGATCGGCCCCTCTACGCCCGCTGCCTGGCAGGCAGCCCGCACCAGGGTCGACTTTCCGGAGCCCAGCGGACCGTACAGAGCGACGAAGATTCCGGCCTCCGCTGCACTGAGCCCGATCTCCGCAGCCCACCGCTGAAGTCCGGGTTCGTCCAGCTCCTGCTCCACATCGTACAGGAGGTCCGTTTCGCCAATAGCCGAGCCCAAATTGCTCCGCCCTTCAGCGCCTCGAGCGCTTCAGCGCGCCGAGTCGGCTTCGAGGGGATCGGGGCCGGCGACCCGGCTCCAACTCGGATTTCACATCGAACAGCTCGTCCCGGATGCTCGCGGCTCGCTCGAAATCGAGCCGCTCCGCGGCCCGCTTCATCTCCGCTTCCAGGCGCTCGATCAGCTCCTCCGGCTCGAGGTCCCCGTACGCCGTCAGCGCCTCCGCGACGCTCGGCTCCTTCGTGTCGCGCGCGTCCGCCACCCTAGTCGTGAATCGGATCTCATCCACCGACTTGATGATGGACCGTGGCTCGATATCGTGGGCCAAATTGTAGGCCGCCTGAGCCCGACGACGGCGCTCCGTCTCCTCGATCGCGAAGTGCATCGCTTCGGTCACACGATCGGCGTACAGGACCGCAGTGCCGCCAAGGTTTCTGGCTGCCCTGCCGATGGTCTGCACGAGCGAACGGTTGGACCGCAGGAACCCTTCCTTGTCGGCATCCAGAATCGCCACCAAGGACACCTCGGGAAGGTCCAGGCCTTCGCGGAGCAGGTTGATGCCCACGAGCACGTCGAAGATGCCGAGCCGTAGATCCCGGAGGATCTCCACCCTCTCGATCGCATCGATGTCCGAGTGCATATAGCGAACGCGGACGCCCCGGTTTGCCAGGAAGTCGGTGAGGTCCTCCGCCATACGCTTCGTGAGCGTCGTCACCAGCACTCTCTCGGCGCGGGCCGTGCGCGAGCGGATCTCCTCGAGCAGATCATCCACCTGACCGCGCACCGGCCGGACGTGAACCTCCGGATCGAGCAGGCCCGTGGGGCGAATAAGCTGCTCCACGACAACACCGGCGCTGCGCTCCAGTTCGTAGTCCGCTGGCGTGGCGCTGATGAAGAGCGTTCTGGGAACGATCTCCTCCCACTCTTCGAAGCTCAGCGGCCGGTTGTCCAGGGCGGATGGGAGCCGAAACCCGTGCTCGACCAACGTGCGCTTCCTGCTCTGATCGCCATTATACATCGCTCGCAGCTGTGGCACGGAAACGTGCGACTCGTCCAGTATGAACAGGAAATCGTCGGGGAAGTAGTCGAGCAGACAGAAGGGACGCTCCCCCGGTGAACGACCATCTAGGTGGCGTGAGTAGTTCTCGATCCCGGGGCAAATTCCCATCTCCCGCAGCATCTCCAGATCGAACTTCGTCCGTGTCTCGAGGCGTTGAGCTTCCAGCAGCCGGCTGTCGTCCCGGAGGAGCGAGAGGTGGGAATCCAACTCCTTCCCTATCGTCCCTATCGCCGCCTGAAGCCGGTCGAAGCCGCTTGCGTAGTGGGTTGCGGGATAGATCGCGGCCTGATCCAGATCGGCGATCGTCTCTCCCGTCAGCGGATCGATCTTCGAGATGCGTTCTACCTCGTCGCCCCAGAGCTCGAGGCGAACAGCCTGCTCCTCGTAGGCCGGGAAGACCTCGATCACGTCCCCGCGGACGCGGAAGGTCCCGCGGGTGAAATCGAAGTCGTTGCGGTTGTACTGGATCTGTACGAGCCCCTCGAGGATCTCGCGCCGCGAAACCGGTTCCCCTCGCTTCAGCGTGAGCATGAGCGACCGGTATTCCGCCGGATGACCCAGCCCGTAGATCGCGGACACGGAGGCGACGACGATCACATCCTGGCGCTCCATGAGGGATGATGTGGCGCGAAGCCGGAGGCGATCGATGTCCTCGTTGATCGAGGCGTCCTTCTCAATGTACGTATCCGTCTCCGGTACGTAGGCCTCCGGCTGGTAGTAGTCGTAGTAGGAGATGAAGTACTCGACCGCATTGTGCGGGAAGAATCCCCTCAGCTCTCCGTAAAGCTGGGCCGCCAGGGTCTTGTTGTGGCTCATCAAGAGCGCGGGTCGGCCGAGCTCGGCGACGACGGCGGCCATCGTCACGGTCTTCCCACTTCCGGTCACACCCAGCAGGGTCTGCCAGCGCTCGCCGCGGGAGAAACCCCGAGCCAGCTCGGCGATCGCCGTCGGCTGATCACCCGTGGGCTCGAAGGGAAGCCGGAGGTCGAATGCCTGGCTCATGGTTCGCCGGCGAGTGCGAGCCGGCTCCTCACGGGCACCGCCTCAATTCGCCTCGAGCGTCAGGTCGCTCTCGCCGAAGCTCTCCCTCCGCTCGACCTGGATCACGCCCTTCACCCGTTGGATCTGCTTCACCACCTTCTTGAGGTGCGAGAGGCTCTCGACCTCGACGACGAACTGGCCTTGCATTCCGCCTTCCACGGATTTGATGTCAGCCGACTGGATGTTGGTACCCGTGTCGCTGATCGAGCGAGCGATGTCCGCGAACAGCCCATGACGGTCCGTGCCCTCCAGGACGAGGCGAACGAGGAAGCGCTGGCTGGCATCCGCATCCCACTCGATGTCCACTCGCCGCTCGGGCCTCTCCGCCAGGTTCAAGACGTTCGCGCAGTCGCTTCGGTGGATCGAGACGCCCCGGCCGCGGGTGATGTATCCGATTACATCATCGCCCGGAACCGGTTGACAACACTGGGAATAGCGAACCATCAGGTTGTCCATTCCCTGGATCCGAATGCCCTTCTGGCTGGTGCGGACCCGCTCGACCAGCTTTCCGATCGCTCCCGCCCGGTCGCGAGCTGGCTCCCCCTCGGGAAACACCGCCCGGATCGCTTTCGTGAGCCCGAGGTCACCTCGGCCGATCGCCGCGTACAGACCGTCCGTCCCACCATCGATCGCAAGCCCACGCGCCGCCTCTTTCAGCCGCTCGTCGTCGGGTCTCTTCCGAAGCCTCTTCCACTCCCGCTTCAGTATCTCCTGACCGAGCCGCACGGCCGACTCGTACTGCTCACGCCGGATCCACTGGTTGATCTTGCTGCGCGCCCGGCTCGTCCGGACGAAGCCGAGCCAATCCCTGCTGGGCGTCTGTGAATCGGACGTGATGATCTCGACCGTATCGCCGTTGCGAAGAGGCTTCGAGAGAGGAGAGATCCGGCCGTTAACCCGGGCCCCCGAACAGCGCGTCCCCACCTCGGTGTGAACGGCAAAGGCGAAGTCGATCGGCGTCGCCCCCTTGGGCAGCTGCTTCACATCGCCCGCCGGAGTGAACAGGAAGATCTCGTCTTGATAGAGGTCGATCTTCAGGAACTCCATGAACTCTTCCGGCTCGCGCGTCTCCTGCTGCCACTCCAGCACCTGACGGAACCAGGAGAGCTGCTCGTCGAGCTCGTCCTCTCGTCCGATCTCCTCCTTGTAGCGCCAGTGCGCCGCGATTCCAAACTCCGCCGTTCGATGCATCTCTCGCGTGCGAATTTGGATCTCGTACAGGCGGCCGCCCGGTCCGAATATCGTCGTGTGCAGGCTGCGGTAGAGGTTCGACTTCGGGCTCGCCACGTAGTCGTGGAACCTCTCGGTGAGCGGCGTCCACTGGTTGTGAATCACGCCGAGGACGTGGTAGCAGTCCCGTACGGTGTCGACGACGACCCGCATCGCCAGGACGTCGTAGATCTCGTCGTACGGCTTGTCCCGCTGCACCATCTTCCGGTAGATCGACCAAAGATGCTTTGGGCGGCCGTACACCTCGGCCTGCACACGGGCCGCCTTCAACTCCTCACGAAGCGGCCCCTCCATCCGCGAGATCAGTTCTTCCCGCTCGCTCCGCTTGTTCGCGACTTTGCGTACTAGCTCGCGATACTCGTCGGGCTCCAGGAACTTGAAGGCCAGGTCCTCGAGCTCCCACTTGAGGCGGGCCATGCCGAGACGGTGAGCGAGAGGGGCATAGATGTCGCGCGTTTCCTGAGCCACACGCCGCCGCTTCTCCTCGGGCAGGTGCTCAAGCGTTCGCATGTTGTGGAGCCGATCGGCCAGCTTGACGATGATGACACGCGCGTCCTTGGCCATCGACAACAGCAATCGGCGGTAGTTCTCGACCTGCTGCTCGGCGAGCGAACCGAAGCGAAACCGCGAGATCTTCGTCAGCCCGGCAACGATCGTCGCGATCTCCTGCCCGAACTCCTCGCGAATCTCCTCGACTGGAGTGCCGGTATCCTCCACCACGTCGTGCAGGAGGGAAGCGGCGATGCTCACCGAGTCCAGGTAGATCTCGGAGAGGATCTTGGCGACCTCGACGCAGTGCCGGATGAAGTCCTCGCCCGAGCGCCGCTTCTGACCCGCGTGCTTTTCCTTCGCGTACTGGAAGGCGAGCGCCAGCAGCTCGAGGTCCAGGCGGTCCTCGTAGTCGCGTACCGCCTCGAGAAAGTCCTCGGGCAGCAACGTGACGACGCTGCCGTGCGCGCTCGTCTGGGGGGTGGACACCTCGGTTTCGGGCTTGGCCATCGGCTCCGACGGGATTCGAGTCTGCGCCGCCGCCCGGGCTCCGAGCGGGGCTAGACATTTAATATACCGACTTCCGGGCGGTCGGTTGCATCTCACCTAGCGCGCTGCCGAACGAGTGGGTACCAATGGCGACCGCTTCGCCATCAGTATCGGCCCAAGCTTCTTCTACTGACGCCCCTGCCGTCGTTGCCGCTCAGCGAAGGCCCGGAGCAGCCGACCGGCCACTAGTCAAAGAACCGCGCTCCGCGAGGCTTACGTAGCCTGACTCTCCCAGGATCACGTGATCCCGGACCGGGATTCCCAGCAAGCAACCGGCCTCCATCAGCTGTGCCGTAACGGCGAAGTCTTCGGCGGACGGCTCCGGATCCCCGCTCGGGTGGTTGTGGGCGACGATGATGCTCGCCGCTCCCTGAGTGATAGCCGGCGCAAACACCTCTCGAGGATGCACCAGCGACGAGTTCAGCAGACCCACCGTGAGCCGACGCTCCAACCGGATCCGGTTCTGCGTGTCCAGGTAGAGAGCCCAGAACTCTTCTTGCCGACAGTCCCTGAGCTTCGGGCCGAGCCGGCGGAACACGTCGCCCGGCCCCCGAACGCGCCGCGTCGCCTGCCCCGCCTCTCCGGCGAGCCGTCGTCCAAGCTCCATCGCCGCCACGATTCTGGCAGCGCGAGCCTCGCCGATCCCACGTATCGCCTTGATCTCCGCGGCGTCCGCTCTCGCGAGGCGGCGAAGCGATCCCTCATGGGTCTCCAATAGGTCGGAGGCCACGTCGATCGAGCTTCGGCCCTTCGTGCCCACCCCGACCAGGATCGCGATGAGCTCGCGGGTAGCCAGCGCAGCGGGCTGCAGCGAGGCCAAGCGCTCACGCGGCCGCTCGGCAACCGGCCATGCGCGCATCAGGGAGTCAAGTCGACGAGCTGTGGAGGGTCATGCCGCCAATATGGCCGCGGCTTTCAATAGGGGGTCAAGCGCCCGGCTTGGGCGGCGTCGGGTCAGAACATCGTGTTCTCGTGCTTCGCGATCTCGGGCACCGTCTGGAGCACGTCCCAGTGTTCCACTACCCTGCCCTCTTCATCGAACCGAAAGATGTCGATCCCCGCATAGTCGGGAAGACCGGGCCACTCCTGACGACAGTGCAAAACCACGTAGTCACCTTCCGCGATCGCTCGCACGAAGTGGACGCGCTTGCCGGGGTACTCGGCGGCCATGCGCTCGAAGTACTTGATAAACGGCTCCACTCCGTCTCCCACATCGGGATTGTGCTGGATGTAGGTGTCGCCGACGTACCGTTCGACCGCCTCGGCCGGCCGGCAGTCGTTGAACATGAGGCTGTAGAAGGCCGTCGCGTTTTGCTTGTTCTGCTCGAGACGCTCGCTCATCGATGTCACTCCGACACGAGAATTGACAAAACAGCGATCAGGCGCACCCCCTACGGCGAAGCCCGAGCGGGTCCAGCTTCATCAAGATGTGTCACGGCAGGGCAGCGGCCGCTAACTGTCGCGGGAGGATTCCCCGCGGGAGCGTTGGACGCCCCGAGGAGACTCCCTAGGAGGCTCTGAGGATCAGGCGTCTGTGGCTCGTGAGGGGAATCCTCGCGGGACAGATGAGAAAACGGTCGCTACGCCAGCCGTCCGTGGCACTTCTTGTACTTCTTCCCGGAACCGCACGGGCAGGGTTCGTTTCGACCGGGCTCGTCCTCCACTGCCAATGGCTTGGCGGGCATCGCGACGCTCGGCTGAGAGGCCATACCGCCAGGCGCCGCCGCCGCCGCGGCGGCCACACCGGTGGCCGCGAACTCCGGAGCGGAGGCCGGCGCTGCCGCGACCTCGGGCGAAGCCTGCGGTGCTCGCACGCCGGTGCCGACCCGGTCCGAGGGGCCGCTGGTAGCCGTGATCTCGGGCGGACGCAGACGAACGCTCGGCTCCACGTGCGCGCGAAACAGCAGGTTGGCCACGCTCTTTCGGAGGTCCTCCAACAGGTCCACGAACATCGAGTAGGCTTCCTTCTTGTACTCGATGAGAGGATCGCGCTGTCCGTAGGCCCGATAGCGGATCGAATCGCGCAGATGGTCCAGATCGTACAGATGCTCTTTCCACTTCTCGTCTATCACAGAGAGGACGATAAAGCTGAGGACGCGCTCCCAGTGGTCTCCGAAAGTCTCCAGCTTCTGCCTGAACGCCTCGTGGGCGAACTCGAGCACGTGCTGCATGACCTCCTCCGGCTCCTCCCACGGGAGCTCCGCCATCTCTCCGTCCTTGGGCAGGAATTCGGCAACGAGGAAGTAGTCGATCAGCAATCGCTCGTGTAGCCCCGCGAGGTCCCAGTTCTCCGCGTGACTGTCGGCCGCGACGTGAAGCTCGACCCGGTCTCGCAGAGCCGTCTCGATCATCTCCCACGCTTCGCCCTTCAGATCTTCGCCGCCCTCGAGCGCGAAGAGCCGCAGGTCGTAGATGACCTCGCGCTGCTGGTTCATCACGTCGTCGTACTCGAGGAGCCGCTTGCGAGCTTCGAAGTTCTGGAGCTCGACGCGTTTCTGGGCGCGCTCGATCGATTTCGTGATCATCGGGTGAGTGAGGACCTCACCCTCTTCAGCTCCCAGCTTGTCGAGCAGCCGAGTCACCCGATCAGAGAGGAAGAGCCGCATGAGATCGTCGTCGAGCGAAAGGAAGAAGCGGCTGCCACCCGGATCGCCCTGCCGACCCGATCTGCCGCGAAGCTGCCGATCGATGCGGCGGGACTCGTGCCGCTCCGTCCCGAGGATCTGTAGACCGCAGGGCGGATCGACGTAGCAGCCCATCTCCTTGATCTCGGGCTGCGTCATGTCCGGTTCCTCCGAGACCTGTCCAAAGGCCGGTTCGTTGGACAGGAGCCCGCAGACGTTACACTTGACGACGCCTTCCCCGAGCTTGATGTCGGTGCCCCGGCCGGCCATGTTCGTGGCGATCGTGATGGCTCCGGGCTGTCCCGCGCCCAGCACGATGTTCGCCTCTCGCTCGTGCTGCTTCGCGTTCAACACCTCGTGCCGCATGCCGCGGCGCTTGAGCATCCTCGAGACCTTCTCCGAGACGTCGACGCTCGTCGTGCCCACGAGGATCGGAAGGCCTCGCTCGTTCAGGCGCTCTATCTCATCGAGCAGCTCGGTGTACTTCTCCCGCTTGGTGCGAAACACGACGTCTTCCTGATCCATCCGCCGCACCGGCCGGTTGGTCGGGATAACCTCGACCTCGAGGCCGTAGATCTCGTGAAACTCGGCTTCTTCGGTTTCCGCCGTACCCGTCATGCCGGCCAGCTTTTCGTACATGCGGAAGTAGTTCTGGATCGTGATTGTCGCGAGCGTTTGTGTTTCCTCGCGGACCACGGCTCCTTCCTTCGCCTCGACCGCCTGGTGGAGCCCGTCGCTCCACCGACGTCCTTCCATCTTCCGACCCGTGAACTGGTCGACGATGATGACGTTGCCGTTCTCGATCACGTACTCCACGTCCTTCTCGTACAGCGAATGTGCCTTTACGAGCTGGTGGATGACGTGAATCTTCTCGGACTTCTCCGCGTACTCGCGCTCCAGCTCCTCGATGCGGCTTCTCTTCTCGTCGACGGACAGCTTTTCGTCGTCGTCGACTTTCTGTACCGCCTCCGAGATGTCCGGAACGACGAACGCGTCCGCGTCGCTCGGGCTCAGGACGTCGAGACCCCGGTCGCTGATCTGGATCGTGTGTCCCTTCTCGTCCATAGAGAAGAGCAGGAGCTCATCGACCTCGTGCAGCCGCTTATCCCGCATCAGATCGGCCTCTGCGCGCTGCACGAGCTGCTTCACCCCCTGCTCGTTGAGGAGCTTCATGAGGCGGCGGTTCTTGGGCGCTCCGCGCTGCGCGGCCAGCAACTGCTCGCCGGCTCTCCACTGCAGAGCCGCATCCGGCTCCTCTTCGTCGATCTCCTTCAGAAGTCGCTGGCCTTCGGCCACCAGCTGGCTGACGATCCGTCCCTGCTGCCTGACGAGGCTGGCGACCTGAGCGTTGTGCCGCTTGTAGACGTCCTGATCACCGGCCCGGCCGGCCGGGCCGCTGATGATCAAGGGCGTGCGAGCTTCGTCGATGAGCACCGAATCGACCTCATCGATGATCGCGTAGAAATGGCCGCGTTGTACCCGATCTTCCAGGCGTACGACCATGTTGTCGCGCAGGTAGTCGAAGCCGAACTCGTTGTTGGTCCCGTACGTGATGTCGCGCTCGTAGGCCGCCCGCCGCTCCGGCGTGCCGGGCGATGTCTCGTCGAGACAGCCGACGGAGAGTCCGAGAAACTCGAAGACCGTACCCATCCACTGGGAGTCGCGCCTGGCGAGATAGTCGTTGACCGTCACGAGGTGGGCACCCCGGCTGGCCAGCGCGTTCAGATAGAGTGGCATGGTGGCAACCAGCGTCTTGCCTTCTCCGGTCGCCATCTCGGCAATCTTGCCCTGGTGCAGCACGATCGCCCCGATGAGCTGCACGTCGTACGGGACCATGTCCCACGGCATCTCGTTGCCCGTAACGACGATCTCTCTGCCGAGAAGCCGGCGGCACGCCTCCCGGACCGTGGCGAACACTTCCGGAAGGATCTCGTCTAAGACGTCATCGGTCGCGTCACCCAGGTCGGCCTCCGCATTGGCCATCTGTACCGTCAGGCTCTCGCGTTTCGCCAGGTCCTCGGCGTGGCGGCGCTCCTCCCGGAGCGCCTCGATCGTGCGCTCGTGCTCTCCCAGCCTCTCGCGGATCGTTTCGCGGAACCGCTCCGTCTGGGCAGCCAGCTCCTCGTCCGTCGCTGACGAGAGCCGCTCTTCGTGGCGCTTGATCTCATCGACGATCGGCTGGAGCTTCTTCATCGCGCGCTCGAAGCGGGTTCCGAGCACTCGATTGATCATCCCCTGGATTGCTATCATACCGCTATCGTTGAAGTTCTGATGGGAGAGAACGTCCGCTAATAGCCACCACCTGCCGTTTCGTTCCGCGTGCTGGGCCGGCCCGTCGCGTCCGGAGCCGACACTGCGGAGAGCTCCAGCCGACTCCAATCGGCTTCCAGTCGCTCCCGGATTCGCTCCGGAACCAGGTAGCGAATCGTCAGGCCCTCCCGGAGCCTCCGGCGAATCTCCGATCCGGATACATCAACGCGTGTGACCGGCACCGTCTCGAAAGGCAACACCGCCTCCGAGAGGGATGGCGGCTCGCCCCCGCGAGCCATGACGGCGAGGCGAGCAAGGCGCGGAATCTCTTCATACCGGCTCCATGTGTCGATGACCCGGAGCTGATCGACACCGATCACACAGTACAGAACCTCGGGGTCCCGGGTCTCCTGGATCCATCGAAGTGTGTCGACCGTGAACGACGGGCCGGTTCGCTCCAGCTCTACGCGCGAGACCTCGAAACGCGAATCACCTTGGAAGCACTCGGAGACCAGCCGAAAGCGCAACTCGGCAGGCAGAACGGTCTCCCGATGAGGCGGCTCTCCGGCGGGGACGACGAGGAGGCGATCAAGCTCCAGCTGCTCGATGACATCCTGGGCGACGACGAGATGCCCGATGTGCGGCGGATCGAACGTCCCGCCCAGCACTGCGACTCGCCCGGTCACGCTCTTCCTATCCGTCCCGTCCGCTCACGGTTCAGCCTTCCTCGACCCGTCGGGCCGCGTCCGTATCCGGGTAACGAGTCAGGAGTCGATCGCGCATCACCTCGGCTTCCGCATCGAAGCCGAGTCTCTTGTAGCTCGCATAGAGGAGAGCGAGCACGTCGGGGATAATCGCCGCGTCCGGATAGTCGTCGAGAGCTGACTCGAAGTAGATGTTCGCGGACTCGTAGAAGCCCTGATCGAAGTAGTACTTCCCGACCCTGTGCAGCTTGGCCGCCATTTTCGCCCGCGCGTCTCCGAGGAGAGCTAACGCTTCCTCGCGACGCGGGCTGTCGGGGAAGAACTGCAACATCCTCGTGCATTCGTCGATCGCCTGAGCCGTGTAGTCCTGATCACGGGGCAGCGACGGCGACAGCTCCCAGTAGGACTGGCAGGCCCCGAGCTGGGCATCGTCGGCCAGCTCGCTATTGGGCCGCGTCTGGGCGAACCGGGTGAAGTCCGTGGCGGCTCGCAGCGGATCTCCGTCCCGCAAGTAGGATTGCGCCATCAGGTAGAGGGCACTGTCGGCCAGCGTATTCAGGGGATCGCGAGTCAGAAAATCTAGAAAACCCTTGGCCGCGTCCCCGTAGCTTCCGCTGTCGTATCGATCGGCGGCCCAGCGAAAACGCGCCTCGGACGGCGTGCCCTCGGGCGGGAGCTTCGTGGAGCAGCCGGAGAGTACGGCGAGTCCCACGAGCAGCGCGCACGCCTGCAACCACCGGCGTAGAGGGGAAGGAAACGACGCACTCACTAGAAACCGAACCGAATCTCTCGAATCCTCGCCTCGGCCCGTTCCACGAGAGGCCCCGTGCGCGACGGATTGAGGCGAAGCACCTCCTCGAAGGCACTCAGAGCAGCGTCGCGCTCGCCCAGTGCGAGGGAGAGCTCTCCGTACAGGAACTGTGCGCGGTCCTGCAGGGTCCGCGGTACACCGAGCTGGATCAACCTGGCGGTGCGCTCCTGCGCGGCAGCCGGCCGCCCACTCTGCCAATCCTCCTCGGCCGCCTCGTAGAGGCAATTGCCCAGGCTCCACTCGGCTTCCGGTCGCCTCCTGGCATTTCGCGCCGCGCCGGAAAGGTAGCGCTCATAGTAGGTGATGGCCTCCCGGCAGGCGCCCAGCTCCTGGAAGGCGCGCGCCGTTTCGTAGAGCACGTCCGGCTCAACCTCCGACGAATCAGCCAGTACCTTCAGGTAGAGCGGGAGTGCTTCTTCGAACTCGTTGTCCTCCCAATAGTGACGTGCCAGCGGGAGCGTCAGATCTCGGGGGACCATGCCGGTGCCGAGCTCGACGAGAGGCTGAAGAGCGCGAGCCGCGCTCTCACGGTTGCCACGCTCCAATGCGTTTCGGGCGGCCGCGCTCAGGCCGGCCGCAACCTGAAAGCGATACGAGGAATCGACGGCGAGCAACTCCGCGTAGTATCGCCGGCTCGTCTCGATGTCTCCACGCATCCCGTAAACGGCTCCCAGACGTAACAGCGCCCGCTCATCGGACTCCTGGCGAAGAGCGAACTTGTACTCCGCGATGGCCGCCTCCGGCCTCCCATCCCCAAAGAGCCGGTCGCCGCGATCGATCGCGTCGGCCACCTGGTCTGAACAACCGAGCATGGCGGCCAAATAAGCCAGCCCGGCGGCCCGCTTGAGCTCGACTCTCACCCGTGAGCCTCGCGCGCTTTCCTTTCGCGCTTCGCTCGACCGGTGATCCTTCTCCAGAGGCCGTAACGCGCCACGCAATAGAGCGCCCTCACGCCGTCTCGCCACCCGATCTTCTTCCCTTCCGCGTACGTCCGGCCGCTATAGGAGATCCCTACCTCGTACACTCGCCAGCCCTGAAGAGCCACCTTGGCCGTCACTTCCGGCTCCACACCGAAGGCGCGCTCCTCGATCTGGAGGTGTTCCAACACTTCTCGACGGAAACATTTGTAGCAGGTCTCCATGTCGGAGAGGTTCAGGTTCGTAACCATGTTGGATGCGAGAGTGAGCAAGCGATTCCCGAGGTAGTGCCAGAAATAGAGCACTCGATGAGGACGGCCGCCCATGAAACGGGAGCCGTATACCACGTCCGCCTTGTTATCCCAGATCGGCTCGAGGATCAACTTGTATTCCGCGGGATCGTACTCGAGGTCCGCATCCTGCACGATGACCGCTTCGCCGGCGGCCGCCGCGAAGCCGGTCGAGAGCGCAGCTCCCTTCCCCTGGTTTTCCTCGTGCAGGATGAGCCGATCGACGAGTCCTTCCTGCTCGAGACGTTGCAGAATGTCGCGCGACCCGTCTACGGATCCGTCATCCACCACCACGAGCTCCGTCACGATCGCCTGTTCCTTCACGCGCCGGACGATCTCCTCCACGGTCGCCTCTTCGTTGTACACGGGCATGACGACCGAGACGGTCCCGCTCCGGGTCATTCGGGGCTCCGTCATGTACCTGCTTATTCTACCAGGATTGAGGCCGCGCCCAGCCGGTTGTCCTCTTTCAGAGCGCGGAAATACTCGACGGTCTTCGCCAGTCCCTCCCGCAGGGATACCTCGGGCTCCCAGCCGAGGAGATCTCGAGCGCGAGAGATATCCGGTTGTCGAGTCTTGGGATCGTCCTCTGGCAAGGGCAGATGGCGAATCTCGGACGCTGATCCCGTAATCTCGAGGACCAGGTCGGCCAGCTCGGCGACCGTGAACTCGGAGGGGTTGCCGAGGTTGACCGGCTCGGCCTCCGAGCGCTCGAACAGCCTATAAATCCCCTCCACCAGGTCCGAGACGAAGCAAAAGCTCCTTGTCTGGCTGCCGTCCCCGTAGATGGTAAGAGGCTCGCCGCGCAGCGCCTGTACGATGAAGTTCGAAACAACCCGACCGTCGCTCGGCCGCATGCGCGGACCGAAGGTGTTGAAGATTCTCACGATGCGAGTGTCCACATCGTGCACGCGGCGATAGGCCATCGTCAGCGCCTCGGCGAACCGCTTGGCCTCATCGTACACGCCGCGTGGCCCGATCGGATTCACGTTCCCCCAGTATGACTCGGGCTGCGGATGAACGAGCGGATCGCCGTACACCTCCGAGGTCGACGCGAGCAGGAAGCGAGCGGACTTCGCCTTGGCGAGGCCCAACACTTTGTGAGTACCCAGGCTTCCCACCTTGAGCGTCTGAATCGGAAGCTCGAGATAGTCGACGGGGCTCGCCGGCGACGCGAAGTGGAGGATGCCGTCCAGCGGTCCCGGTAGGTACACATACTCCGTGACGTCGTGCTGGACGATCTCGAGATCCTCTCCCTGCAGGTGTGCGAGGTTGACCGGCGTGCCCGTGACATAGTTGTCCATGGCAACGACGGAATGGCCCTCCCCGAGGAATCGCTCGCAGATGTGCGAACCGAGGAAGCCGGCGGCGCCGGTGACGAGGATCCTCATCCGACCTGTTCTCTCCCGATCGGATAGTAACGAAATCCGAGTTCACGCATCCTCTGCGGCTCGAACAGATTCCGGCCGTCCAACACGACCGGCTCACGCAAGGCCGACCGGATCTGCTCCCAGTCGGGCCGCCGGTACTGCAGCCACTCGGTCAAGATGATCAGCGCATCCGATCCCTGGCACGCCGAGTCCGCTTCCTCGCCGTACGATATCCGATCGCCAAAGTACCACCGTCTCGCCGTCTCCATGGCACGCGGATCATGAGCCACGATCGACGCGCCGGCTTCCAGCAGCTCCTCGATCAGGCTTATCGACGGCGCCTCCCGGACGTCGTCGGTCTCGGGCTTGAACGACAACCCCCAGACCGTGAGCTGACGACCGCCGAGATCTTCTCCGAGGAGCGCTTTGATCTTCGAGGCGAGGAGCGTTTTCTGTTTCTCGTTTGCCTCGTGAACCGCCTTCACGATCGAGAGATCGACGGCCAGCTCGTCTGCCGTCCGAATGAGAGCTCTGACGTCCTTTGGAAAACAGCTCCCGCCGTACCCGGCACCGGCGAAAAGAAATGACTGCCCGATCCGTGGATCCGATCCCATGCCGCCCCGGACCTTCGAGACATCCGCCCCGGCGGCCTCGCACAACGCCGCGATCTGGTTCATGAAGCTGATCCGAGCGGCGAGCATCGCGTTCGCCGCGTACTTCGTAAGCTCTGCTGATGCTATATCCATGTAAATCAATGGATTACCAGTACGTACGAACGGCTCGTAGAGCTCATCCAAGATCGGCTTCACGCGATCGTCTTCGATGCCGCAGACGACCCGGTCGGGACGCATGAAGTCCTCGACGGCCGCACCCTCTTTCAGAAACTCGGGGTTCGAACAAACGTGGAACGTCTTGTCGGTGTGCCGCTCGATCTCCTCGCGCACGCGTAGAGCGGTCCCGACGGGCACCGTGCTCTTGGTGATTACGACGGCCCCCTCTTTCAGGTTCTGACCCATGACTCCAGCCACCTCGAGCACGTGCTGGAGATCCGCCGATCCGTCTTCCTCAGGAGGTGTCCCCACTGCGATGAACAGGACTTCGCTCTCACGCACGGCCGCCGCGATATCGGTCGTGAAGCACAGCCTGCGCTGGGCCACATTACGGGCGACCAGGTCTTCCAGCCCCGGCTCGTAGATCGGCACTCTTCCCCGCTCCAGACCGCGGACCTTCTCTTCGTCGATGTCCGCTCCGATCACGTGGTTTCCCGTCTCGGCCAAACAGGCACCGACCACCAGCCCCACGTACCCGGTTCCGACAACCGCTATATCCATTATGCTCCGCTTCCCGTCTCCAAGTTGGTCCCTCGGGCTACCAGCGCCTCCACCCACCGGTAGACTTCACGAACGCATTGCTCCAGGTCTTGCCGGGGCTCCCATCCCGCATCCTGCCTCAGAAGCGAGGGATCGCCAACGATCCTCTCGTTCTCTTCCGGTCTCACGCGATCTTCCGCTACCCTGAGCTCGATGTCCACTCCGGCTTCATCGACGATCCAATCGACCAACTGCCGAATGGAGGTGGGCCGGCCCGAACACACGTTGTACAAGGGACGTGGCGCGTCCAAGCCGGCGATAGCCCGCAAGCCACGGACCGCATCTCGCACACCCGTGAAATCCCGCTCCACGAGCAGGTTTCCGACTTCCAGCACGGGTTCGGCGCCTGCTCTGGCGATACCGGCGATCTGCCGGCTGAAGTCGGGAACGGCGAAATGCCAGCCCTGGCCGGGACCCACGAGGTTGAAGCTCCTTGCGACTACCGCCTCCAGCTCGTCGGATCGGCGGAAGGAAAGAGCCACGATCTCCTGACAGGCCTTGGAAAGCCCGTACGGCGTAACCGGTCGCGCTGGCATCGTTTCGGAGAGGCTGGCCGCTGGAGTATCGCCGTATACGTCCCCAGAGCCCATCACGATGAGGCGCGGACGGTAGCCGTCGGAGTCGTCGCGCACCCGGAGAACCGCCATGCACAGGTTGAGCGTGCCGCCTCCGTTCGTGCTCAGCGCCGCGACTGGATCCCGTCGAGCCAGCGCCCCCGAGGCAAAGCCCGCCAGGTGAAAGATGGTGTCTGGTAGCTCGGCGCCGATCAACCGAAACAGGGAATCGGGATCCAGCACGTCGGCCTGCTTCCACCTGACCGCTCCCAGCTCGGAGCGATCGAGCACCGACGGCCGCGGAGGGAGCCGCTGAACCGACGCCGACAGATCCGCACCCGAGGCCAACAGCTCGCGAATGAGGTATTGGCCGACGAATCCGTCCCCTCCCGTGACGAGTGTTCGCATGGGGCGTCTCGGGCTCGTTGACGCGGTGGCTCAGACGAGCCTTCGTGCCAGGTCTCTCGCGGCGTAGGTGATCACCAGATCCGCTCCGGCGCGCCGGATCGCGACCGCCGCCTCCATCATCGCGCTCGGGCCGTCGAGCCAACCGCGCTCGTCCGCCGCCCGAATCATCGCGTACTCGCCGCTCACCTGGTACGCTGCCGTTGGCATTCCGAATGTCTCCTTGACCCGCCGAAGCACGTCCAAATACGGGAGGGCAGGCTTGACCATCAGCATATCGGCGCCCTCCTCGACGTCGAGAGCTGCCTCGCGCAACGCCTCGAGCACATTGCCCGGATCCATCTGGTAGCCTCTGCGATCTCCGAACGCGGGAGCTGAATCCACCGCCTCGCGAAACGGACCGTAGTACGAGCTCGCGTACTTGACGGCGTAAGAGAGAATCCCCGTCGCCTGGAGCCCCTCCTCATCCAAAGCAGCCCGGATCGCGCCGACCCGGCCGTCCATCATGTCGGAGGGCGCCACCAGGTCCGCGCCGGCGTGCGCGTGGCTAACGGCCTGAGCCGCCAGGAGCTCGAGTGTCTCGTCGTTCAGGATCTCACCGTCGCGAACCACACCGCAGTGACCGTGTGAGGTGTACTCACACAGACAAACGTCCGTGATGACGACAAGCTCCGGATTCTCCTCCTTGAGAGCCCGTACCGCGCGCTGGACGATGCCATCCGCCCCGCGTCCGGCGCTTCCAGTCTCGTCGCGCACAATCGGAATGCCGAACAACAGCACGGCCCGGATTCCCTCTTCCCAAGCGGCGGCGACCTCCCGCGACAGCTCGCCGAGCGACAGCCGATCCACGTCGGGCATCGAGAGGATCGGACTTCGCCCTTCCTCTTCCTCGGACACGAACAGCGGATAGATGAGGTCGGACGGCCGCACGTCGGTCTCGCGGACGAGGTCCCTCAGAACGCCTGTCCGCCGGAGCCGCCTCAGGCGGATCGCCGGAAAGTTCACTGCTCCGCCGCCGCGATCGCTCGTACTAGGCCCGGCACCGTGTACTCAGAAGCCATGGCATGTACGGGAATACCTAATGAGCGCGCCGTACCGGCCGTTATGGGCCCGATCACGGCCACGCGTGAATCGCCTACGGTCCCGCCCAGCTCACCGAAGGCACGCACGGCGGACGAGGCGGTGAAGGTGATCCAATCCCAACCGCTGTCCTCGCCCGTCCCCTTCAGCTCGGCGGCCACCTCGTCGTTGGGCTCGGTGACATAGGCAACGACCTCATCCACTTCCGCTCCAAGCGCTCGCAGTCGCCGCGGAAGCACCGGGCGCGCGCCGCCTGCTCGTGCCAGCAGGATCTTCAAGCCTGCCATCGGCTTGCCGGTTGCGGTGTCTCCGCCAGGCTCCTCACCAATCGCCTCGTGCATGGCATCCGCCAGAGCCTCCGCCCGGTAGCTGCGCGGAAGCAGCACGGTTCGGATGCCGGCGGCGTGTAGGGCTCGAGCCGTCGCCGGACCGATCGCTGCCCACAGCAAACGGTCGATCCCGCCCGGTAGGATGCCGCTCGGCGCAAGCGCCTCCAGGAAGCGCTCGACCCCGTTCACGCTCGTGAAAACGGCCCAGTCGTACGTGTCCAGTCGCCCCGCAGCTTGCAGGAGGGGAAGCCGATCTTCGGGATCCCGTAACCGAATCGTCGGCAGGCAGTCGACGTCCGCTCCGACCTCGGCCAGCAGCCGGGCCAGGGACTCGGCCTGGTGAGAGGGGCGTGTGACGAGGACCCGTCGACCGGAGAGCGGAGCGCCGGGCATCACTGAAAAAAGAAGCCCCGGGGACGGGGCTGCGAAGGCGGGCTTTCGGGCGCCGGGGCCCTCGGATTGGCCCGCCTCGACGTCAGACGATCGAGTGACCGGGCCGCGGCCTTCAGGCCTTCTGCACCTTGCCAGATCGTATACACCGCGTGCACACCCGGACTTTCCTCAGCTTGCCCGAATCGCTAATCCGAACGCGCTGGAGGTTCGGCATGAACCGACGCTTCGTCTTGTTGTGAGCGTGGCTGACGTTGTTGCCGCTCGCGGGACCCTTCCCGCACACGTAGCAGAAGTTCGCCATGGTCCTCTAGCGGAGGACGGCGACCGAGTCGGCGAACAGGAAGCTCGTCACGCCCGGTAGGTTCGCCGCCGATCCTTCTTCGACCGCACCCGCTGCCACCCATTGGCCACGGATCGAGTCATTGAGTGAATAGACGCGGCCGTAGACTCGTACCACGTCGCCTCCGTAAACCTGGGTGTCTCTGGCGATCAGGTCCGGGGAGAGCAACACCGGATACTCCGCCCCTTCCACGTCCTGCTCGAGCGCCGTCAGCCTTATGAGAAAGACGCCCCGGCCCAGACTCCGAGCCACCTGAGTCGCTCCGATGTCCACCGTTTCGCCGACCGAAGCCGCCGGATCCTGGCTCAAGACGAGTAAGGTGATCGTGGCCGGACCCTCGCTTCCTTCCTCGGCCATCACCGGCGTGACCTCTTCCTCTAGCGCCTGAGAGCTCCTGTAAAGCCAGATCAGAAAGCCGCTGACCATCGCGACCGCGATGATGATCAAAACGGTGGAGAGGCCCGTCGATCCTTTCTCCGTCATTGGCTAGCTCCTGCCTCGTTGGCGTCTCGCCTCTCAGGACCCGCTTTCGACAAGCTCGATGATCGCCAGCTCGGCGCCATCTCCGCGCCGGGCTCCGAGCTTCATGATGCGGGTGTACCCCCCGTCTCGGTCCCGATAACGGGGTCCGATCTCCTCGAACAGCTTCGTGAGCACAGCTCGGTCGGCCACGTGCCGGCGCGCCTGGCGCCGGCTAGCGAGGTCTCCCCGCCTCGACAATGTGATCAGCCTCTCTGCAAACGGACGAAGCTCTTTGGCCTTCGCCTCCGTCGTCCGAATGCGCTCGTGGAGGAAAAGGCTCGTTGCCATGTTACGCATCGTGGCCAGCTTATGGCTACGGGTGCGGCTGAGCTCACGTCCCTTCTTGCGGTGTCTCATCCCTCTTCCCCGCCGGAGTGACCGACGCCGTTTCCGGAGGCTTCTTCGGCCACGTAAAGCGTCCCATCCTCACCGCGCTCGAATGTCATCCCGAACCGGAGCCCGTGCAGCGCGAGAACTTCGGCGACCTCTTCCAGCGACTTTTCGCCGAAGTTGTCGACCCGGAGCATGTCATCGCGGCTGCGCATGGCGAGGTCGCCCAGCGTTCGAATGTTGGCCTTGTCGAGCGTATTGCGGCTGCGCACCGAGATCTCCTCGAAAGCCTCGAGAGGCGTCTCGAGAAGGCCTTGCAGCTCATCCTCGACCGCGTGCAGGCCGATCCGGTCGCCGTCAGACGCCGGCTCGCCGATGAACGGCTCCGACCCGCCGAACTGAGTGAGATAGCCGAGGTGAGCTCGGGCGATATCAGCGGCCTGCTCGACGGCCGCACTCGGATCGAGCGCGCCGTTCGTCTGCACGTCGATCGTGAGCCGGTCGAAGTCAGTGCGTTCTCCGACCCGGGTCTCATGAACCGTGAAGTTCGCCTTGAGAACCGGATTGTAGATCGAGTCGATGCGGATCATGTCGACCGGCGCCTCTTCGGGACGCGTGTGTTGATCGGCCATCAAGAACCCGCGGCCGCGATCGACCCAGAGGTCGATTCGCAGCGGCCGCCCTTCTTCCCGATCCTCTTGGAGAGTGAAAAGCTCGAGCTTGGGATTCAAGATCTCGACACCGGCATGCTCCGTAACCTGGCCGGCTTCGATCACGCCCGCCTTGCTCACGGTCAGTTCGAGCTTGGCTTCGGCCATGTCCGGATCAAGTCGAAGGACGAGCTTCTTCAGGTTCTGGATGATCTGATCAATGTCCTCCGCTACGCCATCTATCGTCTGGTGCTCGTGCTGGACGCCGTCGGCCCGAAACGCCCAGACGGCAGCGCCAGGCAGAGACGATAGGAGGATCCGGCGGATCGAATTCCCGATCGTATGCCCGAACCCGCGCTCGAGGGGCTGAAGGATGAATTCCGTATGCCTGCCATCTTCCGAGCGCTGTTTCTCTTCCACGGACTCCGGCAGAACCAATCCAACGAGTGTAGCTGTTCCTAGAGACATATGTATGCGACCTCGCCTACTTGCTGTAGAGCTCGACGATCAACTGTTCCTGTACGGCCAACGGGATATCTGCGCGGGCCGGCCTCTCGAGCATGCGGCCCGTCAGGGTCTCGTAATCCACGCCAAGCCACGACAGCTGATCACGGTTTTTCTTGTCTTCGACTGCTTCTCTCACGACAGGCATCTCGGCCGCCGCCGGAGTCAGTGAGATCTCCTGGCCCGGCGTTACCGAGAAACTCGGTACATCGACGGTCTCTCCATCTAGCCGGACGTGGCGGTGCCGGATGAGCTGTCGCGCCGATTTGCGGGAAGAAGCGAAGCCCAGCCGGTACACGATGTTGTCGAGCCGGCTCTCGAGCGCCACAAGGAGGTTCTCCCCGGTAACTCCCGGAATACGGGCAGCTCGACGGAACAGGCTGCGGAACTGGCGCTCCGCCAGCCCATAGATCCGCTTCACCTTCTGCTTCTCGCGCATCTGAAGGGCGTACTCCGACTGCCGGCGGCGCCGCCGGCCCGTGCCGTGCTCGCCGGGCGGGTAGGCGCGCCGTTCTATGGCGCACTTCTCGGTGAAGCAGCGCTTTCCCTTCAAGAAGAGCTTCTCTCCCTCGCGCCGGCACAGCCGACACGACGGACCGGTGTATCGTGACATCTATTCTCCTGCTAGACCCTGCGTCGCTTGGGCGGCCGACATCCGTTGTGCGGAATCGGCGTGACATCCTTGATGGAGCGGATGGTCAAACCCGCTCCCTGAAGAGCTTGGATCGCCGACTCGCGGCCGGATCCCGGACCCTGGACGCGGACGTGAACTCGCTTCATTCCGAGCGACGCGGCCTCCTTCGCCGCGTTCTCGGCGGCAATCGTGGCCGCAAACGGCGTCGACTTCTTGGATCCTTTGAAGCCCGACTTTCCGGAGCTCGACCATGCGACCGTATCTCCGTTCATGTCGGTGATCGTGACGATCGTGTTGCTGAACGTGGCCTTGATGTGGGCCACACCCTCCGCCTCGACCTGCCGCTTCTTGCGACCCGATCCCTTCGGTTTCGCCATTCCTCATCTCCTCGCGCCGAGCGCGACCGCGCCCGAGCGATTGGTTTCTACTTCTTCGACGGCGGCTTTTTCTTCCCTGCCACCGCTCGGCGGGGACCCTTGCGGGTACGCGCGTTCGTGTGCGTTCGCTGCCCCCGGACCGGCAAACCTCTCTTGTGCCTCAACCCCCGATAACAGCCGATATCCATCAGCCTCTTGATGTTCATCGACGTCTCGGTCCGCAGGGCGCCTTCCACCTTATAGCGGTTTTCGATCACCCGGCGAAGCTTGTTCACGTCCTCATCCGACAGCTCGTGAACCCGGATATCCGGGTTCAGCGCCGTCTCAAGGAGGATCGCCCGCGCCGTCGACCGACCGATCCCGTAGATGTACGTGAGAGCCACCTCGATGCGTTTCTCCCTCGGGAGATCGACGCCAGCGATTCGTGCCATCTACCCTAACCTTGCCGCTGCTTGTGTTTCGGATTGCGGCTGCAGATCACCCGCACGACTCCGCGTCGCCTGATGATGATGCAGTGTTCACACATCCGCTTTACGCTCGACCGGACTTTCATCGGATTATCCGAGTTCGCTTGTAAAGTTGTTGGTCGCCGATCCCCATGTGCGGCGTGGGCGATTCGTCGACAAGAGAGCCGTCTAACATAGCGCTCAAATGCCCATCCAACAACTAGCCTCGCCCCACCCGATCACTTGTACCTGTACGTGATCCTTCCCTTCGTCAGATCGTACGGCGAAAGTTCAACGGCCACGTTGTCTCCCGGCAAGATCCGGATGTAATTCATGCGAATTTTGCCCGAGACGTGACAAGTGATCTCGTGGCCGTTCTCCAGCGCCACACGAAACATCGCGTTGGGCAGGGCCTCGACGACCTCCCCTGTCATCTGGATCGGTTCTTCCTTGGCCAAGCTACTTCTCTCCTTCGACCGCGGCGGGGACCGGGGCTCCCGTGAGGATCCTGGGACCCGAATCCGTCACCGCGACGGTGTGCTCGAAATGCGCCGACAGTGATCCGTCGGCCGTCACGACCGTCCAGCCGTCCTTCAGGGTTCGAATGTGGCGCTTACCGCCGTTGACCATTGGTTCGATCGCGATCACCAGGCCGGGCTCGAGCTTGAGGCCATGCCCTGCCCTACCGTAGTTCGGGACCTGCGGCTCTTCATGGGCGGCCGAGCCCACCCCGTGCCCCACGAGCTCCCTGATCACGCTGAACTCCGCCTGTTCCACCTCGGCTTGGATCGCCGCTCCGATGTCACCGATCCGTTTGCCGGGCCGAGTGTTCTGGATGCCGACCTCTAGAGCAGATTGGGTCACGCCCAGGAGGCGCCGCGTCTCGGCCTCCACCTCGCCTACCGGTACCGTCACCGCGGAATCGGCATAGTACCCACCGAGCCTGACGCCGACATCGACGCTGATAATGTCGCCCTCGGCCAACGTGCGTGAAGGCGACGGGATGCCGTGCACTACCTCGTTGTTCACGCTCGTACACAGAGTGGCCGGGAAACCGTACAGGCCTTTGAACGCGGGGAGGGCGCCGGGGACCACCCGGATTCTCTCCTCTGCGAGTCGGTCCAGATCCGATGTCGATACACCCGGAAGCACACGCTCGGCTACGAGATCGAGGACATCGGCGACGATCGCGCCTGCCTCGGCGATCGCGTCGATCTCCGCCGGACTCTTCAGGCTCATCACAAGCTCAGCCGTTCGCGCAGGCTGGCCTGGACCTGTTCGATCGATCCGATTCCCTTCTCTTCTATGATTTGAACGCCGTTCTCACCGTACCAGTGAACGACGGGCTCCGTTTCCGCGTAGTACACCTCGATCCTGCGGCTCACCGTTTCCGGATCGTCGTCCGTCCGGCTTTCGGCGGCGCTCCGCCCGGTCAGACGGCGAACGAGCTCTTCCTCGGGCACCTTTAGGAGCACGACGGCGTCGATCGGCGCTCGGCGCTCGGCCAACAGATCGCTCAACCCCTCGGCCTGCGGGATCGTTCGCGGGAACCCGTCCAGAACGAAGCCGGCCGCAGGCCCCGAACCGTTCAGCGCCTGAGCCACGAGGCCCAGTACCACCGCATCCGGGACGAGCTCTCCGGCATCCATGAACCGCTGAGCCTCGCGGCCCAGCTCGGTGCGTTCCGCCCTCGCCTTACGGAGCATCTCACCAGTCGAGAGACGCGGAACCTCCATGTGCTCGGCCAGCAACTCTCCCTGCGTGCCTTTTCCGGCACCGGGCGGCCCCATGATCAGTAGCCTCATCGCACAGCCGCTCCTGCCGCCAAGCGGATGGGCGAAGAGACACGTCGCAAGCCAAGGCGCGCGCGGAGGCCCGACCGAGGCGTACTCATCTGTACGCTGCAGGGAGGGCCGACGAGCAGCAACGACGGGATGCGGCGTTTATCGAAGCCCATCACATGTAGCGCTGGCGGCCGCGATACTTAACCCTCCCCTTCTTCATGAAGCCCTCGTAGTGGCGAAGGAGTAGGTGCTGCTGCATCTGCTGAACCGTATCGAGCGCCACGCCCACGACGATCAGCAGAGAAGTGCCGCCGAAGAAGAACGTCTGGATATCGAAAAGCGCGAAGATTCCGAACGGCAGAATCGCGATCAGCGCCAGGTAGATAGAGCCGGGCAGCGTAACCCTGGTGAGCACGCGATCGATGTACTCCGCCGTCTGCGCACCTGGTTTCACACCCGGGATGAACCCGCCCTGCCGCTTCAGGTTCTCCGCGAGATCCACCGGGTTGAAGATGATCGACGTATAGAAATAGGTGAAGTAGACGATCAGGATACCGTAGGTCACATAGTACCAGGTCGTACCGACCTGGAAGATCTGGCTGATATCGTAAAGGAGACCCTGGACGCCGGTCGATCCGGGACCCGGGTTGCCGGTGAACGCGGCGAGGGTGCCGGGAACGATGATGATCGACTGTGCGAAGATGATCGGCATCACGCCGGCTGAGTTGACCCTGAGAGGGATGAAGGATCGTTGTCCTTCCCGGATTCTCCCGCGCCCGACGACCTTGCGAGGGATCTGCACCGGTATCCGCCTCGCAGCCATCGTGAGCGCCACGACCGCCGCGATGATCGCGATCATCACGGCAACGAGCGCGATCAGGCGGAAGAGGCTGATCCCACCGGCCCGGAAGAGCTCCAGCGTGCTGAACACCGCTCCGGGGAAGCCCTGCACGATGGAGAAGAAGATCAGCAGAGACATCCCGTTCCCGACGCCCCGCTCCGTGATCTGCTCGCCCAGCCACATGATGAACACGGCACCCGTCGTCAGCATGAGGACGGTCGTGAGGCGGAAGCCCCAACCGGGAGCGATCACCGCTCCGGGCTGAGATTCGAGGAAGATCCCGTAGCCGTAGGACTGCATCAGGCTGAGGGCAATCGTCGTGTACCGCGTCCACTGTGTGAGCTTGCGGCGACCCTCCTCGCCCTCGTGCTTCTGGAGCTTCTCGATCGTGGGGAAGACGGCGGCGAGCAGCTGAAAGAGAATGCTCGCCGAAATATAAGGCATGATCCCGAGGGCGAAGATCGTGGCGCGCTGCAGCCCGCCGCCCACGAACATGTCGTAGATTCCGAAGATCGTACCCTGGAACTGTCCGGCGAGCTGCTCGAGGGCGCGTATGTCCACGCCCGGGGTCGTGATGTGAGCGCCCAGCCGGTAGATGGCCAGGCACATGAGCGTGAAGAGAATCTTCTCTTTGAGCTCTGGAACCTGGAAGATCCTCGGTATCGCGCTCGCAGCGCTGGAGCCGTTCGCCATTCTCAGTCGCTCGACTCGCCGCCAGGTCTGAAGTCGATCACCTCGGTGCTACCGCCGGCTTCCTCGATTTTCTGACGAGCCGCGCCGCTGAACGCATGGGCTCGGACGGTGATGGCGCGCTCCAGCTCACCGGTAGCGAGCACCTTCACGGGGCGCTTCGCCGAGCGGACCAACCCACGGGCACGGAGGACGTCCGGCGTGATCTCCGTGTCGGCGAGCTCGGCCAGCTGACCGAGGTTGACGACCTGTTTCTCGATCTTGTTCAGAGGCTTGAAGCCACGCTTGGGGACCCGTCGATACAGCGGCATTTGCCCACCCTCGAACCACGGCGGGAGAGAGCCGCCGGAGCGAGACTTTTGTCCCTTGTGACCTCTGCCGGACGTCTTCCCGCTTCCGGAACCGGGGCCACGACCGACCCGCCGGGATGGGCGCTTGGCGCCACGTTCCGGCGAAAGGTCGCTCAGCGTGATCTTTCTCTCGTCACTCATGCTTGCCGTCCAACTCGTCCACCGTCACGAGATGTCTGACCTTCCGGATCATCCCGCGGATTGCCGGATGATCTTCCTTCACAACCGTATCCTGGTGGTGCTTCAAGCCGAGGGCTCGCAGCGTGGCGCGCTGATCTCGCCGGCAGTTGATGCCGCTCTTGATCTGATGAATCCGCAGCTGGCTAGCCACGCATTGCCTCCCGAATCACCTCGATGTCGACTCCACGCTCGTCCGCTACCTGCTCCGGGGTCACAAGGTCGTCGAGACCCTTCATGGTTGCGCGGACCACGTTGATCGGATTGTTGGAGCCGAGGCTCTTCGTCAGGATGTCTTGCACCCCTGCGCACTCCAGGACCGCGCGCACCGGTCCGCCCGCGATCACGCCCGTTCCGGGGCCTGCCGGCTTCAGGAGCACCCGCCCGGCGCCGAAGCGGCCGATGATCTGGTGTGGAATCGTCCCGTTGACGATCGGCACTTCGTGCATCGAACCCCGGGCTTGCTCGATCGCCTTGCGGATCGCTTCCGCGACCTCGTTCGCCTTGCCGAGCGCGGTTCCTACCTTGCCCTGACCGTCACCGACGGCCACCAGCGCGGTGAACGAGAATCGGCGCCCGCCTTTGACGACCTTGGAAACCCGATTGATGTCTATGACGCTCTCGCGAATGTTGTCTTCTTCGCGCCGTCTTCCTCTTGATCCTCTTGATCCTCGTGCCATGGGCTCGTTCCGTTACCTGGCTAGAAGCGCAACCCGCCCGCGCGGGCTCCCTCAGCGAACGCCTTCACGCGTCCCTGGAAGCGATACCCCGCCCGGTCGAACACAACGTCGGTCACTCCAACATCCTTCGCCTTCACGGCCAGAAGCCGGCCGGCCGCAAAGCTGGCCAGCACCTTGGCGCCGCCGTGCTCGGGCTTGCCGTTCTCGCCTTCGGCCGGCTCGACTGCCGTGGAAGCCGAACGGGTCGACACGCCGAGCAGAGTGCGACCCTCGTCGTCGTCGACGAGCTGGCCCTCCATGTGTCGAAGGCTACGCGAGACCACCAGGCGCGGCCTCTCCGCCGTGCCCCTCAGCTTCTTCCTGATGCCGTAGTGACGCCGTCTCCGCTTTTGGCGCCGCTCGATCGTCTTATCTCTTCGTGTCATTAGGCTCTCTCGGCGCTCCCGATCACCCGAGTCCGCCGACCGTCGCCTTGCCGGCCTTACGTCGCACGTACTCGCCGACGTAGCGGATGCCCTTGCCCTTATAGGGTTCTGGTGGCCTGATAGCGCGGATCTCCGCCGCCGCCTGACCCACCATCTGCTTGTCGATCCCTCGGACGTGAACCAGTGTCGGCGACTCCAGCGCGAGCTCGATTCCATCCGCCGGGTTCACCTCGACCACATGGCTGAAACCGACGTGGAAGATCAGCGATTTTCCGCGGGACTCCGCTCGGTATCCCACACCATGGATCTCGAGTGACCGCTCGAAGCCCTGCGAGACGCCCTCGACCATGTTGGCCGCCAGGGACCTCGTAAGACCGTGTAAGGCTCGGTGGCGGCCCTGGTTCGTGGGGCGCTTCACCAGCAGCGACGAGTCCTCCAACACGAGACTCATGTCGGGATCGAAGCTTCTCTGCAGCTCGCCCTTGGGCCCCTTGACGGTCAGAGTCGAACCGTCGACCTGCACATCGATCCCGTCCGGGATCGGTATCGGCTGCTTGCCGACCCTGGACATGGCTCTAGTACACCGTCGCGAGGAGCTCGCCGCCCATGCGGGCAGCACGAGCGTCCCGATCGCTCATCAGTCCACTGGAGGTCGAGAGGATCGCGATACCCATGCCGGAGAGCACTCTTGGGATGTCGTCGGCACCGACGTACTTACGCAGGCCGGGCTTCGACACACGCTCGACAACCCGAATCACCGGCCTGCCGTCGCTCGTGTACTTTAGGTACAGGCGAAGCAAGCCGTGCTTCCCGTCGTCCAGGAGCTTGTACTCGTGGATGAAGTGGTTCTCGGCCAAAATGCGGGCCACCTCTATTTTCAGCTTCGATACCGGCATGTCGACGCGCTTGTGTCCAGCGCCACCCGCATTGCGGATGCGCGTGAGCATGTCGGCTATGGGGTCGTTAAAGCTCATCTTTACCAACTCGCCTTGCGAACTCCGGGGATCTCTCCACGCAGCGCCATCTCTCGGAAGCAGATGCGGCAGAGGCCGAACTTCCGCAGATAGGCTCGCGCCCGACCACAGCGGTTGCAGCGGTTCACCTTGCGCGAGCTGAACTTCGGGTCGCGGCTCGCCTTTTCGACCAACGATTTCCTAGCCATTGCTTCCTGTCCGCTGCCGTATCAGACGACTACCGGGGTCTCTCCCCGGAAGGGCATGCCCAACTCACGAAGTAACACGAGCGCCTCATCATCCTTGTCGGTGTTGGTGACGAAGGTGATGTCCATCCCGTGTATCCGAACGATGTCGTCGTAGTCGATCTCCGGGAAGATCATCTGCTCTTGCACTCCGACGGTGAAGTTGCCCCGTCCGTCGAAGGCGCGGCTGTTGAACCCGCGAAAGTCTCGGACCCGCGGTACGGCCGTGCTGATGAACCGATCGAGAAACTCGTACATTCGGGTCCCGCGAAGCGTGACTTTCACGCCCACTGGCATGCCTTCCCGGAGCCGGAAGTTGGAGATCGATTTCCGGGCGCGCGTCACGACGGGCCGCTGGCCCGAAACGACGCTGAGCTCGGCCACGACGGAGTCCAGCAGCTTCGCGTTTTCCTTCGCGTCGCCCAGGCCGACGTTGAGCACCACCTTTTCGAGACGTGGAATCTCCATCGGGTTATCGAACCCGAAAACGTCCTGCATCCGCGAACGCACTTGATCGTCGTAGTGGCGACGCAGCCGTGGAATCGAGTTGCCTTCGGTCATCTTTTCCTACTCGCTACTCGGCCGTCGGGATCGGGTTGCCGGAGCGCACGGAAATCCGCTCCTTCGTTCCGTCCTTGTCGATCCGAATCCTCTTGCGCGTTGCCTCTTCCGTGGTCGGGTCGACCAGCATCACGTTCGAAGCATCGATCGGAGCCTCAAACGAGACGATTCCGCCCTCCGGGTTCTCCTGTGAGGGCCGCTGGTGCCGCTTCCGTACGTTAATCCCCTCCACGACGATGCGGTTCTTGCCGGGGATAACCCGCAACACCTGCCCCGTCGCTCCCTTGTAGTTGCCCGCGATGACCTTGACCCGGTCGCCGCGGCGAACGTGCACCTTCCCGCGCTGCATCAGATCACCTCCGGCGCGAGAGACACGATCTTCATGAACCGCTTCTCCCGCAGCTCACGTGCGACCGGGCCGAATATGCGCGTGGCGCGCGGTTCACCCGCGTCGCTGATGAGCACGGCGGCGTTTTCATCGAACCGTATGTAGCTGCCGTCCCCGCGCCGGGTCTCCTTGGCAGTCCGGACCACCACGGCTCGCACCACCTCTCCCTTCTTCACAAGTCCACCCGGGATCGCGTCTTTTACCGTCACGACGATCACGTCCCCGAGGCGCGCATACCTGCGGCGTGAGCCACCGAGCACCCGGATGCATCTAGCCCGGCGAGCTCCCGAGTTGTCGGCGATGCGGACGTCCGTCTCCTGCTGGATCATCAGCCTACTCCGGCCGCTCCACGAGGCGGATCACGCGCCATCGCTTCTGCTTCGAGAGCGGCCTCGTCTCCTCGATCGTAACGACATCGCCGACGCGGTACTCGTTCGTCTCGTCGTGCGCGTAAAACCGCGACCGTCTCGTGATTCGCTTGCCGTACAGTGGATGGGCCAGCTGCCGCTCGACCAACACCACGACCGTCTTGTCCATGGCGTCGCCGACGACGGTGCCCCGTCGAGTCTTGGTGCGGCCCGTGCGGACCGCCGCTTCGTCGCTCATTCCGAACTCTCCGCGGCGAGCTCGCGCTCCCGCTGTATCGTCTTCAGCCTGGCCAGCTCTCGCCCCCGTGTGCGAAGCAGGGCGGAGTTCTCCAGCTCCTGGTAGGCCTTCCGAAAGCGGAGGCGAAACAGCTCCTCCTCTGCGATGCGGATCTCCTCCTGGATCTCCTCATCGGTCATCTCGCGAACCGCCTCTACATCCATCAGTCGACACCCGCAGATTCATCTCGGACCACGAACTTCGTCTTCACGGGTAGTTTCGCCGATGCAAGCTCCATCGCTCGACGCGCGATCGGCACGGACACACCCTCCAACTCGAACAGAATCCGTCCCGGCTTCACCGGCGCCACCCAACCCTCCGGGTTCCCCTTCCCTTTGCCCATCCGGGTCTCCGCCGGCTTCTGAGTCACGGGCTTATCCGGGAAGATGCGAATCCAGACCTTGCCGCCTCTTTTGATGTGGCGCGTCATGGCGACACGCGCGGCCTCGATCTGCCGATTCGAGATCCAACCGCGCTCGATCGTCTGCAGGCCGTAGTCGCCGAAGTTGATCGTGTTCCCACGACCGGCCTGTCCGCGGAGACGCCCCTTTTGGATCTTGCGATACTTGACTCGTTTGGGTTGCAGCATCGGCTACTTGCGTCCCCCTGCCGTGTACGTCTGGCCGCGACGATCTTCGACCACCTCACCGCGGAAGACCCAAACTTTGACACCGATCGTGCCGAAAGTGGTGTTCGCCGTCTTCTGCGCGTAATCGATATCCGCCCGCATCGTATGCAGGGGGACCCTTCCCTGGTGATAGCCTTCGGTGCGCGCGATCTCCGCGCCCGCCAGGCGCCCACCACACTGAATCCGGATGCCCTCTGCTCCTGCTCGCAACGCCGATTGAACCGCTCGCTTCATCGCACGCCGAAAGCTGATCCGCTGTGTGAGCTGATGGGCCACGCTGTCCGCGACGAGCTGCGCGTCCACCTCGGGTCGCTTCACCTCTTCGACGTTGATCGACACCTCTGAGTCGGTGAGCAGCGAAAGCTCATCTCGCAGCTTGTCGACCTCCGCGCCTCGCTTGCCGATCACGACGCCCGGCCGCCCCGTGTGGATCGTAACCACGATCTTGGAGGGCTTGCGATCGATCTCCACCGTGGAGATGGCTGCGTGACCCAGCCGGGCGTGCAGGTACCTCCGCAGCTTCTCGTCTTCCTCGAGCAGGCGCTGGAAAGTTCTACCCTGCGCGAACCAGCGCGACTTCCACGGCTTGATCTGGCCGAGCCGAAACCCGTACGGATGCGTCTTCTGACCCACGCTTACTCCTTCTTGGTGTCGACGACCACGGTGACGTGGCTCATTCGCTTACGAATCATCGTCGCCCGGCCGTACGCTCTCGCTCGGTAGCGTCGCAGGGTACGGCCCTCGTTAACAAAGGCCTCCCGAACGAAGAGCTCGTCCACATCCAGTACCTCGCCGGCTTCATCCGCGTTATAGACAGCGTTCGCGACCGCGGAGCGGAGCACTTTGTCGATCGGCCTTGCCGCGGCCTTCTTCGAGAAGCGAAGGACGGCGTAGGCCTCGTTGACGTCGCGTCCCCTTATCTGGTCCACGACGAGGCGCATCTTGCGCGGTGACATGCCCACGTGTCGGGCTATCGCTCGTGCTTCCATTCTCCGAACCTGTTAGCGCCTCTGCCTACAGCCCAGTACGGCGGTCTTTGGCGAGCTTTCCGCCGTGCCCCCGGAAGAGCCGCGTCGGAGAGAACTCGCCCAGCTTGTGGCCGACCATGTTCTCCGTGATGTAGACCGGGATGAACTTGTTCCCGTTGTGCACGGCGACGGTGTGCCCGACGAACTCCGGGCTGATCGTCGAAGCTCGTGCCCAGGTCTTGATGACTCGTTTGTCTCCGGAGCTGTTCATCAGCTCGATCTTCTCGAGCAGCCTCTCGTCGACGTACGGCCCCTTCTTGACGCTCCTTGGCATCTCGTCGCTTCCTACTTAGTGCTCTTGCCCCGGCGGCGGCCGCGGACGATGACTTTGTCGCTACGCTTGTTCTTCTTCCGTGTCTTACGGCCTTCCGGCTTGCCCCAGGGCGAAACGGGAGGCCTCCCACCGGAAGCCTTCCCCTCACCGCCACCGAGAGGGTGGTCGACAGGGTTCATCGCCACACCCCGCACCTTGGGCCGGTGGCCCAGCCAGCGCGTTCGACCGGCCTTCCCGGATCTGATAAGCTCGTGGTCCTCATTGCCAACCTGGCCCACGGTCGCCCGACAGGCCTCGCGTACCATCCGCACCTCGGTGCTCGGAAGGCGGAGCGTGACCATGCCCGATTCCTTCGCCACGACCTGAACTGCCGTGCCGGCCGATCTGGCGAGCTGCGCACCCTTCTGCGGCACCATCTCGACAGCATGGACCGTGGTGCCGAGCGGAATCTCCTTCAGCGGCAGCGTGTTCCCGACGCGGATCTCGCTGCCGGGTCCCGACATCACGGTATCGCCGACCCTCAAGCCGCGAGGTCGCAGGATGTAGCGCTTCTCTCCATCCACGTAGTGGATCAACGCGATCCGGGCCGAACGGTTGGGATCGTATTCGATGTGCGCGACGCGACCTGGAATGCCGTCTTTGTCACGACGGAAGTCGACTCTGCGGTAAAGCCGCTTGTGTCCTCCGCCTCGCCGCCGGGCCGTGACGTGTCCGTGATGGTTGCGGCCGGACTTCCGCGAACGCCCCTCGGTCAACGACTTCTCCGGCTCGGAGCGCGTGATGTCGTCGAACGCCGAGATCGAGCGGAAGCGGCTGGCCGGCGTAACGGGGCGAAACTTCTTGATCGGCATGTGTCAGATCCCCTCGAACACGTCGATCATCTCGCCTTCCGCGATCTCGACCACGGCCTTCTTCCAGTGCCGACGGCGACCGACCGATCGACCCACTCGACGGTCCTTGCCGCGACAGTTCATCGTGCGCACGCTCACCACCCTGACCTCGAACAGCCGCTCGACGGCGCGACGAATTTCCACCTTGGTCGCGGCCGGCGTGACCTCGAACGTGTATTTGGCACGAGCCTCCCGCTCCTCATCCGCATGGCGGGCACGAGGGGGTGCGTTCGTGCCCTCGTACTGGAGGGTGGAGGTCTTTTCCGTAATCACGGGCCTCACGATGATCTTGTCAGGCGTGCGACTCACGATTCCTCCTCTGCCGCATCCGATTCCTCGGCAGCGATCTCGGACTCGCCGAGAGCAGACGCCTCCACGATGACCACATCAGCCCAGAGAACGTCGTACGCAGACGCCTCCCCCCACGGCCGAACGAGAGCGTTCGGGATGTTTCGGGTCGACAGATAGACCGACCGTTTCAGGCCATCCGTCAGAATCAACGCGTTCGAACCACCCACTTCCAGCCTCTCCAGAAGCTTCACGACCGCCTTGGTCTTCGGTGCCTCGAGCTCGAAAGGATCGATGACGACGAGGCTCTCCTCCAAGGCGCGGGCGTTCAGCGCACTGCGAGTTGCCAGCTGCCTCACCTTCTTCGGGATCCGCGGATCATAGGGCCGCGGCGAAGGGCCGAAGACGATGCCGCCGCCCCGCCAGATCGGCGAGCGGATCGTGCCGTGCCTGGCTCGCCCGGTGCCTTTCTGCCGCCACGGCTTACGCGTGCCGCCGCTCACAAAGCCCCGGGTCTTCGTCGCCGCCGTCCCCTGCCTCGCATGAGCCCGGAGGGCCGTGACCACCTGATGGAGAACGGCTTCGTTGACCGTCCCATCGAAGGGCGTTGTGGGCAGCTCGACTCCCGTCGAGTGGGGCGTTCCGTCCGTCCTGTAGGCTCTGGCTTCCATGTCGTCAGCTCACCCAGCCGCCGGTCGTATCAGCACGATGTTGTCCCGCGCACCGGGCACGGAGCCCCGCACCATGAGCAGGTTCTTCTCCGCGTCGATCCGCTCGACGCGGCGATTGCCCGCGGTCCGGACCGTGTTCCCCATCTGCCCAGCCATCTTGCGTCCCTTGATCACTCGGGACGGATCGGTCCCCGGTCCGATGGAACCGGGTTTTCGCAGGATCGAAGAACCCCCGTGCGACCCTCTGCCGCCGCCGAAACCGTGGCGCTTGACCACGCCCTGGAAGCCACGGCCCTTGATGCGACCGCTGATCTTCACCCGGTCGCCGACCTCGAACATGTCCACGGTGAGCTCTTCGCCCAGCTCGTACTCCCGGTCCTGCTCCGGCTCGAACTCGACCAGCACGTGGGGTGCATAGTCGAGGCCCGCGCGCGCGGCGTGACCGGCCTCCGGCTTCCTCGTACGCCGATCGCGCTTACGACCGAAGCCGAGCTGCACGGCGCTGTAGCCGTCTCGCTCCGGCGTTCGCACCTGTACCACCGGGCACGGTCCCACCTCGAGCACCGTGACCCCCACGGCCTCACCGCTCTCGGTGAAGATCTGGGTCATTCCGAGCTTCTTTCCTATCAATCCACTCATCGCCTACTGAACCTTGATCTCGACGTCGACCCCGGCCGCGAGATCGAGCTTCGTCAGCGCATCGATCGTCTGGGCCCGCGTGTCGTAGATGTCGATCAGGCGCTTGTGAGTGCGCAGCTCGAACTGCTCCCGCGACTTCTTGTCCTTGTGCGGACTTTTGAGAACGGTGTACAGCTGACGCCGGGTCGGCAGCGGGATCGGCCCGCTTACCGTCGCGCCCGTCTTTTCCGCCGTGCGAACGATGTCTGCCGCGGTCTGGTCGATGACCGCGGGATCGAACGCCTTCAGCCTGATGCGAATTTTGTCTGCCATTACTCGATGATGTCGGTGACGACGCCGGCGCCGACGGTGCGGCCGCCCTCGCGGATCGCGAAGCGCAGCTCCTTGTCCATCGCGATCGGCGTGATCAACTCCACTTCCATGTTCA
>JBDHGL010000021.1:0-54977 GCA_039589875.1 Gemmatimonadota bacterium
ACGGTTCAGAATCGAGGTTTTCCCGACTGGCCCGGCTCCCGTACCAAGCGTATGCGTGCAATTCTCGGCAACTCTTCGATCAATGCGGATCCGAGCATCCGTTTATGCGGGTAGCTGCCGAGAATCATCCAGGTACGAGGTGCCATCATGTCGCGCGGCACGAAGTCCTCATCCCGACCCTCCGCACTCCTTGCCATCCTTGCGATCCTCGCAGTCGTCGCGGGGTCTGTCGGCTGCGGGCAGGACGCTCCCAGCAGTCCAAAGGACCTCGGTTTACCGCTATTCAAGGGCAAGCCGCCCTCCAACCCGATCGAGGTCGATGACTTCAATCCGAAGGAAGGCGCGCAGGGGCAGACGTTTCCGATGACGGTGACGGGTAGCGGATTCGACACCGGCGCGAAGGTCGTGTTCGTGCTGAACGGCGAGGACGTGTCGACAATCTCGACGACCACGACCTCGGCCGACCCGACGACGCTGACGGCCGACGTCACCATTGACCCGGAGGCGGCGGCCAGTGCCGACTACGAAGTCGCGGTCGAGATGCGCCGTGGAAGCCGCGGCGTGGCTACCGAGCGGTTCACGGTGAAGGTGCCTCCCGGTCAATTCGTCTGGCCACAGATCATCGTGGAGTACCCGCCGCGCAACGAGCCTGGCAGCTACGACTACAAGATCTACGGCGATGGTATCAACGATGAGCTTGGATCCACGGCTACCGACGGGTCCGGCACCTATACCGCCGGCCGGTGTGGCGTTACCGGTCAACTAATCGACGCCGAGGGCTACTCGTATGACGCCGTGCTCAGCCCTAGTGGAGATTGGAAGAAGAAGGGGATCGACGGATGCGTCATGCGCACGCTTTTCTTCGACTACTCCGACGAACTCGATGGCCGGCCTGGTGAAGATCAGCCCGAACAGAGCGCCGGTTGGTCTTTCGGCTTCATGAACATCGGTCACTCGTCGGGGGATGCCGGGGCCACTACGGGGATTGCGGACGACAGCCAATTCGATCTCAGCAGCCTGCCCACGCCCTGGGTCGCTTTTCCGGCCACCTTCATCACGGATCTGTGCAACAACCACCTCGTCTTCGACCCCGATTACAGCGTCGAGGCCGTTGACCCGAGGGTCTCGAAGGTCCAAGTGCGACGTGTCGCCAATCCATATGATCCGACGAAGCGAATGTGGGAAGTACAAGCTCTGCCGCCCGATGACATCGCGTACTGCCAGCAGCTTGGCCGGGGGCAGCGCCTCGCGGTCCCGCGATACTTCCACATGCCCTTCCGGCTCTCTATCCGCGAGCAATAACGGAGCTCGAGGCACTTGGCGGGCATGGCTGCCTAGCGGGGTAACCGCCTGGTCGCATCTGCTCGCTCCACGTTCCTGGCCTCTTCCTCCGAGAGCCGCCCATCCATACGGGGCAGAATCGAGGTTCTCCCGACTGGCCAGGCTCTCGTGCCAAGCGTATGCGTGCACTCTCGGCAGCTCGTCCCGTCAATACGGATCCGAGCATCCGTTTATGCGGGTAGTTGACGAGAATCATCCAGGTACGAGGTGCCAATCATGTCTTGCGGCACGATCCTTCCTCGCCGCCGCTCCGGAGTCCTCCCGGTCTTCGCCGTTCTTACGCTCTCCTGGGGCGTTGCCTGCGGGCGGGAGGCTCCCAGCGGCCCGAATGATCTGAGCCAGCCGTTGTTCAAGGGCAAAACGCCCTCCAATCCGGTCACGGTCGACGACTTCAACCCAAAGGAAGGCGAGCAGGGGCAGACCTTCCCAATGACGGTGGCGGGTAGCGGGTTCGGGAATGGGGCGAAGGTTGTTTTCGTGCTGGAGGGGGAGGACGTGTCCACGATCTCGACGACGACAACCTGGGTGGACCCGACGACGCTGACGGCTGACATCAACATCGACCCGGAGGCGGTGATCCGCGCCGACTATGAGGTTGCGGTCGAGATGCGTCGTGGAAGCCGCGGTGTCGCCACCGAGCGGTTCAGCGTCAGGGAGAAGACTCCCGGCAGTAATGCCACCCTGGTTCCTGTACGGATCGAGTTCGGATCCAGCTCCGCCTTCACGAGCGACGACGCCGCCTACGTGAACGGCGACGGTGGTTTGCTGGCCAACATCAACGTCAATCCGGATGGTGTAGAGAGTGGTCTGTTTGCCAGAGTCGGGCCGCGTTCCGGCAATCGCCGTTTCCTGTTTCAGTTGGACATCGTCAACGCAAACGCTCCGGATCTGCCCCCGGCGTGTGTCGATGATCCAATGAACCCTACCGTCTTGAGTTGTGGTGCTTCCGTTCTACAAACGCACACATATGGGTTCGGACCGGCATTCCTGGACTTGACCAAGGGCCAGACACGCTACGCCACGTTCAGGGCAGGCTGGCAGGATGAATCGAACTCGCAGCATCACTGGTGGCTCTACTTCGGAAACGACGCGGGAGGGAAAAAGGCCTGCGCGGTTGCCGAGGGTACTGATGTTCTGGTAGAGGCGACCGCCCCTGACAACGGGCCAGCATCGGCCTGGACGGTCAGCTCGGCCAACCAGACCCCTAGTGCGACCCTCTGCCTCTTCGACTCCAGCAAGCCTGGGTGGGGTCTGAAGTGGATGGCCGACCTCGCTGGGCCACTCGAGATGTTCGTATGCCGCCTCGACGATCAGGACAACTGCTCGGCCGTCCCATAGAACACCATGCATAGACCCGTACGAGGTGCCATCATGTTGCGCGGCACGCAGTCTCCAGCCCGACCCTCCGCACTCCTCGCGATTCTTGCACTCCTCGCGCTCGCCGCTGCGTTTGCCGCCTGCGGGACTGAGGCTCCCAGCGGTCTCAAGGATCTGAGCCAGCCCCTGTTCAAAGGAAAGCCGCTCCCCGATCCGGTCACTGTCGACGACTTCAATCCGAAGGACGGCGAGCAGGGGCAGACGTTCCCGATGACGGTGACGGGCAGCGGATTCGGCAACGGGGCGAAGGTCGTTTTCGTGCTGGATGGTGAAGATGTGTCGACAATCTCGACCACCACCACCTCCGTCGATCCGACGACGCTGACGGCGGACATATCCATCGATGCAGAGGCGGTAGTCAGCTTCGATTACGAAGTTGCGGTCGCATTCCGTCGCGGAAGCCGCGGCGTGGCTACGGAGAGATTCGAGGTGAAGGTGGCCCCCAACCCACAATCGGGCCATCCCAAGTACAGGGCGGACCTGTATGTCAACTCGGATATGGATTTCATGGACGACGGCGATCCCGCCTACGTCGACGGGAAGCAGCGCTTCCAGGCAGTAACGGCGTCCGACGGAAACGCTTTCACCGCCAACTTCGCGAAGGTGCTGCGCAAACGGATTCGCCGCGGGTGGATCAGACTCGGGTGCATGCATCCGGCCGACGCCGACCGGAATGATCACACGCAGGATATCGGTCCGTCCGGAAATCCTTGCAGTCTGAACGATTACGAGATCGTAGAAGTCACCGACATTAAAGCATGGTTGGCGGATGACTACAATGCGGAAACGGGGCAAGTCTTCTTCTTTGTCGAGCGCGATGTCGACGTGTCACGCTGCGAAGGGTGGGGAGTGAGTCCCACGCTACGGTTTGATGCAGACCCCCGAGCCCCGGATCCGCCGACCCCGTGGCTAGCCGACTGGCTGGTTGTGGACGACCCCATCGAAGATCCCAACCCCAGCACGATTCGCAAACGTCGAGTACACACAACGCCGGACGCGAACCTCGCATGGTGCCAGAACGGGTACACGGGCGCCCACGAGTTCTGGCATGTGGATGTGGACTTCTTCGTGATCGAGCACGAGTGACGCAGGCAGCCCTCGGTGACTCTTCGATCAATGCGGGTCCGAGCATCCGTGTATAGCGAGTAGCTGCCGAGAATCATCCAGGTACGAGGTGCCATCATGTTGCGCGGCACACAGTCTCCATCCCGACCCTCCGCACTCCTCGCGATTCTTGCACTCCTCGCGCTCGCCGCGGCGTTTGCCGCCTGCGGGAGGGAGGCTCCCAGCGGTCTTACGGATCTGAGCCAGCCGCGGTTTAAGGGCAAGCCTGCCCCGAACCCGATCACTGTCGACGATTTCAATCCAAAGGACGGCGAGCAGGGGCAGACGTTCCCGATGACGGTGACGGGAACTGGATTCGGCAGCGGAGCGAAGGTCGTATTCGTGCTCGACGGCGAGGATGTGTCGACCATTTCGACGACCACAACCTCGGTCGACCCGACGACCCTGACGGCTGACATATCCATCGATGTAGAAGCGGCAGTCAGTTCCGATTACGAAGTCGCCGTCGCGATGCGCCGGGGAAGCCGGGGCGTCGCCACCGAGAAGTTCGAGGTCAAACTGAAGGGCCAGGACATCCCGCTCAGCATCACTCTTCAGGATGGCGGGTCATACGGGCTCGTCAGCGACGCACAAGGTACATACGTGGATGGAGAAGACCCGGGTTTGTCTGCGGTAGTCCAGGCCGGTGGCAACCTGGCGTTCTGGACCCGCGAAAGTCGGTATCGTACGGTGCGAATCTTCTTGGGCGATCCCATCGAGATTCTCGATGCGAGCCTCCTGCCCGACGACCCGACTTCGTGGGAGACCGTGGGCGCGCATGCCTGGATCGTTACACAAGATCCGAGTTTCCCCAACGTCGGATTTCTCAAGCCGATTCCGGATCCGCTACCGTTCTACGTGACCTGGAACGCGGAAGGCACGACCTGGAGCCTCAACTACGGCTCGACATGTGAAGCCGCGAACGGCGCGTGGGATGAACCCGGTCACTTCGCCACGATTCAGACCACGCCAACTGGCTGGACCCTCGCGACCGGAAATGCTTGGTTGTGTCGAATGGTCACTCGACGCGGTAAGGACAAGAAAGAACATCCCTCTCCTTGGACTACAGTCGGCAGGTTCGATGTCCCAACCCACATGACGCTCGAGAAGCTGTCTGGCCCGTAACGGATTATTGTGCAGCACCGACTGGGAAGAGGGCGGTTCCTTCTGGAGCTGCCCTTTTTTTCACATCCTGGTGCTTGGCCGCAGCGCGGTGGATCCAGATATGCGAAAGCCCCGGTTGTCGGTGCATTCGCTATTGTGAGTCAGGCGATCCAGCGCCGTTCGACAACAAACTGCTACTGCCGGTTCGCCTCCACGGCGATCGCGATCTCGACATCCGGTCCGACGATCACGGTCTCCGCCCAGCTGCCGACGCCGACGCCGAAGTCGCGGCGATCGAGCTCGAGGCCGGTCTCGAAGCTCGCGACCTGGCTGACGCCGCCGAGCATCCCACGCATCTGCTCCGGGATGTCCTTCACGCCGAGCAGGGTGATCGGGAGCTCGATCTCCTTCTCCACTCCCTTGATCGAGAGAGTTCCCTTTGCGAGGAACTCCGTCTGGCTGATTCGCTTCACGGAGCTGCTCTCGAAGGTCAGGTACGGAAACTTCTCCACCTCGAACCAATCGGCGGTGCGAAGGTGGTTGTCCCGCTTCTCGATGCCCGTGTCGACGCTGGCTACTTCGATCTTCACGGTCACGCTGCTGTTCTCGGGATACGCGGGATCGAAGTCGAGGTCGATCTCGTAGTTCTGAAAGGATCCGGTGACCGGCGTGAAGAAGTGCCGGACACTGAAGTTGATCTCGGTGTGATTGGCGTCCACGTTCCAACTGGCGGCGCCCGAATCGAGGTTCGGGCTGCCCAACGCCAGCAGGCCGATGGCGGCCACTCCCGGCAGGGCGAATAGATTTCGCATCTCTATCTCTCCATTATCTGATCGTCGTCATCCGAGTCTTGATCGCTCGGTAAACAAGACACCTCTTGATTAGGTTCCTTACTGGTCGGGAAGCGTCTGATCGGTCACAGCTAGATGGAGGATCCGGCCGTGCGAAGCTCAGGAAGATTCGCCTGGTGTCTTCTTCTTCTCTCGCTCGTCTCGTGTGGAGGGAGCGAACCGGCCAGCGTGGAGATCGTCGAGCCGGTGGACGGAGCGGTGTTGGCGGACACGAACGTCAGGATCGTTCTTCAGGCGAGCGGTGTGGAGATCGCGCCTGCCTCGGAGGAGCGACCGGGAACGGCGCACCATCACCTTTTCGTGGATCGCGAGGTCACGTCGCTCCGCGATACGATTCCCGCTGGCGTGCTCGGCATCCTGCATCTGGGGCGTGGCCAAACGGAGTTCGTGCTCGAGGAGCTCGAGCACGGCGAACACGTGGTGATCGCGCTGCTGGCGGACCGAGGCCATCTGCCGCTCAGTCCGCCGGCTGCGGATACGGTGCGGTTTACCGTCGGGCCTTAGCCGCGCGGCTTACGGCCAGAGCCTGGCACGGAGGCTTAGCCGGCGAGGGCGGCGGGTCTTAGCTGCGGGCACGCTTCAGGATCCTGTCCCGGCGGCCGGGAAGGACCATATCACGAGCGACCACGTCACGAAGGATGCGGGCGACGAACACATAGCCCCCCGGATCTGCGGCCAACCAGCGCTGCCACTCCAGCTCATCCAGATCTGCGTCGAGCTCGTCCGAGCTAAGGCCCGTAACCCGGGCCAAGGTGTCGTCGTTCACCCGTTCGCCGAGGACCGCGGCGGCTTCGAGCACGGATTGGGCGCGAGGACCTAGACGGCGGAATCGCATACGAATGGACGAGATGACCGAATCCGGGAGATCCGCCGGCAGCGTCTGGTCCAGGGTCTTCTGAGGCTCGGGCCAGGGCGCCGTTTCGTCCGAGAGCTCGAGACCGAGTCTCACGGCACCGAGGATCTCCGTCGCCAGAAGTGGGAGTCCAGCGGCGTCCACTTCGAGCCGCCGGGACAGTCGCTCGATCGACTCGGGTCCGTAGTCTGGAAGCGTCCACCGGGTCAGGTCTGCCAGATCCTCTCGGGAAAGCCTCTCCAGCAGGACTAGCTCTCCGTTCACGTGTTGATCGATCCGCGAGCGGATCTCATCCAGCTCCTCCCGACCGGGATGGGGGTTCGCGGCAAGAACGAGAGCGAACGGAAGGTCGGCCAGATCGCGAAGCGCCGCGGCCAGCGCCTGCGCGGATTCCTGGTCCAGCCACTCGGCGTCATCGATGAACGCGACGGCAGGCTGCTCTTCGGCGATCGCCCTCAACACGTCGACGAGGGCTCTTCGAAGAGGTGCGGGCGTAACGCCTTCGATCTCGGCCGCGAATCGCTCCCGCCAGGCCGTGATCTGCTCGGCGGCCGCTGCCAGCGAGGGCGCCGGTGCTGCCAGTACGCCCGGTGCCGTGGCCAGGCCGGCTCGAAGGAGCCCCAGAACGCCGCTCCACGGCTCCTCGTGATCCCCAGGTACTACTCGTGTGGCGGCCACGAAAGCTCCATCCAGCCGTGCCCGTCCGAGGATCTCCGTGGCCAGGCGCGTCTTTCCGAGCCCGGCTCCTCCGAGCACAAACACGGCGGTGGCTCGCTGGGTCGAGAAGCAGCGACCGAGAGCGTCGACGCTCCGCTGGAGCTCTTCCGCACGGCCGAAGAGAGGGGCGCGCTCGGGGAACGGCTCCGTCCGCTTGGCGTCCGGCGAGATCTTCCAGACTCGCTCGAGCCTGATGCGATCGGCCAGACGCTGCGTCTCGGGCTCCGGCTCTGTGTCCAGGCCGCGCCTGATCCGCTCGGCAAAAGCCTCGAAGAGATCGAGGGCGGAGGCTCGCTCGCCGGACAGGGCGGTGACGCGCATGGCTGCCCGGACCGCCGCGTCGCTCACCGGGTCCATCGACAGTGCGCGGTGCGAAGCCCTTGCTGCCGCCGACGAGTCACCGCGGCTCAACTCGTGCTCCGCGTGGTGAACCAGGCAGTCCACCGATCTTCGGAGCCAGGCCGACCGTTCGGCGGCCAGCCAGTCCTCGAAGCCTGATGAATCCGGCACCTCGAAGCCCTCGAGGAAAACACCTCCGACGAGCTGGGCCGCGCCGGCCCAATCCTCCACTGCTACCAGGTCCTCGAAGTCATCGGTGTCCAGGTGGAGGCTGTTTTCAGAGAGGATGATCTGCTCGCCCAACGACTCGATCAGATCCTCTCCGGCCACGCGGCGAAGCACTCTGACGGCCTCGTTGAGGGAATGCCGGGCGGCCGCCTCGGGCTTGTCGCCCCACAGGAGACCGCGGAGATGCGTACGTGTGCGGCGTCGATCAGTGGAACGTCCGAGATATACCAGGAGGGCGAGGTTTTTTCGCCACAAGAGCTCCCGGGGCGGAGGGTCTCCATCAAGCGTGACCGCCACCGGCCCGAGCGCTCGACAGTAGATCACTCTGCGCAGGCGACGTTTCGAATGCGCTGCGCCTCGGCAACCAGTCGGCCGAGCGCGGGTTCTGCCTCGCTCCATGAGGACATCGCGTCGGTGGCGTGGCGGCATGCGTCAACGATCCGAGATAGATCGAACGCGATCCGAGCTCGGCGCAAGCGGGCGTACGGGCCGAAAGCCCAATCAACCTCTCCGGCCTGGGCAGCTCCTACGGGCATACCTTCCAGGTCTTCCGCCTCGTACCAGATCAACTCGCGTTCCGCATCCTCGATTCGCGAGAGACGCCGAAGCCATTCTGCTCTAAGGAGATGAGTGGCGGCGCGGGAGAATGGGCGCTCGATCTTGCCCGCCGAATCGTAGGCGGTCAACGGCGCACTCTGGGCGAGCGCCCCATCATATCGGCCGCGGGCCGCCTCCCGTGCCGATTCGAGAAGGAGCCGGAGTCGATCGGCTCCTCTCCAGTCGGATTCCGCGAGCTGGCCAGCTCGGCGATCAGCCGCCAGCGTATCCCCTTCCTGCAGAGCCGCGAGCGAGAGCGTCCACGCAGCTCGCGCTCGCCGCCGTTCGATCTCCGGGGAGCCGCCTGTTTCCGGCCTGTCTCGGGCCAGCTGCCGGAGCTGGTCACGACCACGCCGGGCCTCCTCCTCGGGGATGCCTTCCGCCCCGAGAGCGCCCGGGAGGAGCCGCCACTGGGCGGCCTGCAGGTAGGCCTCCGGATCGCCCAAGCTCGCCGCGGAGTCGAAGTGGCCGAGCGCGGCCATCGGCCGTCCCATGGCGAAGAGTGCCAGCCCCTGCGCCACGTGTCCGGTGAGGAGCTCCTCGGGCCCGGCGTCTTCCGCATCCGTGAGGATCTCACCTAGCGCGAGCTCGGTGTGTGCGAGGTCCAGTGACAGGCCTCGACGGGCGGACAACGCGACGATCCAACGCTCGCGCTGCGTCGAGGTCCGAAAGAGGGACGGTCGGCGCTCTTCGGCAGCCGGGTGGTCGAAGCGTTCCAGGAACGCCTGCTCCCAAAGTGCCGGGAGATACATCTCGACCTCGGGCGGAGCTGCGGCGATAGAGGCGAGTCGATCCAGGGTCTCGCGAGCGGCGGTTCGATCGCCGAGACGGATCTCGAGTTGAGCGAGGTGGTCGAATGCGGGCACGAGCGAGGAGTCGAGCCGAGTCGCGAGGCGTAACACGCGACGGGCGCTGTCGAGAGGAACGCCCCACAGCGGCCCTCGGTGGAAGAGTTCATCGCCGTAGATCAGCGTGGCGTAGGCGTCACGCGGATGCTCAGCGAGGATCTCCTGATAGGCGAGCAGTTGCGAGGGGCTGTGCCCCATGACTCGTGCAGCGAGGAGCATGCGATCGACTTGACCGAAGTGACGCGCCTCGACCGAGTCCAGACCGCGTAAGTCGGTTGCCGAGGCCGTGATCGTCCAGCGCCGGATGTCGGCGAGACGCCATCGGGCGAGAGCGAAGCTGGAGTCGATCCGAAGCGCGTCGCTATAGTTGTTCTGGGCGGGCGTCCACGCGCCGCGCTGAAACGCGGCCTCGCCGGAGAGAAACGCTCTCACCGCTTCGATGTGGTGCCCGGAGAGAGCTCGCGATCCGGCTTCCGAGAGGATCGCCTCGTCCTGAAAAATCCTGATGATGCCGACGGTCAACGAATCGCCGAGAGCCAGAGGCGGGTCGTCGGCTGGGCCATAGACCACGGAGGCGTCGCGGCTCGTGCCCAGGGCGTCGACCAGCTCGAAGCGAGCCTCGAACCGGCCTGGTGAGCTGCGGGCGAGCACGCAACGAAGCGCGAACTCCGCTTCCAGCGCGTCCGTGGCGCGCGTCCAGACTCCCTGGCGATCCGCATGTCTCTGCCACCACCCGAAGCTGGTGTTGACGGGGACTGTCCTCAGACCGGGAATACCCTGGAGGTTGAGCGCCGCGATCCTGGCGAGCTGCTTGCCCGCAACGCTGTCCTCGGCCAAAGTGGCCGAGCAGGGAAGCACCGCCAGGGCGGCCCTGTGCGGTTCCGCCGCAATCGGCCGGCGCTCCCGGCCGGCCACCCACCAAGTGGCGGCAAGCAAGATCCCGGCGGTGGCCAGTCCGAGCGCAATCCGCCGATTCGTCGTGCGATCTCGATCGGGCGCAGCACTCTTTAGCGCTCGACGGAACGAGGCGGCGTCGGGCCAGCGATCGCTCGGGTCGCGGGCTAGCGCCCGTTCGATCACACTCTCCACGCTCGGCCGCACTCCCTCCCACTCCCCACGTTCCGCCAGTTCGTGAGGACGTTGCCCGGTCATCGTCTCCAAGAGAAGGACGCCGACGCCGTAGAGATCGGAGGACGGCGTGGCTGCGCCCCCGACCACCTGCTCCGGGGCCATGTATCCAGGGGTGCCGATCGAGACACCGGTCGCCGTCAGCGGCTCGACGTCGTCGTCCGTGTACTTTGCGATACCGAAGTCGGCCAACACTGCCCGCCCATCGACCAGAAATACGTTACTGGGCTTCACGTCACGGTGAATGATGCCGGCAGCGTGAGCGGCCTCGAGTGCTTTGAGCAGGTCGAAACCGATCGCGAACGCCTCCGATTCCGTGAGCGGTTCCAGCTCCAGCCTATCGCGAAGTGTCCCGCCCTCGAGAAGATCCATGACGTAGAAGTAGAGGCCGGTGGCTTCTCCGACGTCGTGAATGGGAATGACGTTGGGGTGCGAGAGTCGAGCCAGGAGTCTTGCTTCGCGGAGGAAGCGCTCCGCGCCGTAGGCCGTGGCCAGCTCGGGTCGTAGGACCTTGATCGCCACCGGCCTGTTCAGAGCGGGGTCGAAGCCACGGAAGACGTGCGCCATGCCGCCGCTGCCCAGTTCCGTTTCCACGGAGTAGTTGGGTGCAAGCGCTTCGCGCAGGCGATCGAGTAGAGTCGTGACCTTCCCCTCTCCAGGGGGTCTCGCTACGTCTTCGCCGTCGGCGGGAGCCTATCAGCCGACGGTGGCTATGCCCCGCTGAAATATAAAGCTACGGGACCGAAGATGTTCAGAAGCCGCCGAACTTGAACTCCACGTTGCCGAAAACGCCGCTGAGATCACTGTTCTCGAGGCCGCCGGCGTTGACTCCGGCCACGATGCGGTAGCCCGCCCCAACGTTGATCCTCCACCACTTCGTGACGTTGAGCTCCAGGTTGGCCACCGGCTCGGCCACGAACACCCCGTCGGAGGCCACGCTGAAGAAGGTGACGCCGCCCCCGCCAATCAGCAGCTGAAGCGTGTAGTGGGCCACCCGATCCCACATCCCCACGTACTCGAACTCGAAGCCGCCGTAGCCGAACTCGAGCTCTCGGAACCGGCAGTCGCGGTCGTCGTCCAGGCAGATTTCGTTTGACAGGCCGTAAAAACCCGCGCCGATGACGAACTGGTGGTTGATGATCCAGCCGCCGCGCACACCGCCGAAGGTGGCGAACTGGTCGCCCACCTCGCCGAACCGGAAAACGATGGCGCCGAAGCCTCCGGAATCGAGGCCGCCCTTGAAGAGCGTGTCTTCTTGTTGTTTTTCTGGTTCTTCCTGCGGTTCGGTCTCGTCGGTCTCCTGCGCGATGAGAGGAGGGGCCACCATTAAAGCGAAAACAGCTATCCACGCTGCGCGTTTCATCATCCCATCCTTGGTTCGGTACTGTCCCCCGCTCGCCTTCTAGACGACTCGTGGCGCCATGAGGATACAGGATTTCGGGTATAAACCTACCGGAGATGCCCGCCCGAAGGTGTCGGGGGTTCCTCGTGAGCGCTTGTGGTGGGATTTCCCGACGAATTGGTGAGTATTCGACCGGGAGAGATCAGCCGGTTTCCACCCAGTTCTCCATAAACCGTGTGTCGCCGGCAGACTCATCGATGAGAGCCTGAAAAATCGCCTTGAGTTGTTGGTAGGGGAGGGTGCCAATGATCATCCGGTTGTTGATGATCATCGTCGGCGTCGAGCGGATGCCATGCGAGAACTCCTCCGACGTTCTCTCGTACTCCCGGCCCGTCTCGATCATCCGCCGGACGATCTCGATCGTCGCCGAATCGCCTGGAGCCGATCCTACGCCGTGCCTTTGGCCCAGCTCCCGTCTCCATTCGGCGCTGCTCTTCGCCTGCCGGAAGTTGGCGAAGATCTCGTCATGGATCTCATTGAACTTCTCGGGATCGTACGCCGCCAGGTAGGAGACCTCGCACGCTCCGGGGTGGAGATCCTTCTCCACGACGTCGTTGCACCGGGCTTCCAACGGAAAGAACTGGAACGCGATGTTGATCTGGCCGGCGAATTCCTCTTTGAGCCGGACCAGCTGCTGTGCGAGAAAGAGACAGTCGGAGCAAAGGAGGTCTGCGTACTCGACGATCCGGATCGGGGCGTCCTCGAACCGCTCGGTGGATTGGGCCGTCCAATAGGGCGAGATGAAGCTCGGCCACTGGACCTGTTCCAAGCTGTAGAATTGCTCCACAGCCCGGGCCGCCGCGCCGCCCGACTGGGCGTCCTTTCTGGCGTCATGGTACTCGGCGATTCCCCATGCTCCGGCGGCCGTGATGATGGAGAGCGTCGCGAGAGGCCGAAGCGAGAGCGAGAGCCAACGCTCTTGGAGGCTGCCGTGGCGCCCGATCCCGTAGCGCCAGAAGAGGAGCAAGCTGAGCGCCGAGAAGGCATAGAAGCCGCTGCACAGGAGGCAAAGGCTACCGAGGAAAAGGACCGAGTACGCGAGCAGCCCGACGACGCCGAGGATGTTGAGCAGCGAGAGCGTCTTGTTCGTGCGCTCGATCTCGGACGAAGGAAAGACCGCACCCAGCGCCACCATGCCTCCGAGCATGAGGCCGAAGAAGCCGAGCGGCACGCCCCAGATCGCCGAGACCGGCGAATAGGCAGATGAGTCGCAGTTGAAGAAAGCGCTCACGTCGCAGAGCGATCCCTCGAAGATGCCGGCCGGGTAGTTGGCGGTGAAGAAGTGCTGGATCGTGAGGAGGGAGAACACGGCCATCCCGAGTCCCGAAACGAGGCTCAGAACCCTAGGCCACGAGGGGCCGCTCAGCGTCAAAGATCGATTCACGGAAATCTGCAGGCCTGGTGCGCGAACTGGTTGCCTGGAATCCTACTTCGGTTTGCGGCTTTTCACCACAATCGAAGGCTAGATACTCCCGACTGACGTGCCTTCCGTCGCCTGCTAGGCTTGGCGCAACGGGACGGGTCGAGTCGCGAAACCTCAGGGACTGGAGTCGATCGATGTCTAGCATCTTCGTCCACGGCCGCATCGATCTAGGAGACCTTGCCGGCGACGTCCAGAAACGGCTTGCCGCAACGCCCGGAATCTGGCTGGAGTACGATCCGGACTCCGCGGCCATCGTGGTGCGCCATGTACAGCCTGCGAAGGCGCCGATCCTGGCGACGACGGTGAGCGAGCTTGTCGGCCTGCTCGACGGCATGCCCTACGACTATCAGAGTCGGATTCCCGGCGGAGACCTGTTCGTGCACACGGAGGATTCCGATCAGCTCGTTCGGTTGCGCGTCACCGAGGGTGGCGCCCTCCATATCCGGTGGGCCCATCCGGGCTACGAGGGTGCTCTTAAGCGGCCGTACAGCGACGGACACGAGATCGCGATCGAGCCCTGGGAACAGCGGCTGAACGGACGGATCGAGCTCGCGGCCGCGAAGCCCGCCGAGGACGCGGCGGCCCTTCAGGATCTGGCCGACACGTTCGAGGGGCTCTATCCCGAAGGGGATTTTCGTGCCACCGCCGGCTCCGATGGCCTGGTGCGGGTAGAGCTCGCCAACGTCAACCTCGATGCACGCCTTCTGGTCGAGCGTCTCGAGAAGATGGCGGAGCCGCGCAGCCTGAGCGGATGGCTCGACGTGAGCTCCTTCGACGCGGCCGATCCCGAGCACCTCGTACGCTTCCTTTTCAAGAAGGGGGAGATCTGGGTGCAGCACCCCCTGCTCTGGTCGGATCCTCCGGCGCAGGCATAGGGAGGCCGCCATCATGATGGACTACCTTCTGACCGAAGAGCAGGAAGCGATTCGCGAGCTCGCGCGGACGATCGCCGACAACGAGATCCGGCCGGTGGCCGCCGAGTACGATCGCACCGGCGACTTCCCCTGGCCGATCGTCGAGAAGATGGCACAGGCAGGTCTGTTCGGCGTCTTCATCGATGAGGAGTACGGCGGGCTCGGCAGCGACACCCCGACGATGAACCTGGTGCTCGCCACCGAGGAGTTTTCGAAGGCGTGCGGCGGGATCGCGCTCGCCTTCGCGAGCACCGCGCTCGGCGCCATGCCGATTCTCCTCTCTGGGAGCGAAGATCAGAAACAGCGCCTATTGCCGGATATCGCTGCCGGAAAGCGACTCGCCGCCTTCGCCCTCACCGAGCCGCAGGCCGGCTCCGACGCGGGCGGAATCCGCACGACCGCGGTTCGTGACGGCGACCACTACGTCCTGAACGGCCTCAAACAGTGGATCACCAACGGGGGTGAGGCCGAGATCTACACGATCATCGCGTTGACCAACCCCGCGAAGGGGCCGCGCGGGGCGAGCGCGCTCATCGTCGAGAAGGGGGCGCCGGGCTTCGGGTTCGGGAAGAAAGAGGACAAGATGGGGATCCGGGCCTCCGCGACGCGGGAGCTCGTGTTCGAGGACTGCCGGGTGCCCGCCGAGAACCTGATCGGACGGGAGGGCGCCGGCTTTATCACCGCCATGCGTACCTTCGACGCGTCGCGGCCCGGCGTCGCGGCCCAGGCGCTCGGCATCGCGCAGGGGGCCCTCGATCTGGCGGTGGATTGGGCGTGCGAGCGCAGGCAGTTCGGCTCGCGCGTATCGGCCTTCCAGGGGCTCCGCTTCCTGCTGGCCGAGATGGCCACCAAGGTGGAGGCATCGCGGGCCCTGATCTACGCGACCTCCCGCTACATCGATTCCAACCCGAAAACGCGGCCTACGATCTACTCGGCGATGTCCAAGCTATTCGCCTCGGAGATGGCGATGCAGGTGACTACCGATGCGGTCCAGGTCTTCGGCGGGTCCGGTTACATGCGGGACTACCCGATCGAGAAGTACATGCGGGACGCCAAGATCACCCAGATTTACGAGGGGACGAATCAGATCCAGCGGGACGAGATCGGCAAGATCTTGGTCGGCGAGCACATCTCGGGGCACGCGAAATAGGGCTCCGGTCGGGCGGGTAGATCTGTCGCTGCCGGCTAGCGTCTCAGCCTGCTGCTACACCCAGGTGGCGCCGTGCCTCGGCTTCACTCATGGCGAACCGGTCCAGGAGCGCGCGGAGCTCGTCCGGCAGCGGCTTCGGTTGCAGCTCCTTCCGGCCCGTGCACACGAGCACGACGTGGCCCACCGCGGCGAGCTTCCCCGCACCCAGATGCAGGACGTCGAAGTTGATCGAGATCGAGCTCGTGCCGAAACGGGTGAAGTAGCCGGCCACGCGCAGCGCGTCGTCGAGGCGGGCGGGGTACTTGAAGTCGCAGTCGAGATGCACGCGGGGCAGCCAGATGTCGAAGCGCTCGAACACGTCGCTGTAGGGGATCCCGGCGGCTCGAAAGAGCTCCATCTCAGCCAGCTCGAAGAACCGGAAGTACGCGCCGTAGAAGATGATCCCGGCGAAGTCGACATCGGACCAACGCACCCGCTCGTCTACGACAAACGGCTTCTTTTCCATGGCGAGCCAACCTAGATCTGCGGACCGCTCCGGGAACAGGCCGACCGCAGAACCGTCGTAGGATCGAGGGCCATGCGCGGCCGCCGGAAGCTGATATCTTGTCAGTTGAACCCCGGCAGGAATCTGCCACCGCGTGTCACCGGACCACCCGAATATCGAGGCGACAGGTGTCACAAATCACGCTAGATACCGGCATCGCCGTCCCCGCGAGCGACGTCTTCCCGATTCTCGAGGCGAACGTTCTCGTCGACGGCTTCCACATCGTGATCGACCTGGAGAGATCGCACGGCTCCGTGATGGTGGATGCTCTCTCGGGCAAGGAGTACCTGGACTGCTACTGCTACTTCGCGACGCTCCCAATCGGACACAACCACGCGGGCCTGGACGATGAAGAGTTCCAGGCCGCGCTGATGCGAGCGGCTTTGGCCAACCCCGCGAACAGCGACGTGTACTGCCGGGAGTACGCGGCTTTCGTTCAGACTTTCCGGGAGATCGCCGTCCCGGACGAGTTTCCCCACCTGTTCTTCGTCGCCGGCGGGTCGCCGGCGGTCGAGAACGCGATGAAGGCTGCGTTCGACTGGAAGGCGCAGCTGAACCGTTCGAGGGGCATCGAGGGCGGAGCGGACAAGATCCTCCACTTTCGCGAGGCCTTCCATGGGCGGACCGGTTACTCACTCTCGACGACCAACACCGAGCCCCTGAAGATCCTCGACTTCCCGAAGTTCGACTGGCCCAGAGTGTCGAACCCGAAGCTGCGCTTCCCGGTGGATGAGGCCGCCGCTGCCGAGGCCGAAGCGCTATCCATCGGCGAGATCGAAGAGGCGTTCGATCGCGATCCGCACGGCATCGCGGGCATTCTGATCGAGCCCATCCAGGCGGAAGGCGGGGACAACCACTTCCGGAACGAGTTCTTCGCGGAACTCCGGCGGATAGCGGACGAGCGTGATGCCCTGCTTATCTTCGACGAGGTGCAGACAGGGATGGGCACGACCGGCTCCTGGTGGGCCTATCAGCAGCTCGGAGTCACGCCCGACATCATAGCCTTCGGGAAGAAGACCCAGGTGTGTGGGATCATGAGCACGAACCGGATTGACGAGATCCCCACGAACGTCTTTGCCGTCTCATCACGCATCAACTCGACCTGGGGCGGCAACCTCGTGGATATGGTGCGATGCGCCCGCTACCTCCAGATCATCGATGAAGATCGGCTGGTGGCGAACACGGCTTCGGTGGGTGAACTGTTCCGCCGGAAGCTCATCGAGCTCGAGGCAAACTTCGACAGCGTGACCAACGCGCGCGGTCGCGGTTTTCTGCTCGCTTTCGATCTGCCGGACGGGGAGAGCCGGAACTCGGTGCGCACGCGCTGCTGGGACGCCGGCCTGGCCACGCTGACCTGCGGTCCGCGCTCGATCCGCTTCCGCCCGTCGCTGACCTTCAGCGAGTCGGATGTGGAGGAGGCGGTCGCTATCCTCCGCCGGGTCTTGACCTAGAGTGCGAAATGAAGACAGACGGGGGAGGTTGCAGTAGCCTGCTGGAGACAGGCTGAACCTTTACAGGACGCATCTTTCGGCGGTTTAACGACGTCACCCAGAAGACGCCGCTCCAGGCCGTGCGGCTCCCAACCCCGCCCGATAGCTCGCGTCTTCTAAACGTGCGGCGAAGCCCGCGCATGACAGAGTCGAGGATTTCCTGACGCGTCGAATCGAATTCTTCCCGATGGTCGCATGGGAGATTTCCCGATATGCTGGCGGAGACGCCGCCGAGCGGCGGCGCGACAAAAAGAGCTGCCAGCCGGCGGCTCTTGGCGAGAACACCGGCTGACAGCCCGGACACGCAGAACCCGGTGGGTTCACGCGTGGAGAGCCCAACTTCATTGACGCGGGCAGCCGGTGCAAGCGGTCTCTCCGCCGCGGGATCCCACCCTCTTGAGGCGAGCTTGGAAGTCGTGCATCCAACTTCGCCGGATTCTACGGACAGGAGGGAACCATGGAGGTAGCAACCGATCTCATCAACGTCGCACACGACTGCATCAAGGCCTTCAACAAGGCCGATTGGGACGAGATGAAGAAGTTCGTCGCGCCGACAGCCGTCTACATCGAGCCGGCGACGGACCAGCGCATCGAAGGCCTGGTCGACATGGTTGAGCACTTGAAGGTGTGGAAGACGGCGTTCCCGGATCTGACCGGCGAGCTGACGAACGTCTTTGCGGCCGACAACGTCGTGTTTCTCGAAGTGCTGTGGAAGGGCAAGCACACGGGCAAACTGATCACCCCGTTCGGGGAGTTCGACGCGACCTTCAAGCCGTACAAGTCGCGTGCAGCCATGGTGCTCGAGTTCGACGGCAAGTTCATCAAGGCGAACAGGCACTACTTCGACCTGCTGAGCATCTTCGAGCAGCTGGGCATTCACATTACGGAGAAAGTGGCCACGGCCACCTTCTAAGCCCGACCCGGCTGGCCCGCGCGCTTCCAAGGGGCGGTTCCGAGGGACCGCCCCTTCGTCTTGGACCCCTTGGCGCCCCACGTTGTACCTAGCCTTAGGCCTCGCATTCTTTTACCGTGGGTGCGAATCCGTCTACCTGCTCCTCCAACACGTGAGCGACATGCCCGGTTACGGCGTCCTGGCCCACCCGTGGTGGGTTCCGATTCTGTTCGTCTTGGTCGTGGGCCATGCCACGAACATCTGCACCACGTTGTATCTCCACCGGTCGATGACACACGAAGGGGTCAAGTTTCGGCCGGCCGTAGAGCACCTGATGCGGTTCTGGCTCTGGCTCACTTCTGCCGTGATCACCCGTGAGTGGGTGGCCGTGCACCGTAAGCACCACGCTTACGCGGACAGGGAGGGCGACCCTCACTCCCCGGCCGTTGCCGGCTTCTGGGGGATCGTCTTGGGTGGTGTCTTCTTCTACCAGAAGGCGGCCCGGGATCCGGAGGTTCTCGAGAAGTACGGTCACGGCTGTCCGAACGACTGGGTGGAGCAGCACATCTACACGCGACTGAGCGCACTGGGCCTCGCGCTGATGCTCTTCCTGGATGTTTACCTGTTCGGCCTCTTGGTCGGGCTCCTGGTCTGGTCCGCCATGATCATCTGGATGCCGATCATGGGCAACATCATCAACGGGATCGGCCACGCCCTCGGATACCGGAACTTCGGAACCCGCGATCGCAGCCGGAACATCTATCCATGGGGTATCTGGATCCTCGGCGAAGAGCTTCACAACAACCATCACGCGGATCCGCGATCGGCGAAGTTCCAGGCCCACTGGTGGGAGTTCGACATCGGCTGGATCTACATCAAGCTGCTCTCCTTCGTGAAGCTCGCGAAGGTGCTCTACGCCCGCTCGGTGAACGCCAAAGAGTTCGCCGCTAAACACTACCGGGTGGCGCCGACGCTCGAAAAGGCGATGCCCGTGATCGTCGCTGCGGCGATCGGCAGCTCGGCCTGCTCGGAGGGCGATCAGAGCGACGAGGGGGCGCGAGACACGATGACGCAGCGCGAGGGGGACAGCCTGGTGGGAGAGCTACCGATCCCCGGAGCCCAGGGCGTCCGCGGCGCCATGGACGCGGCTGACTCGGCCGAAGCGAGGCAGGAGAAGCACGACTCGATCGACGGCTAGCCGCCGGCTGGTTACTCCTCCGATTTCTTGAGCGAGGCGAGATCTTCGCCGTCGTCCGGCAGGAAGTAGCCCACCGCGATGCCCATAGCGCCATCGGGAAGCCGGCGGCCAGCAAGGTTGTCGTAGATCGCGCTGACTCGTACGACATCGCCGCGTTGGAGCGGATAGCCTCCCTGGAGAAAGAACGGCACGATCGGCATCGACAGGATGCGTCCCTCGGGGTCGACCTCCGGAGACAGCGTCGCGATCTCCACGCCGGTCGTGACGTTCTCGAGCCGCAGCTCCTGGCCGAAGTCGTGCAAATGACCGCCCACTCCGAGTAGTCGGCCCGAATAGTCCAGCTCGAAGGTTCCGACCGTCTCGTTCAGGCCCGGCTCCAGATCGTAGCCTGATTTGCCACACTCCTGCACGTCGAACCACACCGGATAGACGCTCTTTGGATTCGCGGTCTCCTGCTCCTCCCGCTGGTACTCGACTCTGATCTCGAGATAGGTCTCCGGATAGGAGGTGTCCGTCGGATTGTGGAACATGGTCGTGATGCGGATCTGGTCGCCCTCATCCACGCGGTAGCCGAATCCCGGAACCGCCATCCAGTCGTTCATCTCGCCGCCGGCACCGAAGATGTGCTCCTCCTTGGCCGGGCATAGGAAATCCGGTCGTTCGGTATTCCAAAAGGCGACGTGGTGCAGAAGCCGGTTCGGAACCGGTCGGCCCTCGGCGTCGGTCAACCGCGGATGATAGGCGCGGAGCCAGCCGTCGAACGGGACCGCAAAACCCCTCTCGGGAGGCTGCGCGACCTTCGTGTGCTCCGAGGCGGCCGGCAGATCGAGAGGGCCAAGGCGGAGCGTTAGCACCCCGGCGGACGCGTCGTCCAATACAGCCAGGTCGACACCCTCCGCCATCGCGTGCTGTGCGACAGCCGCCCGGGCCGCGCTCAGCTGGAGAAGTACGGTCGATACGAGGCAGAACCAGAAGGACGTGGGCTGCAAGCGTTTCATGATTCGATTCCGGCCAGAGCGTGAGGCTGAACCCCTTCCATCGGGTTGAAAACTGGTGGCTTAGTGGCCTGGCCACCAGAAGTGGGGCGCGTTTCTCATGCCTGGTCTGTTTTCTGCGGAGTGTCGGCCCGCGTGCGCATGGAATTCGTTCGATCATGAGCATCCAGGGGGGTCACCGCCATGAAAACGGGTAAATGGGTCGTCCGGCTCGTCGCCTCGGCAGCCGTCGCGATCGTTGGCTTCGGCTTGTCCGGGAAGGCGATCGCTCAGGAGCGGGTGACGGCACAGCCGGCCACCCAGGCAGCGACTGCGGCGGAGGGCGTCGTCGTGCAGCCGGCGACCGTACGAGTCATTCGGCAGACTCCCAAGACGAGCTTCGGATCCGTCCTTAAGGTCGGCGCCTTCAAGGTCTCTCCCCCCGCACGGACGAGGGCGCTCGATACGAGCCAGCCCCCCGAAGAGCCTCCGGAGCCCTTGGATCGGTTCACCAAGCTCGAGGCCATCGATCCGGCTCCCAAAGTGCCCACCGTGGGTGGTTTTCAGGCTCCCGAGCCCCCTGAGCTGGTCGAAATGGAGCTCACGCCACGCCACCCGTGGGCCAACAACCAGGGCCACCTCAAGTTCTGGAAGCCGATCATGTTCACCCACGAGGCGGTGTCTTTCGGCGGGACGGGCTATGAGGACAGCTACCTGGAGCTGTGGCTCAACGTGGAGGAAGGGAAACAGTATCTGGTCGATTTCGCGGTGAAGATCTCGGGAACCAACTCGGTCCAGGCATGGCACCTGGAAGGTCCAGGAATCGATCAGGAGTTCCAGATGCACAGCGGCAAGAAGCACGTGCTGGCAGCGCTGGAGGCGATCTCCACGGGCTGGATTCAGCTGAGGCTGCAGGGGGACTGGGCCGGCTTCCGGTTCTACTCCGCCGAGGTCACACGCGTAGAATAGCTCCCGGATCCACCGCGTGCTGTTCGTCGAAAGAGCCCCGCTCCGGCGGGGCTTTTTCACATCCCCTTTGGGACTTCGACTCTTGCGGGGAGGGGAGCTGCGGTCGCAGGGTGTGGGGCAATCGAGCGAACCTGAAGTAACCGAAGTGGGAGGCGCACGATGAGCCGACGCCATCTCGTGATCGCGACCTGTGTCTCGATGTTTCTTCTCAGCGGTTGCACGGACTCGGACCCCACCGGACCCGACGGCAAGATCTCCTTCGCCCGGAAGGGCGGAGGCAAGAACAAGCCGCCTCCGCTTGCCGACACCCCGACGCCGATCACGATTTATGGCGCCTGGCATTGCAGTGACGATTCGTGCCTCTGGGGCACGGAGCGAACCGTCGCCGAGTTCGACAGCAAGAACGCCTGGCTTATCAACGGCAACGGCGGCGGCCCCGCTGTGAACCTCGTCGTGCTCAGCTTCGTCAATCCGCTTCGGCTGTTGAACAAGACGACCGATGCCTACACGGAAAACGGAGTGCCGCGAGGGATGACCCCGGAGATCGTCGACTACTTCAAGAGCCGTGGCGTTCGCGTCGAGCTCTCGATCGGCGGCATCACCTACGTGGACGACTGGAACTCGGCTCTGGCGTCCGACGCGTGGCAGCTGGGCTTGAACGCGGCGGAAGTGGCACAACGCCTCGGCGTGGGGATCGAGATCGACTACGAGGAAAACTCCGGTCCGGACCTCGGCGGTTTACAGGACTTCATCGATGCCTATCGGTCGGTGCTCCCGTACGATCCGACCGGGGGCAACCATGCGCGGCGGCTGACGATCGATCTGGCTGCCGGAGATCGTTGGCTGATCGATCTGACCCGACACGCCACGATCTATTGGCTGGATGACGCCGATCCTGTGTTGGACCACGCGAACGCGATGGTTCCGAACCGGCAGCCCGGCTCCGCGAGCGACGCGATCACCAACTGGCGGGAGCACGTGGATGGGAAATCCCGTTTCGATCCGCCGATCCCGCCGCTGGCCCCGCAGATGTTCACCGGCAGCCTGTACATCGTCACCGGCCGCAAGACGGCCCCTGAATGTGACGACTACTGGAATTCACTTCAGATGGGCACGCGAGACTTCGTGGAGCGGGTGATGCCGAACGGGGCAGGCAGCACGCCCGGCATGCTGGGTCTCATGTTTTGGGCTGCCGAGCGGCCTTCTCCCAGGCGGATCTCGACGGCGCCTCCGAACTCGTGCGAAGGAGGCGTGGGTGTGGGAGCGGCCGACTACGCGATACCGATTCCGATGCCGGCGCTCCGGCAAACCCTGATCGCCTCGAACTGAGAGCCTGCGGCGCGCGAGCTCTCGAGCAACCGAGGACCGATACACGAAAAGCCTCGCTGCGGCGGGGCTCTTTTGGCACGGGTCTAGCGGTCTAGCGGCGCGTCGTGTATCTGTCCGTCGCCCAGAAGGACCGCGCTGACTGATCGCGGCACCTGCTTTCCAGCAAACAACCCGAAAGACAGGAGACGGCGATGTCCGGCGTCGATTATTCTGCCGATGTCGATCGCTTCATGACGTGGGTGGTCGAGAGGAACCGGGGCGAGCCCGAGTTCCATCAGGCGGTATACGAGGTTGTCGAGACGATCATGCCGTTCCTCCTCGAGCGCGAGGAGTATCGAAAGGCAAAGATCCTGGAGCGCATGACGGAGCCCGACCGAATCGTGATGTTCCGCGTCACCTGGATGGATGATGATGGCGGAATGCGCGTGAACCGGGCATGGCGCGTCCAGTTCAACAACGCGATTGGCCCCTACAAAGGGGGGCTCCGCTTCCACCCGACGGTGACCCTCGGGACCCTGAAGTTCCTCGGATTCGAGCAAACCTTCAAGAACGCGCTGACCGGGCTCCCGATGGGAGGAGCCAAAGGCGGCGCCGACTTCGAGCCGAAGGGTAGAAGCGACAACGAGGTCATGCGCTTCTGCCAGTCAATGATGGTCGAGCTCGCCCGACACATCGGGGAGAACACGGACGTTCCGGCTGGAGACATCGGCGTCGGGGCGCGCGAGATCGGCTACCTGTTCGGGCACTACAAGCGGCTGGTGAACCGGGTGAGCGGCGTACTCACGGGCAAGGGTCTCTCGTTCGGGGGCAGCCGGGTCCGGAAGGAGGCGACCGGCTACGGCGTCGTCTATTTCACCGAGCACATGCTCGAGCGGGTCGGTGAGGGGCTGGAGGGGAAGACGGCCGCGGTTTCCGGCTCCGGAAACGTGGCGATCTACACGATCGAAAAGCTGTTGGAGCGAGGCACCAAGGTCGTCACGATCTCTGACTCTGGCGGCTTCGTGCACGACCCGGATGGGATTGATTCCGAGAAGCTGGAATGGCTGAAAGACCTCAAGGAGGTCCGGCGCGGCCGCATCGCGGAGTACGCGGAGCACTTCTCTGGCGCGGAATTCCACCCAAATACCGTTCCGTGGGTCGTCCCGGTCGATCTCGCGTTTCCGAGCGCCACCCAAAACGAGCTTAGCGGAGAGGATGCGCGCACTCTGGTGGGCAACGACGTCATCGCGGTGGCCGAGGGCGCAAACATGCCGACCACGCCGGAGGGCATAAAGGAATTCTTGCAGGCGAAGATCCTGTACGGTCCGGGCAAGGCAGCGAACGCTGGAGGCGTCGCCGTCTCCGGTCTCGAGATGAGTCAGAACGCGATCGGCCTCTCGTGGACGCATGTCCAAGTGGATGCCGAGCTGAAGAAGGTCATGCGAAGGATCCACGAGCAGTGCGTCCAATACGGAAACGACGAGAATTCGTACGTGAACTACGTGAAGGGCGCGAACGTCGGCGGCTTCGTGAAGGTGGCCGACGCCATGCTGGCTTATGGAGCCGTGTAACTGCCAGACGAGCGACCAATCTCTTGGGATGACGAAGGCGGGCTGCGGCTCGCGATAGCAGCGGCGTTGCGTGCCCGCGGGAACGGCAACCACCCGTTCGGGGCCGTCCTGGTCGACTCGACCTCGGAGATATTGCTCGAGGCCGAGAACACGGTCGTGACGGACGACGACTGCACCGCTCACGCGGAGCTCAACCTCGTCCGCAGCGCCAGCCGTAGCTACGACCGCGAGCTCCTGGTTACCTGCACGCTGTACGCCAGTACGGAGCCATGTCCGATGTGCTCGGGCGGAATCTATTGGAGTGGGGTAGGGCGGGTGGTGTACGGGCTGAGCCAGTCTCGATTCTACGAGATGGTCGGATCCGCCGAACGGCTCGAGCTTCCCTGCCGCGACGTGTTTGCCGCTGCAACGGCGAACGTCCGGGTCGTCGGTCCGCTCCTGGAGAACGAGGCCTCGAGGGTACACGAAGACTTTTGGCAAACCGAGGAGTGAGGATGTCGGATGCAAATAGCGGGATGGGCAGAACCAAGATCAGGAGAGCGGCCTGGGCGGCGGCCATCATGAGCGCTTTCGTTGCGCCGTCCGCGCCAGCCCAGGAGGCGGGCGCAGCCGCCCCCGTGCCGCCCGCCGCAAAGGTGGAGCCCAAGGAGCTGACGGCTCACGGTGACTCGAGGGTTGACGACTACTACTGGCTCAAACATCGAGATGACCCCGCGGTGGTCGCGTACCTGGAGGAAGAGAACGCCTACACGGAGGCCGTGATGGCCCATACGGAGGCGTTCCAGGATCGGCTGTTCGCGGAGATCAAGGGCCGCATCAAGCAGACGGATCTCTCCGTCCCGTACCGGCGAGGCGAGTTCTACTACTACAGCCGGACCGAGGATGGAAAGTCCTATCCGATCTACGCCCGAAAAGAGGGCTTCCTCGAGGCGCCCGAGCAGGTGATGCTCGACGTCAACGAGCTAGCCGATGGACATGAGTTTTACGCGGCGGCGGGCCTGCGTATCAGCTCGAACGATGACATCCTGACCTTCGCCGAGGACACGATCGGCCGGCGCCTCTATACGCTCCGGTTCCTGAACCTGCTGACGGGCGAGTACGCGGAGGAGCAGATAAGGGGGACGTCGGGTGGGAGCGCCTGGGCCGAGGACGGCCGCACGCTCTTCTACGTGAAGCGGGATCCCGAGACGCTGAGAGCCTACCAGATCTATCGCCACCGGATGGGAGCCGATCCGTCGGAGGATGAGCTCGTGTACGAGGAGGAGGACGAGGAGTTTTCCTGCTACGTTTGGAAGACGAAGTCGAAGGGATATGTGGTGATCACCTGTAGCCACACGCTCATGGATGAGCACCGGGTGATTGACGCGTCTCGCCCGGACGGCGACTTCCGGCTCTTCCTGCCTCGCGAGCGAGGCCACGAGCACAACATCGATCACCACGGCGAGCACTTCTACGTTCGGACGAACGACGGCGCGAAGAACTTCCGCCTCATCCGGGCTCCGGTCGACGGGACCGGCAGAGATGGGTGGGAAGAGGTCATCGGTCCCCGAAAGGACGTTCTGCTCGAGAGCTTCGACGTCTTCCGTGACCATCTCGTACTTGTCGAGCGGCAGGGCGGACTCCGCCAGATGCGTGTCCGGCCATGGTCGGGCGAGGAGGAGCACTACCTGGATTTCGGGGAGCCCGCCTACCAGGCCTGGTTGCAGAACAACCTGGAGATGGACTCCCATATCCTCCGCTTCGGATACGAGTCGATGAGGACGCCGGAGTCGGTCTACGACTATGACATGCGAACGCGGCAAAAGCTCTTGCTGAAGCAGGAGGAAGTGCTCGGGGGCTTCGAGGCGAGCGACTATTCCACCGAGCGGCTACATGCGCCCGCCCGTGACGGCACCCTGATTCCGGTTTCCATCGTGTACCGGAAAGGAATCGAGCGGAACGGCGAGAACCCGCTCGTTCTCTACGGCTATGGCTCCTACGGCGCGAGCATGGACGCCTCCTTCGCGTCCTCGAGGTTCAGCCTGATCGACCGCGGCTTCGTCTACGCGATCGCCCACATTCGGGGTGGTCAGGAGCTGGGCCGCGCCTGGTACGAGGACGGTAAGCTGCTGAACAAGAAGAACACCTTCACCGACTTCATCGATGTCGCCGAGCACCTCATCGACGAGGGCTACACGAGTTCGGATCGTCTCTTCGCTCGAGGGGGGAGCGCGGGCGGCCTCCTGATGGGTGCGGTGCTGAACATGCGGCCGGACTTGTGGAAGGGTGTCGTCGCCCACGTCCCGTTCGTGGACGTCGTAACGACGATGCTGGATGAGGACATCCCGCTCACGACCTTCGAATACGATGAGTGGGGCGATCCCGAAGAGAAGGGCTACTACGACTACATCCTGTCGTACTCGCCGTACGACAACGTGGAGGCCAAGGAGTACCCGGCCATGCTGGTGACCACCGGCCTGCACGACTCGCAGGTCCAGTATTGGGAGCCCGCCAAGTGGGTGGCCAAGCTGCGGGCGCTGAAGACCGACGATAACGCTCTCCTGCTGAAGACGAACCTGGACGCGGGGCACGGCGGTGCTTCGGGACGCTACAAGCGCTACGAGGAGCTAGCGTTCGAGTACGCCTTCGTCCTGGATCAGGTCGGCATCGGCGAGTAGCCTCCGCGGCACCTTCGGATTCGGCAAGCTCGTTGCGGATCGCCGTCTACGGTGCGGGAGCGGTTGGCGGCTACTTCGGGGGCCGGCTGGCCGAGGCGGGCAAAGAGGTCACGCTTATCGCCCGTGGAGAACACCTCGCCGCTTTGCGAGAGCGCGGCCTGCGGGTTCACAGCCTTAGCGGAGACTTCCACGTAGACCGATTCGCGGCCACCGACGATCCCGCGGCTGTCGGCCCGGTAGACCTCGTGATCCTCGGCACCAAGACATGGCACGTCGAGGAAGCTGCCGTTGCCATGAAACCGTTGGTGGGAGGCGAGACGGCCGTCATCCCGCTCCAGAACGGGGTCGAAGCTCCCGATCAGCTCGCTCGGGTGCTCGGTCCCGAACCGGTGCTTGGCGGTCTCTGCCGGATCATGAGCCTCGTGGCCGAGCCCGGCGTGATCCGTCACATGGGCGCCGAGCCGGTGCTCACATTCGGTGAGCTGGATCGAAGCGAGAGCGACCGCTGCCGCCGTATCCTAGAGGTCCTCGAAACCGCCGATGGTATGCGGGCCGAGATCGCCGCCGACGTGCAGGTCGAGATGTGGAGGAAGCTCCAGATGATGGCCGCGACGAGCGGCGTGGGAACCGCGGCACGGGAGCCGTTCGGAGTTCTGCTGAGCGTACCTGAGACCCGACGCATGCTCGAGGACTGCATGCACGAGGTACGGGCCGTGGCCGTGGCGCGCGGAGTGGCGCTGCCGTCCGAGGCTGCCGACCAGGCGATGACTTTCCTCGACGGTCTACCGGCCGATGGGACGACCTCCCTGTACCGAGACATGGATGCGGGGCGGCCGTCCGAGCTGGACGCACAGCTGGGGGCGGTGGTTCGCTTGGGAGAAGAGGCGGACGTGGAGACGCCCGTCCTGCGGACCCTGTACGGGCTCCTGCTGTCGGCCGAGCTACAGGCCCGCGGCCTGCGCTAGTCTATCGCGGCTCCGCTCCCGAACGGGCGTCCGGTCTCGGCTTGCCGCCGGGCGATGCCGATTTGACCCACCAACAACCTCGTCCGGTCTACGGCCGGGCAGCCGGGAGCCATGAGGTTTCCTTCCGCCGTACACGCCACGTGCGGCAGACCGAGCGAATGGCCCAGCTCGTGAGCGAGAATCCGGGCGGCGGAGCCGGTCAGCTCGCGGTTACCGGAGGGGTCGAGCTCCGCCGAGAGCGCGGCCGGGATGCCCGGGAAGTAGATCCCTCCGGCGATCCCGCCCAGATCCAGGATCAGGAAGACGTCCCACGCACCTCCCGAAAGGTTCGCACGCGGCAGAACCGACGCGATGATATCGTCGGAGGCGAGCAGCTGGCCCTGCAGAACCAGCGCGAAGGCGTCCGCGTTCAGAGCCTCCTCGCGGATGATCGACTCGATCTCCCAGGAGATGAGGGCCTGCCGCCAAACCTCGTTGACTCGGCTGAAAACGGTGCCGACCTCCGCTTCCGTCAGGAGCGTGTTGAGCGGCGCGAAGTCCGAGGACAGCAGGTGGACGCGAACACTGAGCTCGATCTCTTCGGGCTGCGGAGCGGTGGGTCCCGTTCCCTCGTCACTCCCGCAGGCCGGCAGCACGAGCGTCGCCGAAACAAGCGTCCAGGCTCTCAGCCGCCTCTTCATCATGTCGCACAGAACGTTCATGTCTCAGAGAACGCAAGGCGAGGATTCCTCGGTTCCCGCTTGACCGCCCCTTGACCAGGTCATGAGAGCGTGACGGATGAAGAGGTAGATCATCCGTCCGTCTGTTACTTTGTGGCGGCGGGGCGTTCGGCACGGAGCTGCTTCCGGCCGGGCACGTCTCAAACGAGAGCGCGGGTCACATGCACCTGACCCTTCGGACAATCGGCTCGACCCTGGGCTTGGCGGCGCTCCTCGCCTCCATGAGCGGCTGCGGTGCGGTCAACAAGATGGCCGCCAACAGCATCACGGGCCTCATGGAGGCGACGGCCGACGTCTGGGCCGCCGACAACGACCCCGAGTTCGTCTGCAGGTCGATCCCCTTCGCGCTCTCCACGATCGAAGGGATGATCACGAAGCAGCCGGCGAGCGACCGACTGCTTCTGGCCGCCACGCAGGGGTTCACTCAGTACGCCTACGTCTGCGTCGAGACCGACGCGATCCTCGGAGAGGAAGAGGATTACGAGCTTTCGCGCGAGGGGTTCGATCGAGCCCTCAATATGTACCTGCGAGCGAAGGCTTACGGTATCAGGGCTCTCGAACTCCGATACCCGGGGATCGAGGGTCGGCTAAGTATCGAGCCCGACAGTGCCTTGACCGAAACGACCCTGGAGGATGTGCCTCTCCTCTACTGGACGGCCGCCTCTTGGGGCGCGGCGGTCTCGCGAGGGAGCGATCGTCCTGATCTACTAGCCGATCTGCCGGCTGTTGTCGCGATGATGGAGCGCGTGCTGGCCATGGACGAGCGCTTCGGCGACGGCGCGATCCACGATGTCTTTATCATGATCCGGGGCTTGCCGGCCGAGATGGGCGGCGACTCAGAAGCGGCGGGGAGGCACTTCGAGCGGGCCCTGGAGCTGAACGGCGGCCGAATGGCAAGTACCTATGCTACTTACGCGACCAGCGTCGTGCAGGGCGAGCAGGACCGGGAGAGTTTCGAGGAATTGATGGAACAGGCTCTAGCGGTCGATCCGGACGAGGATCCGAGTCACCGCTTGCAGAACCTCGTCGCGCAAAAACGAGCCCGTTACATGCTCGAACACATCGACGACTATTTCATCGATTAGGCCGGTATTCTGATGTTTTTGGGGGGGAGTATGTGGAGCCATAGAGACCGGGTCGTGCGAATCGGAGCACTGCTGGCCGTGCTGGCGACGGTCACTGAGGCGGCGGCTCAGGGGCAAGTACGCGTCAAGCTCGCGACACAGGCTCCCGATGGCTCTCCCTGGCACCGCATCCTCGAGGACATGGGTCACGAGTGGCAGGAAACGACCGGTGGCCGCGTCCGGCTCGTGATCTATCCCGGCGGTGTCGCAGGCGACGATGGAGCGACCCTGCGCAAAATCCGCCACCGGCAGCTACAGGGCACCACCCTAACGGTGGGGCTCTCGGATCTGGACGCAGCGTTCAACGTCTTCCGCATCCCGTTCTTCTTCGAGTCCACGGAAGAGGTTTTCTACGTTCTGGATCGGCTCACGCCCCTCTTGGAGGAGCGGCTGGCGGAGCAAGGATTCGTCAACGTCCACTGGGGCTACGGGGGTTGGCTTCACATCTTCTCGAACCGTCCTACGCCGTCGGTGGAAGACCTCAGAGGGCTAAAGATGTATACGGGCGCGACCGATCGAATGGTGCGCCTGTGGAGGCAAAACGGCTTCAACCCCGTGTCGCTGTCTACGTCCGACATCATGGTCGGCCTGCAGAGCGGAATGATCGATGGCTTGCCGGCTTCGCCGCTGATCGCCCTCGCCTTCCAGTGGTTCCGGCGGACCCCGTACATGCTCGATCCCGGCTTCGCGCCGCTCATCGGGGCGACGCTAATCGATGTGAAGACCTGGGAGAAGCTGTCGGAGAGCGACCGCGCCGCGATCCTCGCGGTCTCCCGTGAAGCCGGCGATCGGCTGGCCGAGGAGATTCCCCGGAAGGACGAGGAAGCCCTGTCAGAGATGATCATGCGCGGGCTCCAGGTAATCCGCGTAGACCTGAACGGCGGGGATGATCGATGGCGTTCGACCGCCGACGATTTCGCCGCGAGCTTTCGAGCGGCCATGGTGCCGGAAGAGGTGTTCGATCTGGCTCTGCGCTACCGTAACGAATATCGCCGTCGCGACACTGCGGCTGCCGGCTCCCAGCCCTGAATCGGGCTGTTCGATCGGAACCCGATGAAGATCCCAGGTCCGTGAAGCCCTTCCGTAGACTAGAAGAGCACACGGCGAGCCTCGTCCTCGCGGCGATGGTTCTGCTTCCGCTGCTCGAGATCCCGCTCCGAAAGCTGGGCACGGGCATACCCGGAGCGATATCGGTCGAGCGCCATCTGACCCTCTGGGTGGCGTTTCTCGGCGCTGCTCTCGCCGCCCGCGAGGGGAAGCTTCTCTCGCTGGCCACGGGGCATTTGCTCCCGGATGGCGAGCTCCGCACGGCGGGCCGTCTGTTCGCCTCCTCGGTGGCCGCTGGAATCACCGCGCTCCTCTTCAAGGCCGGAGTCGATCTCGTTCTCGAAGAAAGAGCCGCGGGGACGATGATCACCGAGAGCGTGCCGATCTGGGTGGCGCAGCTCGTGATCCCGGTCGGTCTCTTCCTGATCACGCTGCGCCTCATCTGGCGATCGGCCGAAAGCTGGAAGGGCCGCTCGGCGGCTATCGCCGGCGCGGTCATCGGCATCGTGTTGGCTCAGTTCCCGGCGCTGCTCGACGCACAGCCCAGCTGGCCGGGCCTGCTGTTGGTTCTGGTTGCTACGCTGCTCGGAGGGCCGATCTTTGCCGCGCTCGGGGGCATCGCCGCTCTGTTCTTCATGGCCGACGGCGTTGCGCCGGTCGCCGTTCTGATCGAGACGTACAGTCTGTCGGTCAATCCGACGCTTGCCGCCATCCCCCTCTTTACGCTTGTCGGCTTTTTCCTCGCCGAAGGACAGGCGTCCGCTCGACTCCTCCGCCTGTTTCACGCTCTGGTCGGTTGGGCTCCGGGCGGCACGGCGGTCGTCTGCGCCGTCGTCTGCGCCTTCTTCACCGTGTTCTCGGGGGGATCGGGCGTCACGATCCTTGCCTTGGGCGGAGTGCTGTTTCAGGTCCTTCAGCAGGATCGCTACCGGGAGCGCTTCTCGCTCGGCCTGCTGACCGCGTCCGGCTCGCTCGGCCTGCTCCTGCCGCCGGCGCTACCGCTCATCCTATACGGAATCGTCGCCCGGGTGTCGATCGAGGACCTGTTCATTGGCGGCATCATCCCTGGCTTGTTGCTCGTCTCGCTCGTGGCCGGCTGGGGGATTCGCGAGGGACTGAGGAGCGGTGTCGCCCGCAGCCAGTTCAGCGGCCGGGAGACGCTGGAGGCACTCTGGAACGCCAAGTGGGAACTGATGCTCCCTGTCGTCGTGCTCTACGTGATCTTCACGGGCATCGCGACCCTGGTCGAAGCGGCTGCGCTAGCCGCTCTCTACGCCTTCCTGATCCAATGCTTCGTGCACAAGGACGTTTCGCTCGGGAGCGATCTGGCGCGCGTCTTTCAGCAGTGCCTCGTGCTGATCGGCGGTGTGCTGCTCATCCTCGGGATGGCGATGGGCCTGAGCAGCTATATGGTGGATGCGATGATCCCGACCCGGGCTCTGGCGTGGGTCCAAAGCCACATCGAATCACCGATCGTCTTCCTGCTCTGTCTGAACCTCTTCTTGCTGGCGGTGGGAGCGGTGATGGACATCTTCTCGGCGACGGTGGTGATCGTTCCGCTGATCGTCCCGCTCGGCCTCGCGTTCGGCATTCACCCGATCCACCTGGGGATCATCTTCGTGGCGAACCTGGAGCTCGGATATCTGACGCCTCCGGTCGGCCTCAACCTGTTCCTCGCGTCCTATCGCTTCGGCCGGCCGCTTCTGGACCTCTACCGGGCCGCCGTGCCGTTTCTCCTCATCCTCGGCGTGGGGGTCCTGCTGATCACCTACGTCCCGCCGCTCACGACGGGCTTGCTGACGCTATTCGGGCGGTAGCCGCTCTCGGTGGGACTAGAAGTAGTAGGGCTCGCTGGAAAAGGAGAACTCCCAGGTGAACTCGCGGTCCAGCGCGACGATCGGCGGCTCTTCGGCCAGGCCGAGCCGGCTGACCCAGGTGATACCGCTGCTCTCGACGGTGGCGCTCCCGTCCGACTGACGCATCCCTGATTCGGGGCCTCGAAAGAGCGAAAAGAGCTCGGGGTCGGTACCGACGATGGCGGTCGTGAGGCCGAACGAGCTCGCCTCCGGCCCGAAGGTGGCAGCTCCCTCGACCCGGCCCTCGGCCGTCTGGATGATAAACCGGGCTTCCTCACCATCTCCGCTCTCCTGAACGGAGAGTGAGACCTGGGCTTCCGACGCTACGAATCCGTGTCTGCGGAAGAGCTCGAACACCGGTTCGCCAGCCCGGCCGAAGTTGTCTGGGAGCGCCGCCCAGGAGTTGGCGCCTCGGCCGCCGCGCGGCTCGGGCGGGGCCTCCGTTCGGACGATCGTAGCCGCCAGGGTGAACGGTCCCGTCTCCTGGCCGTCGATCGTGGATTCCTCGCAGCTCACCGAGAAGAGCAGAAAGACTCCCTTGCCCGGTGAAGGGCCCTCCGCCGGCTTCCAATGCGAGCCCACCACTTCCTGCAGGGCTTCGAGCGGCGGGTTCCAGCCGACCGTGAGGCCGGTGCAGGGATTCGACTCGCCGACTGCCCATACCTCGGGCTGCGCTTCGTCATCCGCGGCCTCCGAGACCGAATGCATCGCCGAAGTCTCTTCCGAAAGCTGTTCCGCCTTCCAGCGCATCGCCATCAGGATCCGGTTCCGGGCGCTCGGATGATCGTAGAACAGCCACTCCTCCAGCGGACCCGGATCGACTTTCCGGTATTCTCCCAGCTTCAGGATCACCTCGGCGAAGCCATCCGGCTGGCGTGCCGCGTTCAGGCCGTAGAGGTCCGCCTCCTTCTCGTTGGTGCGGATGAAGCCCACCGTGACGGGGCTCAGGACCGCCGAGTAGACCGACAGGAGTAGCCCGAGCAGCGGCAGCCCGGCCACGTCCCCGATGCCGCGCACATCCCACCGCGAGCCCCAGCGGGCCCGCGCCCGATCGAACCCCCAGTTCACGAACGCGAAGCCGAAGGCCAGAAAAACGGCGAAGAAGATGAAGTACTCGGAAGCTCCGTGCATCGCGTAATGGCCGATCTCGTGGCCCATCACGGCTTCGATCTCGGCGTCCGTGCCCCGCTCCAGCAGGTTGTCGTTCATGGAGATGCGCATCGTGCCGAACAGACCGCTAACATTCGCGCTCATCTTGGTCGTCCGTTTCGAGGCGTCGTACTGATACACCTCGTCAGCCGGCACACCGTTAGCCCGAGCCATGGCCAGCACGCGCTCTTTTAGCGGACCCTCGTTCAGCGGTTCGTACTGGTTGAACAGGGGAGCCAGATACACGGGCGCGATGAACGTGATGATCACGACGAACCCGATTCCTACTCCGGTGCCCCAGATCCACCAGGTACGTGGAGCGCGCCGGATGACCCAGTAGAGCACCACGAGGAGCAGGCTGAACGTTGCCAGCCCGATCCCGAGCCCGATCAGACGATCGGAGACATAGCCCCCGAGGTCCCGCGTCGAGAACCCGTAGCGATGCTCCCGGATGTAGCCGCCATACACGGTCAACGGCAGGAGCAGCACGGTGGTGACCAGGAGGTACTGAACGGCGTAGAGCGCCGTCTGGATCGGCTTTCGGCGGCTTCTCCGCTCGGCGAAGTCCCGCATGCGAGCCGAGAGCCCGGAGCCGAGCAAGAACCAGGCGACGGCGAGGCCGTACAGGAGGCCGATGATGTCCAGCCAGTGTCCGCTGTTCGTGTAACGCTCCGAGCGATCCCGGGTCTCTTCGTCCAGGGTGGCGAGTAGGGCCTCCGTCGCCGCCTCGGGGTCGAGCGCCTGAGAGGAGTTCGCGACGACGGCCGACGCTGCGGTGGTCGCTTCCGCCAACTCCTGTCCCCGCGCCGTTGCCGGCTGGAGCACGCTGAGCGTGCAAAGGAGGCTCGCTACCGCCGCCGCCCTCGGGTCAATTCCAAGCCTGAGCATCGCTATCCCTCCAGTTGGCCGCGCAGGAACTCGAGCGTTCGCGGCCAGGCCTGGTTCGCCGCGTCCAGATTGGCCCCGTCTCGACCATCGAGCCGCCGCAGGAAGCCGTGGCCCGCGCCGTCGTAAACCTCAGCCTCATAGGATTTTCCGAGGCGTTTCATCTCCGTCATCGCCGGCTCGATAGTGGTGTTCACGCGTGCATCGTCGCCGCCATACAACCCGAGGACCGGAGCCTCGATCGCCGCCAACGACTCCGTCGGGGGAGACGAACCGTAGTAGACCACGGCGGCGTCCAGACCGCTCCAGCCGGTTGCCAGGCGGAAGCTCGTCGAGCCGCCCCAACAGAACCCGATGCTCCCCACCTTCGATGTCGCCGCAGGAAGCGCGGTCGCATAAGCCGCTGCTGCTTCCAGCCTACGGTTCACTTCGGCTCGGTCCAGGTCGCGGATCGCCTGGCGCACGCTGTCGGGAAAGAAGGTTTCCGTGCCTCCGCCGCCGTAACCCTTTCCGCTCAGCAGATCCGGCGCGATCGCGATGAACCCGTCGGCCGCGAGCTGGTCGGCGACTCCGCGCACCCAGTCCGTGAGCCCGAAGATCTCGTGAATCACGACCACGACCGGTGCCTTGTCGCTTCGCTCCGGATACACGACGAAAGCGGAGACCGTGTCGGCGTCCCCGGCGTCATACAGGATCCACTCGCCGTGACGCGGAGACTCGGTGAGACGGGAGAGCGCGTGCTCCGCGTCGCCCGGCAGGCCACCGTCCTGGGCGTAGGCCGGGCCGGCTGGCGCGAGGACGGCAAATGTTACGAGAGTCGCTGCGACGGTCGTTCTTACCGCTGTGGACATCCTTCCTCCTCGAACGCGATTCAGTCTCGGGCGAGGCAGCAATCTAGCCTGAACGCTGCAGCGTGGAACGGGGAGTCGGCATTTGGGGCGACAGCCGAGGTATTGACGCCAGCCGCCGAGGGCCGATACCTGTAGGGCGACTGCAAAACCCCCGTCCCATCCCAGGAGGATCCGATGAAACCCAGAGTTCTTGCCCTGGTGGCACTCGGCGCGGTGCTGATTCCGCTGCCGGCGATCGCACAGGAGGACGACGAAGGCCCCGTGGGCATCGCCGCCTATTACTACTGCAACCAGGCCACCGAGCAGCGAGCCGACGAGATTTTCGAGGAGTACTTCGCCCCGATCCTCGACAAGCACGTGGAGGCGGGCCACCTCACAGCGTGGGGCTGGCTCTCGCACCGAGTCGGCGGGAAGTGGCGCCGGCTCGAGTACATGTTCGCGCCGACGCGGGAGATTCTCCTGAGCACGCGTGGGGCGATCATCGAGGAGTTCCAGGCCGACGATTCGCCGTTGAGCGAGGAATTCAGCCAGATTTGCCCCTCGCACGACGACTACATCTGGAACCACGAAGCGGGCTCCGAGCCCATCGGCGCGGCCACGCGCCCGGAGTGGTCGATCTCGATGTACTTCGAGTGTGATTTCGCGCGCGAGGATCTGGCCGACGAGATCTACGAGAACGTCTTCGGTCCCGTGTTCGACGAGGCCGTGGCGGACGGCACGATCAGCGGCTGGAACTGGCTCTCGCACGACGTGGGCGGCAAGTACCGCCGGCTCGGCACCATCACCGGCACAAGTCCAAACGCGGTGCTCGATGGGCGGGATGCCGTGTTCGGAGCCATCAACGAGATGGCGGAGGGTGCGCTCAACGTTTTCTCGGAGACGTGCAACTCGCACACGGACTACTTGTGGAGAGTCCAGATGGCACGACCGTAGGCTGGAAGCGGGCCGCGCTCATGGCGGCGCTGCCCATTCCGTCGTGATCCTGATACGTAGCGAGAGCCCCGCCCGGCGGGGCTCTCGTACATCCGGAGCCCGCACAGCAAGCCGCTTTCTGCTTGCTGGCGGATGCACGCAGCCGCAACTTCTTCAGCTGTCGGTGGTGGCCGTAGCCACCTTTCTAGCCCAACCACTCAGCGGATGCTCATGGCGGGACTAAAGCAGCTGATCCACGAGGTCCATCGACGGTCGCTCTGGCAGGTATTGGGCATCTATGTCGTCGGCTCGTGGATTGCCCTCCAGGTCGTGGACGTTCTCGGCCAGAACTTCGGCCTCCCGGCCTGGTTTCCGCCGTTCGCCCTCGCGCTCCTGGTGATCGGGCTTCCGATTGTCCTGGCGACTGCGTTCGTCCAGGAAGGGGTTGGTACGAAGGGAGATACGTCGTCTCCGGTCTCATCCGCTCCTGCTGAAGCGACGACGGGTGGCTCGGCCGAAGCTCCCGCTGGGGAGGCACCGACGCATCACCGCTTGCTTACCTGGCGAAACGCCATCACCGGCGGTATGGCAGCCTTCGCACTCTGGGGAATCTTGGCCACCGGCTGGATGTTCCTCGGACCCGGTGGAGACGACTCGACTCCCGCTGTTGGCGCGTCGGTAACAGGCCGCAGCGCCAGGGCTTCGGACGTCGAAGACCGCCGCTCGATTGCGGTGCTTCCGTTCAGCAACAGCAGTGCGGAAGTGGAGGGCGACGCCGCGTTCTTCGCGAGCGGCATCCACGACGACATCCTGACCCAGCTCTCCAAGATCGACGCGCTCAAGGTGATCTCTCGGACTTCTGTGATGCAGTACGACGGAACCCAAAAGACGATCGGAGAAATCGGCGACGAGCTGGGGGTAGCTACGGTCCTCGAAGGAAGCGTGCAGCGCGCCGGTGACCGGGTTCGCGTGAACGTGCAGCTGATCGACGCCGACACCGACGAGCATCTCTGGGCCGAGACGTACGACGAGGAGCTGACGGCCGCGAATATCTTCGCCATACAGAGCGATGTCGCCCAGGAGATCGCCGGAGCGCTGCAGACAACGCTCGCGCCGGACCTCGATCGGCGGCTTGCCGCGCGGCCCACCGAGAGTCTGGAGGCGTACGACCTCTACCTCCGTGGTCGATACCTCTTCGACAGGGGAACGAGGGAGTCTCGCGAGGAGGCGGTGCACGTCTTCGCCCAGGCGATCGACGCAGATCCGGAGTTCGCCCTCGCCTACGCTTGGTTATCAGGTACGTACGTCTCCCTGTCGGCAAGAGGGTATCTCAGCATCGAAGAGGCTCTGCCGCCCGCTCGGGAGGCCGCCCAGAAAGCCCTAGAGATCGATGGAGACCTACCAGAGGGGCACGTATCCCTGGGAGCGGTTTTCGAAGCAGAAGGCAGGTGGGAAGAGGCGGAACGGGAATATCTTCGGGCTATTCAGCTGAATCCCGGCAACGCGTTTGCCCACGAGCGGTATGGCCTGCTGATAATCGATCATGGCCGTACCGAGGCCGCGCGCGAACAGCTCGAGATCGCGGCCGAGCTCGATCCGACGTCCCGTGTGATTCGTGCGAACCTGGCTTTTGCCCGCTTCCTGCTCCGTGACTTCGATGGGACGGCAAACGAGGCTCTGCGGATGATCGAGTTCGAGCCGGACTTCGGTTACGGACATTACATTCTGGCTGCCGCCTTCTCGTTCCAAGGACTGAATGAGGAAGCGATCGAAGCCGCCACGCGCGCAGTCGAGCTGGATCCGGAAGACCTCTACTTTGCTGCCGGCCTGGCATTCGTAAACGCTCGAGCAGGGAACACCGAGGTCGCCCTGGAGCAGGTGGCCGCTGTCGAAGAGCGTGGCGGTAGCCTCAAGGAGATCGCGCTCATATACAGTCAATTGGGCGATCTGGACAGGGCCTTCTCCTATCTCGAACAAGCATACGATGCCGATCCGGGCGACCTGCAGTTCCTCGCCGCCGACCCCTCTTCCGATCCCCTACGAGAGGACCCCCGATTCGACGAGTTTCTCCAAAAGGTGGGGATGCAGTAGGCCGCGGATCTGTCAGTAGGATCAATAACTCCAGCCGTATCCGTCCGCAGCCTTTAGGTTTCGCCGGTCGACAAGTGCGCTTCGTGGATCGCTCGCACCGTCTCGATCGTATCGGCCTCAAGCGCTGTCTTGTCCTCACGGTAGGCCTTGACGCGGGCAAAGCGTAGCGCCAAGCCGGCCGGGTACTTCGGGCTGGTTTGGATATCGTTGAAAGCGATCTCGACCACGAGTTCGGGGCGCACGAAGACCGCGATGCCTTCACGATGCGTCTCGATCTGCTGCAAGCGCTCGGTCTGCCAGGCGAGCATCGCGTCGGTCATGCCCTTGAACGTCTTGCCCAGCATGACGAAGCTGCCGCTCTCCGGGTCCCGGGCGCCCAGGTGGAGGTTGCTCAGCCAGCCCCTGCGCCGGCCGTGGCCCCATTCGGCCGCGAGGACGACGAGATCCAGGGTGTGAGCCGGCTTGATCTTGAGCCACGCGCGGCCCCGCGCCCCGGCCGCGTAGGGGGCGTCTAGCATTTTGGCCATCACGCCCTCGTGGCCGGCCTCCATGGTCGCGTCCAGGAATCGCGACGCCTCATCGCGTTCGCCGGTCACGACTCGATCCGGGAGCATATCCGCCGGTAGCGCCTCGGCCAGTGTGACGAACCGGTCTTCGGCCGGATAGTCGATCAGGCTGCGTCCATCCAGGTAGAGGCAGTCGAAGAAGAAGGGGCTGAGCGGGTTCTCCGCTTGTAGCCGCTCCACGTCGAGCCGGCTTCCGAACCGGCTCATCGTGACCTGAAAGGGGCGAGGTGTGCCGTTGGCGCGAAGCGCGATCGCCTCTCCGTCCAGGATAATCTCTCTTACCGGCCAGCGTCGGGCCGCTTCGACGATCTCGGGAAGAGCCTGCGTCACGTCGTTCAGGCGGCGGGTGAAGATGCGAACGTCGTCGCCCGACTTGTGTAGCTGGATCCGTGCTCCGTCCAGCTTCGTCTCGAAGGCGGCGCAGCCCAGGTGCTCCAGCGCTTCGCCCACGTCCTCGGCGCTCTTGGCCAGCATCGGCTGAACCGGACGAAACAGCTCGATCCCGAGCCTAGCCAGCGCCTCCGCACCGCCTTCCAGCGCCGACTGGGCAACCAGACCAGCATCGCCGGTCAGCATCGCGGCCCGGCGGACTTTCTGCCTTGGAATCCCGCTGGCTTCAGCCACGGCCTCCAGCATCAGGCCGGCCTGTGCGCCCTGTCTGAGCTCGCCGAAAATGAGATGACGAAGAAAGTCCTGTTCTTGCTCGGTGGCTTGCTCGAGCAGCTCGCCAAGAAGTCGTATCCGCTCGCCTCCAGAGCCGGGGCCGCTCGCCTCCGCGATGCCCCGGAACACGCGATCGACATCGGCGAGAGTGAGCGTCGCTGCGGAAGCTGCCGTATCCGGCTGGGCCTTATGAAGTGCCGACGGACCGAGTCCAGGTCGGCCCTGCGGAAGCTCGCCGGACAGGTATGCGACCGCGACCTGAACCTCGTCCAGCTCGGCGGCGCTGAGAACCTCAGCGAGCTGAGCGATCTTCTCCTTTCGCCCGCCGGTTCGGGCGAGGCGGTGCCACGCATCGACGAGGCGTTCCAGCTTCATCTACGGTTGCTGCTCCCCTGGAGGCTCAGCTCGTTCCGCATTGACCTCCGCGCTGCACAATCGTTGAACAGCGGCGGAAGAAAGTGCGAGTCCCTGGGCAACCGGCAACGGTGCCCGACCGTCCGCAAGTCGAAGCGGAAAGCGCGCGAACGGAATTCGCCGGTCAGGTGGCACCGAGTTTGAGGTTGAAGGTCCCGTCGCTGCTGACGCCCAAAGGAGTGAGTTGGCGGCGAGGAGCTAAAACGGAGCCTTCAAAATGCCGTACCTGCGGAGCCGGCTACGTGCGTCCACGAGGCGCGGAGCGCTCACCTATCTGACCAATCTGGCCGTGGCAGCGCTTCTGTTGTCGGCTGCAGCACCAGTCGACGCTCAGGAGTCACCCGGTTCAACCGGGAAACATTCTCGAGCTGCCGAAGCCGAGAAGATCAGCCACCGTCAGGGTCTCTGGTGGGGAGCCGGATTCGGCGCGGGCTTCGACCGTGTCTTCTGCGAGATCTGCGATGGGAATGTCCAGGCGGGTTGGACGGGATACCTCCGTCTGGGCGGCACGGTCAGCCCGCGTCTTCTGCTGGGTGGGGAGCTCAGCGGATGGCTGAACGGCAAGGAAGAGGCGACTCAGACGATGGGAGCGGTGAGCTTTGTCGCCTACTGGTATCCGAGCGACAGCAACCTGTACCTCAAGGGTGGGGGCGGGGTCATCGGGTTCCGATCGGCCGACGGCGAGAACGCGGTTACGTCGACAACGTTCGGGCCGATGTTTGGACTCGGATACGAGCAGCTCGTCTCGCCGCGAGTCTCGGTGGTACCGTTTTTCAATCTCCTCGTAGCTCCCTCCGGCGCTCTACGGTTCAATGGTGACGAGGTCATCGACAGGGTCGGTTTCGTTCTCTGGCAGGGCGGAGTCGGCGTGACGGTTCATTAGGCGCCGAACAGGAGCGGTCCGTGTTCGCATCCTATATCGATCAGCCCGCTGGGACTCGAAGGCGAGTCCTCTTCATTCTGTTCCTCTTTTTGCTCTTGCTCGCTCCTGCCTGCGAGACCAGCTCGTTCGGTCCAGGAACACCTGCGAACGGGTTCAGCGTGGCGTACGGTCGCTGGGAGCCGAGCTCCCAGGACACCTGCACCAAGGGTGCTCACGACGCGTTCGGCGTCGAAGGGCCGGACGGGAAGCTCTATCCCACCTGGCATCCTCCCGTCGATCCCGGGTCCGGATGCACGTTCGGCCACGAGCACGGCCGCGACCCGTCCGGCTCCGACCTGTTCGGCAAGGTCGGCCGGATCCCGTTCGGCTACGCGAACGAACAGCTGGACGTTTACGATCCATTCTCGAAGCGTCACGAGGACCACGTCGGACACAAGGTGGAGTGGGAGAACGATGTCCGGATGAAGTTCGGGAGCGACGCGGCATCGGCGGTGTTCGAGACCCACTGCGACGTGCTCACCAAGATGCACCAGGGATCCCACTCGAAAGATGCGTTCACGAACAACCTCCACGAGGTCGTTTACCACATCGACTGCTCGGACGGGACGGCGTTTGGCGTCACCATGCTGACCGCGATCGGCACACCGGGTGAGTTCGTGCGGCGTTGCGATGGGGACGTCCCTCGCCGCCGAACTCTCCCGAAGGCGGGGGTAAGAGGCGGATTCCCGATCGCAGCTGCGTCGAGGAGTTCATGCTTGTGCGCGAGGGCGACAGATCGAACGATCGCCAGGCGCTCTTCGAGAGCTGGCAGATCTCGGCCCAGGTGAGAACGGTCAGCGGGCACCGGTTGGCTTCGTTCAACCCGTACTTCAACGTCTTCCTCCCGAGCCGCTTCTACGATGCCACGAAACCTAACAACACCGGCCGGCCGATCGACGTGTGCTACGAGACGATGGGCAGCCGGCGGGCACGCGGCGGTGCGTGCGCTGAGAGTACCGGAGAGGGCTTCCTCCAGAACCTACGATTCGACGATCCGCGCTCGGCATTCAACGGCGTGCGCCGGAGCTTCGACATCAATTCCAATCGGCTGAGCAACGTGGAGGGGCCGGAGGTATGGTACTCCGACCCCTTAGGACGGAACGCACAGACCGAGCCATTCGCGGGATCGGTCCGGCAGTTCATCGCTCGGAAGAACAACGATCGCGGCCCGCTGAACCCGAGCGGCCCGACCGTCGGATCCGAGCGCAACTACGGGGGACCGGGGGTGCACGCCCCGAATTAGAAAGCGGGCCGACCGCCTGAGACTGGTGGCGGGCAGCGTCAGCGGCCCGCCGCTACTCCTTCGTCCAGACCACGGGCTGCAGACCTTCGCGATCGGTTGCCAGGCCTACGATCACGCCCTGCTCGTTGATCGCGAACGCCTCGCTGTCGAAGAGATCTCCGAGCGATCCGAGGTCAGTCATCGTACCTGCTTCCCAAATGAAGGCGTGCTTCCTCTCGTTGGGCAGCAGGCTCGTTCCCACGACCTGGCCTCGGGAGTTGATGGCCGTAGCTTCGCTCCACGATTCGCCGAGCGATCCGAGGTCGGTCATGAGCCCATCCTCCCAAACGAAGGAGTGAAGCACTCCCTCGGTCGTTAGCGAGGTGCCGATGACCTGACCGCGGTCATTCACGTCGACCGCCTCGCTTCTCCCACCGCCGAGCGTCCCGAGATCGGTCATCATCCCATTTTCCCACAGGAAAGCGTGAGGGGCGCCGCCAGCGATCTGACTTCGCCCAACGATGCGCCCGGTGTTGTCGATCGCAGTCGCCGACGTCGAGCCGCCACCCAGGCTGCCTAGATCGGTCATCGCGCCGCCGCTCCAGACGAAGCTTCGCAAGCGTCCGGCTGCATCGAAGCTCGTTCCCGTTACCTGGCCGAGGTTGTTGATGGCGACGGCTTCAGCGGTCGCTCCACCGAGGGTGCCCAGGTCAGTCATGACGCCTTCTTGCCAAACGAACGCGCGTCGATCCCCGTTGGCATTCAGGCTCCAACCGACAATGTGTCCCACGTCGTTGATGGACAGCGCCCGACTTTCCGTGCCCCCGAGAGTCCCGAGGTCGGTTACCGACGTGTCTTCCCACAAGACCGCGTGCGGGTTCCCGTCGGCGATCTGGCTGTAGCCAACGATAGCTCCCACGGCGTTCATGTCCACGACCTGGCTCCATTCGCCGGCCAGCCCATCGAGGGCGGATCCGACTCCGGCGCCATCGGCCCGAAATGCGCTGCGCGGACCGGCGTTCAGGAGCACCACGCCAGCTATCATCCCCACATCGTTCACATCGACTGCAAAGCCCCACCGACTGCCGAGGTCGGGGGCCAGGTTGAAGATCTTGTAGCCCGGTGACGGGGCCGGCGGTGGTGGTGCCGGTGGTGGTGGCGCCCCGGGGCCGGCCGGCCCTGTCGAGCCAGGCTCACCGGCGCAGCCGATCAGCGCAGCAGACACGATGAGACCAGCGATCGCCACCGGTCCACGCGGTTGCGTCTTCATAGCCTCCCCTGTTTCTGCAGAGACCCGTGCGGCAGCGTTCCGAGCCAGGCTCACGGGGCGGGGCAGTCGTCACAGGTGACGGTCATCTGAAACGGCATGTGGAAGGAGCCCTCGTCGGCGAAGACTTTCTTCTTTCCGCGGCCGCTCCGGCTGAACACCATCGCCCAGTCGTCCGTTTCTCCCGGGCCGTCACCGGTCGAGAGCGCCTCGAGCGTCCAGGTGTTCACTCCAGATTGCTGATCGAAGTCTCTCTCGATTCGGAGGAAGCTGGAGCCGCTGGAGATCGCACCAGAGATCGGTTCGTCGCCGCAGCAGCCCGGGTACTGGAATCGGAGCTGGTAGGTGACCCCGTCGTCCGACTCGACGCGGGTCCGCAGGACGGCGGTGTAATCGTCGGTGTCGTTCATGGCGAGGAGCTGACCGTCGAGCAACTCGGTGTTGCTCTGGAATCCGGGCTCGACCACCCAGATGGCCCCGACGCGCGTCTCTCCCGGGTTGGTGAAGGGGCAGTCTCCGGCGTCGCCGTCGTCGGCGCAGCCTCCGCTGCCGGATACGGCCGCGTCGAAGTCCAGGTGGAACGCCCGATGCTCGGCCACGTTCCACAGCAGCGCCCCGTCGTCGCGAATCCGCAGATTGCCGTCGGCACCGGCTACGTAGGTGGCAGTCCCATCCCCCGCGATCCTGTCCACACCGGAGAGCAGGTCCGCGTCGCGTAGCGCGATCGTGACGGGGAAATCCTGGCCTGTGCCGGGCTTCGGACCATGGGGCTTTCCCTTGTGGTCGAAACTCGGGGCCTGGGTGGAGGTTGGCGTGGACGCGCCCTCGCAGGCCGCGAGCGCCGCGACCACACTGATAGAGACGCTCAAAAGAAAAAGTCTTCGGAGCTTCATTACGTCCTCCCCATGGGGCTGTGGCCAGCTTGGCTCCATCGCGAGTCGTTTCTTTGACCACTACGGGCAGAAGTGTAGTTTTGGAGCGTTAACCGCTCGTAAGCCGAGCGTTAAACCACTCGGCCGGAAGGCTTGCAAGAAGACGTGAAGCCCGTGTTCACACTTCGAACACTGGGACCCCTCGAGCTGCTAGGACCGGATGGCGAGCCGATCGCTTCTGTCCTGACGCAGCCCAAACGCATAGCACTCCTCGCTTACCTGGCTGTTGCCAGTCCCCGCGGCTTCCACCGACGTGACACGCTAGCCGCTCTTTTCTGGCCTGAGGACGACGACGGCCACGCTCGGTCCTCGCTGAGGGTCGCCCTGCACGCGCTGCGGCAGTCGTTGGATCATGAAGTCATCGTAGCACGGGGTGGCGAGGAGGTTGGCATTCGTGAGGAACACCTGTGGTGCGATGCGGCGGCCCTCGAGAGCGCACTCGCTGAGGGAAAACCCACGGAAGCCGTCGAGCTTTGTCGCGGCCCGTTCCTGGCCGGCTTCCACATGCCGGGCACGCCGCGCTTCGAGCGCTGGATCGAGGAGACCAGAAGACGCATTCAACAAAACGCACAGGAAGCGGCCGGTTCGCTAGCCCGTGGTGCCGAAGAGACGGGCGATCTGGAGGCGGCGACCGTTTGGGCAGACCGGGCGTTGGAGCTGGGGCCGTACGATGAGACGTCGCTCCGTCACCTGCTCCACCTGCTCGATTTGACCGGAAACCGGGCGGGCGCTCTGGAAGCGTATCGACGATTTGCGGCGCGAATCGACACCGAGCTCGGGGCGGTCGCTTCGCCGGAGACAGAGAAGCTGATCGCTGCCATTCGCCTTCGGAGCCAGCCGAGTGGCGTCGCACCGGGTGCGTACACGGGTTCACGGCCGGCTGCTAAGGATAGGGCCGAGTTGGCCGGTGTGGCTGCTGCAGCCACGGAGAGGGAGCAGATCGCAGGCGTCTCCGAAGAAACGCCCGAGGCAAGCGCCGCAGCCACAGCCGAGGGCCCGCGCCCGCGGTTCCGGCGTCGAACCAAAGTGGTCGGCGTGGCCGCGGCCAGCGCCGTGCTCGGAACCTTGGCGATCCTTGGCAGGCTGACGGTGTTCGCTCCGGTGAGCGTGCCCGGAGAGCCGGCTCGATTGACGCTGGAGTCCAATCGGATCGCGATCATCCCATTTATCAACCAGACAGGCGATTCAGAGCTCGATCATCTGGGAAACATGGCAACCGACTGGATCACGCTGGGCCTCGCCGAGACCGGGCTGGTGCGAGCGGTGCCGGTGACCGGGATCGAGCCACCGGAGACAGTTCCCGGTTCGGGAAGTGCGGCCGCCTGGGCAAGGGAGTTGGCCGAGGCCAATCGAGCGGCGATCGTGGTCCATGGATCCTATTACCAGCAGGGCGACTCGATCGCTTTCCAGGCCCAGGTCACAGATGTAGCGACCGGGGAGCTGCGGCGTGCCGTAGGTGGGGTAACCGTGCCGGTCGAGACGCCGCTGGAGGCCGTGGAGCTGCTTCGCAGGCGTACGACCGGCGCGCTCGCCACGGTGCTGGATCCCCTGCTCGAATCATGGGCGGGGGCCACCAACCAGCCGCCGAGCTATGAGGCCTACCGGCTGTACGCCGAGGGAATGGAGGTCTTCTTCAGGGGTCAGCGAGGGGGGGGCATGAGGTTTCGGCAAGCCGCCGACTACTTTCACCGCGCCGCCGCGCTGGACTCCTCGTTCGTGGTGCCCCTTCTTTGGGCCCTCTACGCGCACGGAAACGCCGGCGATCGAGAGTTGCAGGACTCGCTCGCCCGGGCGCTGGATGCCCGCCGGGATGGCTTCACCCGCTGGGAACGCGCGCTGCTGGATGCCCACCTCGCGTCTCTCCGAGGCGACCTCCGGGGCGAGTACCGGGCCTATTCCAGGCTGGTGGAGATGACGCCGGGCGCCGAGTGGAACTACAAGCTCGCCGGCGCCGCGTCAGACCTCAACCGACCCGGGGAAGCGGTGGCCCTTCTCTCCGAGGTCGATCCCACCCAGGGATGGCTCGCTCACTGGGGGCTCAACTGGTGCGTCCTGGCCATGTCGCATCACGAGCTGGGGGACCATGAGCAAGAGCTTCGTGAGGTGCGGCGAGGGCAGCGCCAGTTGCCTCATAGTCTGTGCTTGCGTTTCAATGAGGCGGCGGCCCTGGGGGCATTGGGCCGAGTGGAGCCCCCGGTCTCTCGCTACGACGCGCGGATCGTTCGTCATCTCGTCGACGAGCTTCTGGTGCACGGCCACGATGCCTTGGCTCGCGAGGTGATTGCGGACCACCTCTCCCGGTACGATCCGGATCGGGACAGCGTTGTCTGGACGGCCGCCTACTGGCTGGAGATGGCCGGCCGCCCCGAGGAGGCCGAGGAGAGGCTCGAAGCCGAGATCGGCCTTGGTCCTCACGCGAGTCCCGGCCCATGGCTGTTGGCTCCAACTAACCTGCTTGCCCTGGGCGACCTCGGCGCGCTCGTGGCCAGGCGCGGCGACCGGAAGCGCGCCGCTGAGCTATCAAGCCAGCTGGGCCGTTTCGAGGCGAGGTGGCCGATCGACCGGGGCGCAGCGGCCTTTCAGCAGGCTCGTATCGAGGCGGCGCTCGGGAACCACGCCGAGGCGGTCCGTCTCCTCCAACGGGCCTTCGACTCGGGGCACCCCGTTAGGGTGCACCATCCGAGCTGGTTCCCCCAATCGTTTCGTGATTATGAGCCCCTCAAAGAGATGGTGCGCCCGAAGGGATAGCCGCATCTCGCTCTTGGTCCCGAAGGCCGTGCCGTTCCACGAAAGATCCTGGGAGAGTGCGGCCGCTTATCCGGTCTCGATCCAGGCCAACTCCCTGCCCCAGGACGCGACGGGCGTCAGCGGTCCACCTGGAGCGGTAGTCTTGTAGCCGAGACCCTCGGTGGCGGGGAACACGTTCGGCGCGCCCGGCTCGAACGGACCACTGCTGTTGAACCAGATTTCGGTGCCATTCGGGTGCCAGGCCGGCGAATCGAAGAAGTACTCGGGATGCTGAGCGAAGAGCGTCATACCGGTGCCATCGGCCGAGATCGTCCAAATCGCGCCCTCACGAGAGAAGGCGATCGTCGAGGCATCGGGCGACCAGCAGGGATGCCGGCTGTGCCCCTGGCTGTTCGTCACTTCGCTCACTCCCGTTCCGTCGACGTCGATGATGTAGATCTGACTGAAGCCGGTCGGATCCCGCGCGCTGAAGGCGATCCTCGAGCCATCCGGAGACCAGGCCGGATCCGCTGCGCTGCCAAGATCCGTCAGCTTCCTGGCCGTGCCCCCTCCACCGGGATCTATCACGTACAGATCGCGGCCGGGAGCGGAGCGATCACTGGCAAAGGCTATGAGCACTCCGTCGGGTGACCAGGCTGGCCGTTCATCCGTCGACGGATGTTGAGTGATCCAGTTCGCTGGCTTTTCGCCCAGCCAATCGATCGTGTAGATGTCCCAGTTCCCGTCCCGATTCGTCTGAAAGGCGATCATCGAGCCGTCGGGAGACCAGGTGGGATACGCATCCTCGGCCGGATGCTCCGTCAGCTGTGATTCCACTCGCGAGAGCGGGCCGCCGGGCTTGATCCAGATATCCAGATTAGCAGGTTCATCTTCCGAGACATCGCCAAAACCCTGCACGGCCGCGCGGAAAAGGCGGGGAGCTTCAGGCGAAGTGTCGTCGCCGGCAGGGCCAGTCGCCACACCTCCGCAGCCCGTGCCCAGAAACGGGAATAGCGCGCCTAGAACTGGAAGCAGGACAGTACGCACGGTCCTGTCATCAGCGGGAACAGCCGTCAGCTTCAACAAATGAGCGACGGCTTAACAAAAGTTAGCTGTCGGCGTCCTCAAAGCCAAGCTAATGAGGCCAGAATGCACCAATAAGGCTGGAAGGCTGGCCGGCGTCCCTTTACGGGAAACGTACTCCTTCGTCCAAACCGCCGCTTCCCTTGCCTAAGGCGCCCTGATCCAGGCCAATTGGTGGCCGTTCGTCTCGGTGACGATAAACGCCCCGGTGGCGAAGATCTTGTAGCCGAGGCTTCGCCGACCCTCAGGGTCGGTCGTGTCGAACCACAGCTCGCCGCCATCCGGATGCCATTCCGGATCATCAAGAGCACGCTCGGGATCCGAGGCTATCCGGGCTTGGTCCGTGCCGTCGGCGTTCATCGTCCAGATGGCCCGCTCGCGAGTGAAGGCGATTTGGGTGCCGTCAGGCGACCAGACGGGTTGGCGACTCGGAATTCCGGCTTCAGTAAGTCTCGTCAAGTCGGTTCCGTCGGCGTCGATCGCATACACCTGGACAAACCCGGTCGCGTCGCGGCTGCTGAAGACGATCCGGCGAGAGTCGGGCGACCAATCCGGATCGGTAGCGTTTCTGCCGAGCTTCGTGAGCCGGGCCGGCTCTCCTCCGGATGTTTGGACCAGGTAGATCTCGCCGGCGCCGCTGCGGTCGCTGGCGAAGGCGATGGTTGTGCCGTCCGGTGACCATGCGGCTCTCTGATCGGCGGCCGGATGCGCGGTGACCCGGATCGCCTCGCCGGAACCCTCCGCCTCGATCACGTAGATCTCCCAGTTTCCGTCACGGTTGGATTGAAAGGCAATCCTGGAGGCGTCCGGAGACCAGGCCGGGTGGGTGTCTTCGGCGGCGTTAGCGGTCACTCTTCTTTGGACGCCGGAGATTGGGCCGCTGGGCATCAATACGATCTCGGAGTTTGGTTGTTCGCCTTCCTCGAACAACGCCGGATCCGAGCTCACGTGAGCCGTCAAATCGTCGGCGGGACCCCCAAGTGGGTCGTCAGACGGACCGTTCGCGAGATCCGTCGTACCGCCCGCGCATCCGGCGAGCAGGCAAAGAAACGTAGCTCTTGCAGCAGCTTTCATCCGGCAGGGCCAGCTCCAGAGTGCCTCCCAACATAGCGGGGCCATGGCCCGAGCCGAGGCAGCCGCGGCGCCTACTCCTCCGCCTCCTCCAGCGCCGCCTCCGCCTGTGAGCGGATGTAGTGTTGAAGGGTGCCCGCCTCGATCTCTGACAGCTCACCGAACTGCGGCATGCCGAACTCCCTTCGGCCGCCGCCCAGAACGACCTCGATGAACGCCTCGTGCGAAGGAACGACCGGCGAAGCACGTAGGTCGGGGGCCGACCCGCCCGATACGGCGCCGAATCCGTGACAAGTCGCACATCTGCCGTTGAAGATCGCGTCTCCGGCCTCGGCCAGCGCTTCGTCGACGACGAAATCGGGTGCCTCGAGCGGCTCGGCGAAGAACGGCGGCGGGGACGCCGGCAGCGCCACGTCGCCTCCGATGGCGAAGGTGACGAGCCGGCGCGGGTGCACCCGGTAAGCCCACCCGTGCTGGGCTGCCAGCGAGGTGCCGAGCCCGGCCATGGCCGCGCCCCAACCCACGAGAACCGACACGTACTGGGTACCGTCGACAGAATACGTGATCGGCGCGGCCGAAATGCCGGAGCCGAGGTCGAAGCTCCACAGCGTCTCGCCGTCATCGGCCCGATACGCGTAGAGATGCCCGTCCGCCCGGCCCTGGACTACCAGATTGCCGGCGGTGGTCAACGTGCCTGCGTTCCACACCCCGGGTAGCGGCACCTCCCAGACGGCGCGCTGCTCCACCGGATCCCACGCCTTGAGGGCACTCGTGCTGGTCTCGGCCTCACCGACGGTGAGGTCGACGCCCGCATCGAACGCCCAGTCGGGTGACTCCCATGTCATCACGTCGACGCCCTCGTCCGAGTAGATCGCCCCGATGTCCATCGTCGGGATGTAGGCGAGGCCGGTGCCGGGGTTGTAGGACATCGCGTGCCAGCTGTGCGCCCCCCACGGACTCGGAAAGATCTCCGCCTCGGCATTCTCGTAGCGTGCACCTGGAACCTCGACCGGCCGGCCGGTCTCGATGTCGATCTCCGATGCCCAGGTCGTACGTGCGAACGGCTCGGCCGAGATGAGCTGACCGGTCGCGCGGTCGATCACGTAGAAAAACCCGTTCTTGGGGGCGTGCATGAGGGCCTTCACCTCGCGGCCGTCGATCGTGAGGTCGGCCAGCACGATGTCCATGTTCGAGTTGTAGTCCCATGCCTCGGCTGGCGTCGTCTGGTAGTGCCAGCGGTACTCGCCCGTGTCCGCGTCCAGCGCCACGACGGCGCAGAGGAAAAGGTTGTCGCCGCCCTCCGGGCTCCGGATCTTCGGATTCCACGGCGCTCCGTTTCCGGTCCCGAGGTAGACGACGTCGAACTCGGGATCGTAGGTGATGCCGTTCCACACCGTGCCACCGCCCCCGAACTTCCACCACTCGCCGGTCCAGGTCTCGGCGGCCTTTGCCATTGCCTCGTTCTCGAAGCCGTCCGCCGGGTTGCCGGGCACGGTCCACCAGCGCCAGGCCTGCTCGCCGGTGGCCGCGTCGTACGCCGTCACGTAACCGCGGACGGGGCCCAACTCCGTGCCGCCGTTTCCGATGATCACCTTGTCCTTGAAGACCTTGGGGACGCCGGTGATGTACATCGGCAGCTCCGGGTCCACCGTCATCTGGCTCCACTGCACCGTCCCGTCACGCGCATCCAGCGCGATCAGGCGGCCATCCATGGTCGCCTGGTAGACGGTGCCCTTCCAGAAGGCGATGCCCCGGCTGTAGTCCCACATGATCCGAAGCCGGTCTCCCGCCGTTTCGATCACCTGCGGGTCGTGCTCCCACTGCAATGCGCCGGTGGTGGCGTTCACCGCGCGAAGCACGTTGTAGCTCCCTTCGTAGTAAAGGACACCGTCCACGACCAGCGGCGTTCCGACGAGCGACTTGTCGTTGGGGAGGTCCACGTACCAAGCGACACCTAGTTCGGCAATGTTGCCGTCGTTCACCTGGGTCAACGGGCTGTGGCGCTGCTCGCTGTAGTTGCGGCCGTAGGCGAGCCAGTTGTCACCGCCCTCGGCGTCCGCCAGCGCTGCGCCATCGACCAGGGTTCCGGTCGGCGTCGGAGTTTCCGTCTCGGCGCACGCGACGGCCGCCAAAGCGATCAGGGTCGAGCCGGCTATCCAGGCGAGCTTGGGCACCATCATTTTCTCCTGTGGCGAAGTGAGCCAATCAAACTGCGACGGATCAAGCCGGTTCGAAAAGTCCTGATCGGTTGACGGGAGACCCTCGATCCCGCTAGTTGGGAGTGGATAGAATCACCCGAAACCGTGGTATTGAAGTCCATATAAGGAGATTCCTTGGCTCGAAAGAGACCCAAGCTCAAGAAGTCCGGACGTCGCAAGCAGGGCCGCAAAAAGCGGCGCCAGCTGCACGCCCGACGCAAGAAGAAGAGGTAGCCAGAGGTCAGCCGGCCTCTCCGCCATACTTGAAGGCGCCCGGGAAATCGGGCGCCTCTTCTTTCTTTTTCCCGCTCCAAGACTCGATATCGATCCGCATCACGGACGTGCGGCGTAGCTCCTCGCCGGTGATCGGGTGGTAGTCCCGGCCCGGTCTGAGGTGGGGAGCGTACTTGTCCAGCAGCAGCTGAAGGCCGCGCTCGGCTTCCTCGGCATCCGATACGACCGTCGCCGTGCCGAACGCGACGACCCCGGCGTACTCGACGCTGAACTCGAGCGCCTCGTCGGCCGGCAGAAGCCGCCCCATCTCGAAAGCGGTGAAGGCAACCCGTTCGTTTGCCTCGGTGTTGCTTCGGGTTCTCCCGGTGCGGGCGGTATGCACGTAGATAGCGTGGCTCTCCTCTTCGTACACAAAGAGATTGGAGTTCAGGAATGGCTGGCCATCTGCTATCGTCGCGACGACGCCGGACGGTGCGGCGGCCAGGAAGGCACGAATCCAGTCGTCGTCCATCCCCCGGTCCTGCCGGCGCATCTTGATCCGATCGTTGTTTTCCGTTCCCACCCTATGGCTCCTGATGCGCCGCCGCGCGCTCCCCGCCTTCGCGCAAGCTATGCATCCGCACTCCCTAGCTTCCGAGCGATCGCCTCGATGTGCTCAGGGGTCGTGCCGCAGCAGCCGCCGATCACCCGCGCTCCCATCTCGGCCCAGCGCTCCGCTTCCTCCAGGTAGCGAGGTGGCGGATACTCGTCCGTGAACATCCACTCGGGCGGGTTGAAGCGACCGATATGCGGGTAGAGCCCGCACGGCTGAGCGCGGGCCTTCAGGAGCTCGCCGAGACCGGCCGTGGTGTCGTCAGGCGGAGCGCAGTTGACGAGGATCGCGTCCGGCTCGAGAGGGGAGAGGGTCTCCTCCGCCTCGGCCATCGTCTCGCGGGTGAACAGGAGTCCGTCCTCGTCGCACACGAAGCCGACCCAGCAGGGCAGGCCTGCCTCGCGCGCCGCGGAAAGGCCGACCGACGCCTCGCGGATGCTGTTCACGGTCTCCAGAAGGATCAGATCGGCCCCGGCGGCCGCGAGAGTCTCCATGATCTCCCGATATTCGCCCCGCATCTCAGTCTCCGATGGTGCCAGGTCGGGCCGAAAGCACCACTCCAGCGTAGTGACCGCGCCGGCGATCGCCACCGGTCGCTCCGTCTCCACGCTGGAGCGTGCCTTCTGCGCGAGCTCGACGGAAGCGGCGAGGAGCTCGCTCGCGCGTTCCTGAAGACCGGAGGTACCGATGTGGTCCATATGGACCGAATCGCGGAAATGGCCGAGGAAGCTCCGGCGGGCCAGCTGAAAGCTGTTGGTCGTGATCACATCCGCCCCGGCGCGGATGTAGTCGGCGTGCAGGTCGTGAATCGCATCCGGTTCGTCCTTCAGCCGGTGGTCGGCCCAAGAAAGGTTGCGCCGGAGGATCTCCGTCCCGATGGCTCCGTCCAGGATGATCACGTCGTCACGGTCCATCCGCGAGCGTATCGCATCGTAGCTCATCGATCACCTCCCAAGGTCTCGCGAAGAGCCGCGATGTGGGCCGGGCTGGTTCCACAGCAGCCACCGATGACCTGAGCTCCCGCTTCCCGCCAGCGGCCGGCCACGGTGGCGTATCGATCCGGCGGCCACGTCTCCGTTTGGGTGAACTGAGGATGAAACTCGAACTTCCAGGAAGGCGGATCGAACTTGCCGATGTGGGCGTAGGCGCCCGTCGCCAGTTCCGTGGCCCCGCTCAACTTGCCGAGAGCCGCTCCGAGGTCTTCCGGCGGGGCGCAGTTCACGAGCACCACTTCGACGCCGAGAGCTTCCATCGCCCTCGCGGCGTCTCCAAGGCTGTCGCCTCCAAGCACCTGGCCCTCCGGGCCGACCACGAAGCTCGCCCACACGGGCAGCGCGGTGCTCAGGGCGGCTTCCGCCGCGGCACGGGCCTCCTCGATGGTATTCATCGACTCCAGGAGGATGAGATCCACGCCGCCCTCCTTGAGCCAGGATGAGATCTCCCAGTGCTCCGGACGCGCCTCGCTTCCGCCCGGTGCCAGGTCGGGTCGAAAGCAGTGCTCGAGAGGGGCCATGACGCCGGCGACGGCCACGTCGCGGCCGGCGGCGTGACGAGCACGCTGCGCCAGATCGACCGCCTGCAGTGTGAGCTCCCGGGCACGCGTGTCGAGTCCCGGCGCGCCGATGTGCGCCATGTGCTCGGCGCTCCGGAAGACATTGAGATAGAGCCGCCGGTTCAGCTGGAAGGTGTTGGTCCGGATGACGTCGGCACCCGCCTCGATGTACTCGCCGTGAAGGGCTTCGACCGCGTCGGCATCGGTGCGAAGACCATGCCATCGCCAGCGTACTCCACGCCTAACGAGCTCGCTGCCGAGCGCCCCGTCGAGCAGGACGCCACCGTCGTTCAACAGCTGTCGGATGCGATCGTGAGCGGACAAAGGCTCCTCATCTGCATCGGTGTGAACGGCACGGGAACGGGCCCAGTATGTCCCGTCCGCTCCGAGGCCGGCAAGCGCCCCTTGCCTGAATGAGACGGCACCGCCATCTGGAGACGGCGGGAGGTGACGGAGCGGGCGTTATACAATCACAGGAAGAGCTGACCGAGGGTGCTTCGAGGCACGCCGTTCCATCCCAGGACCAGCGTTCTTTGTCAGGCGCAGAACTGGCGCCGCTGGGCGGGCCACATCGTCGCCGGATCGTACGAGCTGCTCCATGACCGCGAGTACTTCGCGATTCGCACGGCGGCCGCGCTGATCGATGTCTCGCCGCTCTACAAGTATCGAGTGCTTGGCCGTGATGCCGAGCCGTTCCTGAACCGCCTTGTCACGCGCGACGTCAGCCGGTGTGCGGTGGGCCAGGTGTTCTACACGCCGTGGTGCGATCAAGCCGGGAAGGTGATCGATGACGGGACGCTCGCTCGGTTGGAGGAGAATGCCTTCCGGCTGACCGCTGCGGAGCCCAACCTCTTCTGGCTGGAGGACGCCGCCGCCGGTCTGGACGTGACGATCTCAGACGTCTCGAGCTCACTGGCCGCCCTCGCGCTCCAGGGTCCTGCATCCCGGCAGATTCT
>JBDHGL010000022.1:0-39238 GCA_039589875.1 Gemmatimonadota bacterium
GGATCATCCTGCCCCGGCCCGTGCGCGATCATGCGGCCCGTGCCTGTGTCGTATGCCGGCGCCCAATAGTGGCGTTCCGTGTCACTCTCGACCTGCAGGTCCGAGCCGTCGGCGTTCGTCGACACGATGGTCCACGTCTCATCGCCGAGCACCGAGAACGCGACCCGGCTTTCGGGGGAGATAGCCGGGAAAAGCGCAATCTGGTCACGCGCGCTGATCGGTTGGAGATCGGAACCGTCCGCGCCAATCCGGTAGATGCGCGTCACGAGTCCCCCGGAGCCGATCGCTTCCGACAGGCTGTCACGAACCGCCGCGTCGCCCTCGCGCTGAGAGTAGAACAGCAGACTGCCGTCCTCCGCCCAGGCAGGTGAACCATCCCAGCCCGGGTCGTCGGTGAGCCTCCGCAGCTCGGTCCCGTCCGACCGCATCAGGTAGATATCGCTTGCCCGGTAGTCGTCGGGTGCTCCCGGGGACCAAAAGAGGTCGTCGGGCGCGTCACGGTTGCTGGCGAAGGCGATCCACTGGCCGTCGTGCGAGAACGCGGGGTTGAAGTCGGCTCCGTCGTCAAGCGTGAGGTTGATTGCGGCCTGCCTCGCTCCCGCCGGCTCTTCCGGCGAAAAGGGCATGACGAAGACGTCGGGATTACCGCTCTGTGTGCTCACGAACGCCAGCGATCGGCCGTCCGGAGAAAACGCCGCGGCGTCCTCCATGGCATTGCTCGCCGTAAGTCTTACCGGCACGCCTGGATTCTCCAGGTCCAGCGCGAACAGATCTGCCGTGCCATGCCGATCCGATGTGAAGACGACCCAGCGGCCGTCAGGCGAAAAAGCCGCGTTGTAGTCGGGCGACGGATGGGTCGTCAGCCGCTGTGGCGGCGCGCCCGGCTCTTCGAACAGGTACAGGTCCCAGTTCGCCGGCCGGATCGTGCTGTAGACTATGGTCTCCTCGAGCGTCTCCCCCGGCGTTTCGGTCGTATCCGGCTCGGGCGAGCACGCTGCGCCGCAGCCGATCGAGACCAGACAGGCGACCAGCGTTTCGGTCCTTTGCACGTGAGAATCTCCTTCCGGCTCGTGTTCGAGCGTCAGATGTCAGGCGCCAGCGCACTATGAACACAACGAATCAGCCCGACGGTAGTGGCGGCGATCAAGCTAAAAGGTCTGGAAGACTCCGAATAGCCGGACCTCACCGACGTCCTGCCGGACGGTGCCGAAGCCGATGAGGTCGAAGAAGCTGCTTCGCACATAGGCGGTCGCATCTGCCCCTATCCCCCAGCGACCGAGCGGGAGAACCGCCTCGACCCCTCCCCAGTGCAGAATATGGTACGTGTCCCCGGCGACCTCGGCCGACCCGTTCATCGTGTTCAGCCAGGCGAAGCGGTAGCGGACGGTCGCGATCGGTCTGTGTTGGTGAGCGAAGACGACCCGGCCCCACACACCGGCGCCCATTCCCATATCGTACTCCCGAAGCCGCTCCCGATCGGGAACCACGGCCAGGAAGGCGTACTCCGAGTTCACGGCACCTATCAGGTAACCGTGGATATTGAGGTGGCTCTGAAGATCCCACGCGTCCGAGAGCTTCCACTCGGACATCAGGGCGCCGCCGAAGCTCTGGCCCCCGAATTCCACCGCGTTGTTGTTGACGAAGTCGTAGTTCTGCGTGATGCCGAAGACGTGGTGAGTCTTCTCGGACTTCTTGACGGTCTTGGAGTAGAGGTTCCCCCATATCTGAAGTCCTCCGATCAGCTCCTTGTCGGTGAAGTTCAGCTGAAGGCGGAGCGTGAAGAAATCGAACGGCTTTCGGCGGGTGTTTCGCCACGGATCACCGAAGTTGAGATCGAACGCGAAGAAGCCGTCGACCTCCTCGGTATCCGTCGCGAAGCTCTCGGTGGTGGTGCGATCCCCGATCAGGCGGAGTCCCAGCTTGGCGAAGTTGCGTAGATCGGGCGGGATTTTGTCGTACGGGCTGCTCGGGTTCGGGGTGACGCTGGTGGCTCGGCCCGAGACCAGGCGGTTGAATCCGCGCACCGGGTTCAGGAGGAAGCTCCCTATCTCCTTGAAGACCCGTCCTGCCCCGGTTCCCTCGTTGTCGAGGAAGCTCGAACCGGCCCGGTAGAGCACCTCTCCGATCGCGATGCCGCCGATGCTCGTGGCGACCCAGTCGTTCAGAGCCGGAGGATGAACCTCGCCGCAGCACTCCCAGAAGAAGCTGCCCATGAGGGCAAACGGCATCGATTCCCAGTAATTGAGGCCGTTCGAGCGTGCCGCGTTGAAGTACAGGCTCCCGTGATAGGGATGCCCGAACATGTTGTTCGAGAAGTGGTTGTCGTCGAAGAAGAAGCCGTCCGATAAGTTTGCCCAGAAGCTTTGCGGGGAGACGTGGGTGAATCCGCCCTGGCGGATGTACTCGTTGTAGAACCAGACAAGCGCGTTGATCCCCGCAACTTCGCCGATCGCCAATCCCACATTCCGTTTCGCGCCCCACGCGTCGTACCGTGCGAGATCCTCCTCCTGCTCCTCGCTCTGCGGCCCGTCCGCGTCCACTGGTTTGCCTTCGGCTCCATCTGCGGTTCCGCTTCGAGGGCCTTGGAGGGTGTCGGCCTCGGTGCTAGGGATCGTGTCAACTGGGGCGTCGGCGTCGACTTGCTGCGCGGGCAGCGAAGCGCCGACGCAGGGGATCAGAATGAGGCTGATGAACAGGGTGAGGACAAGCGGAGGATGATCGCTCCGGCAGGCTGAACGGAGCCTCCGCCCAGCCGACGAGAAGCTCGGCGAGAGTGCGATCGCACGCATCGGAGGCCTCGAAGCCGGCCGGTGAGCCGAGTCAGCGTCGACGTCGGCGCACCGAACTTGTGGTCTAATCTAACGTTGCCTGATCGCCGTGGCTGTCCGGAAATGGTGGACTCGCCCAAGAGGGCGGCCTCTCCTGACGCCCGCCAGCTATCCGTCGCTAGACCGTCGACACGTAAGCCACTCCAGCGCGCTCGACCTTGCAGCACCCGGCCAGCCGGCCGGATAATCCTCCCCATGCCTACAAGCTTGCGCTGGTTCGAGCGGCAACGTGGGGCCCCGTTGCTCGCCGTCGTGATCGCCATAGCGGCCGCCTGTGCCGCACCCGAAGCCGGTGACGAGAGACCGGAAGGAGAATCGGGTCGAGTCTACGCGGCAGATCTGGACCGGCGCCCCAACATCGTAGTCATCGTGGTCGACGACCTGCGATGGGATGAGCTGGGAATCGCGGGGCATGCCTATCTCGAGACGCCGCATATTGATGAGTTGGCACAGCAAGGTGCCTGGTTCACGAACGCCTTCCACGCTGTCCCGCTCTGCTCGCCGAATCGGGCGAGCATACTGACGGGGCAGTACCCGTCACGGCACGGGATCATTGACAACGTGGCGCGAAATCGAGTGAGTCACGGCCTGCGAACGTTCCCGCAGGACCTGCAGCGCGAGGGTTATGCGACCGCCTTCTTCGGGAAGTGGCACATGGGGAACGATCCTACACCCAGGCCCGGTTTCGACGAGTGGGCTGCCATCCCGGGGCAGGGACGTACGACCGATCCCGAGCTGTACGAGGACGGGCGGATCCACACGGTGGAAGGCTACATCACCGACGTCCTGACGGATCGAGCGATCTCGTTCATCGAGCGTCATCGGAAGGAGCCGTTCTTCGTCTACGTCGGGCACAAGGCCGTCCACCCCGACCGCCTCCAGCGGGACGACGGATCCATCGATCTCTCTACCCCGCGTAGCTACATGCCCGCTCCCCGGCACCGGGGACGCTACGAGGAAGAAGTGTTTCCCCGCCGAGAGAACGTCGTCTCATCGCCTGACGAGCTGACCGGGAAGCCGGCGCTCCAAAGAGCGCTGCGGAGGAAGTATTCGCCCGAGATCGTCGAGATGTTCGGCGAGGACAACCTCGATCGTGGAACGAGCGAAGAGACGGTGCGACGCAGGGCGGAGATGGTGCTGGCGGTCGACGAAGGATTGGGGCGCATCGTGGCTGCACTCGACGCCAGCGGCATCCTGGACGAGACGCTCATCATCTTCACCAGCGACAACGGTTTCTTCTACGGCGAGCACGGTCTCTCGATCGAGCGCCGGTTGCCGTACGAGGAGTCGATCCGAACGCCGCTTGTCGTGCGTTTCCCGGCTGTCGCAGAAGCCGGCGGACAGATCGACGATCTGGTGTTGTCGATCGATATCGCGCCGACGGTGCTGGAGATCGGCGGGCTGCCGATCGGGGATCACGTCCAGGGCCGATCGCTCGTACCGTTGCTGCTGGGCGACGCCCGCGGATGGCGCGAGTCCGTCCTGATCGAGTTCTACACGTACGAAAACCCGTTCCCTTGGCTGCTCGACATGGATTATCGGGCGCTTCGAACGAAGCAGTACAAGCTCATCCACTGGATGCAGCACCCGAGCGAGGGCGAGCTGTACGATCTTGCAGACGATCCCTACGAGACCCGAAACCTGATCGATGATCCGAACATGGCGGAGCTCGCGAGGGAGCTGCGTGCCGAGATGCAGACGGCAGTGCTCGAGGCAATGGGAATTGGCAGCTAGCCGGCTGCTCGGACGTACGGCGAGAGTCGATCCTGCTGTAGCTGAGATGTCCGCCCCGCCGTACTTTTTTCGCATCTTTCTCTACGGAGGATGGCGTAGACAGAGAGGCACTTAGAAGAGAGGTGAGCAACATGGGGCTTCAACTGGGTGATCGAGCGCCGGACTTTACGGCGGAGACTACGGAAGGGCCGATCAGCTTCCACGAGTGGATGGGTGATGGCTGGGCGATCCTGTTCTCTCATCCGGCGGACTTCACGCCGGTCTGCACGACCGAGCTCGGATACATGGCGAGCCTCAAGGGGGAGTTCGAGGCACGCAACTGCAGGATCATCGGCCTGAGCGTGGATCCTCTGGAATCGCACATCGAGTGGTCCAGGGACATCGCAGAGACGCAGGGCCATACGCCGAACTATCCGATGATCGCCGACGCCGACCGGCAGGTGGCCGAGCTTTACGGGATGATCCATCCGAACGCCGACGAGACCTTTACCGTGCGCTCGGTGTTCGTGATCGGTCCGGACAAGAACATCAAGCTGATGCTCACCTATCCGGCCAGCACGGGACGGAACTTCAACGAGCTCCTGCGCGTGTTGGACTCGCTCCAGCTGACTGCGAACCACAGCGTTGCGACGCCGGTCAACTGGAAGCACGGTGAGGACGTGATCATCGTGCCCGCGCTCGCGGACGAACAGGCCGCGGAGAAGTTCCCCGACGGCTGGACGACGTTGAAGCCCTATCTCAGGATCGTGAAACAGCCGCAGTAGCCCCCATCCAGCTCCGTGCGAACAGCGGAAGGATCGAGCCTCTGCCCGTGATGAGGGCGGAGGCTTTTTCTTGCCCGCTCCTTTCCACCGGAGCAGCTTGCCAAGGTCTCCATGTTCTGGCTGATGCCCTCGACGCCAGGTAGAGGCTGATGCTCGACCCACATGAAGCCCTCCACGAAGAGCTCAGCGATCGCTACGAGCTGGAGGACGTGCTCGGTGAAGGCGGCATGGGGACCGTTTACTCGGCGAGGGACCGGAAGCACGATCGGCGGGTGGCGATCAAGACGATCCGTCCGGAAACCATCAACGAAGAGATACGCCGCCGGTTTCATCGCGAGATCGGCATCACCGCGGGGTTCCAACACCCTCATATCCTTCCACTGCTCGACTCCGGTGCGGCCGGCAATACGCTGTATTACGTGATGCCGCTCGTGGAAGGCGAATCGCTTCAATCCCGGTTGGAGAGAGAGGGCCGGCTCTCGGTCGAGGAGGCGATGTCGATCACGCGGGACGTGGCGGAGGCCCTCGACTACGCCCATGAGCACGGCGTTGTCCACCGGGACATCAAGCCGGCCAACATCATGCTCAGCGATGGGCACGCCCTGGTCACCGACTTCGGAATCGCGAAGGCGATCTCCGAATCCAGGAGCGATCGGGTGACCCAGGTGGGCATGGCGCTCGGCTCGCCTGCTTACATGAGCCCGGAGCAGTCGGCTGGGGAGCGTAAACTGGATGGTCGAAGCGACATCTACTCGCTCGGGTGTGTCCTCTACGAGATGCTGGCGGGGCAGCCGCCATTCACCGGTAAGACGCCCGTCGAGGTGATAGCGCGGAGCATTCAAGAGGAGCCGCCGCCGCTTCGCAACGTGTCGGAGGATGTACCGGCCGAGGTGGAGAGCGCGGTCCATCGGGCGTTGGCCAAGTCTCGGAAAGCGCGCTACGAAACCGCACGGGCGTTTGCGGCTGCTCTCGAGGAAGGCGCCCAAGCCTCCCCGGGTGAGCCTGCTGTTGGCGCGACCCTGAAAGCCGGAGGCGCAACGGCCCGTCTCCGCGAAGTGGGCCTGTTCCGGGTCTTGATAGCCTACCTGAGCGCGTCGTTCATCCTCCTGGAGGCTGAAGCCCTGTTTGCAGACCAGTTCGGTCTGCCCGACTGGGTGTTTCCGGGCGTTCTGATACTACTGGCCGTAGGGCTGCCGGTTCTCGTGGTGACGGCGGTGATGCAGAGCCTCACGGCGTCCGAAGCAGGCCAATGGCAGCGCCGCTGGTTCACCTGGCGTCGGGCCATCGGTGGTGTCGTCGGTGCGCTGGCCCTGTGGGGTTTCGTCGTAGCCGGCTACATGGCGATGAGGACGTTCGGCATCGGGCCAGCGGCCCCGCTGATCGCGCGCGGCGTGCTCGAGGAGCAGGAGCGCCTCATCATCACGGACTTCGTGAACCACTCGGCGGATTCCCTGCTCGGTGGAGCGGTTACCGAAGCGTTTCGCGTGGACCTGGCGCAATCGCCCACGATCAGGTTGGTCGGGCCCGATGAGATGCGGGAAGCGATCATCCGGATGCAACGCGAGCCTGGGCAGACCGTTGACTTGGAGTTCGCTCGAGAGATCGCTATCCGCGATGGTGTCAAGGCGGTGATCGGCGGAGAGATCAACCCGCTCGGGTCCGCTTACGTGCTGTCGGTCAAGCTGATCTCGGCGGAGTCGGGAGAGGAACTGGTTGCGTACCGGGAGACCGCGGACGATCGGGCCGAGATCATCGATGCAGTGGACCGTCTCTCCAAACGTCTGCGGGCGAAGATCGGAGAGTCTCTGGCCAGCGTAAGGCAGAGCCAGCCGCTGCCGGGGGTCTCGACCTCCTCTCTGGAGGCGCTGGAGCTGTACGCGCGTGCAGTCGGGTTGGCCCGGCAGGGGGACCACGTAGCCCCCATCGCGCTGCTGGAACGAGCCGTCCAGCTGGATACGGCGTTTGCCGGTGGTTACCGAGCCCTCGCGCTTGCCTACTCGAACGTGGGCAACCCGGGCGGCAGCCGCCGGAACTCGGAGCTCGCCTACCGGTTCAGCGAACGCCTTCCGGAGCAGGAGCGTTACAAGACCCGCGCAATCGCGCACCTGCGGAGGGGACGGCCCGACTCGACCGCCTACTACTACCGGCTGCTCCTTCAGTATCAGACCGACACGCTTGCGGCCATCAACAATCTCGGGGATGCCTATGAGCGGATGGGTCGCTACGAGGAAGCCCTCGAGCTGTATCGGCGAGCCGTTCGTGGGGCTCCCGATGGGATCGCCGGCTACGTAAACGTGGCGAGTGCGGCGCGCACGCTTGGTCTGCGCGAGCTGGCCGATTCGGCGCTCGCCGAGATGGTCGAGAAGTTTCCGGCCGGAGCCCACCAGGCCATCGCGGAGGTGAGCAACGCCTACTACGCCGGCGACATCGGCCGAGTCGAGGAGATCGCGACGCGCTGGGCCGGAGCGCCGATCAGCGAACGGGACGCTCGGGCGGCCGGCCGGCAATTGCTCTCCGGCCTGGCGGGGCTGCACGGAAGGTCACGGCTAGCCATGGCGCTCGCTGATTCCGCAGCCCGTTTGTACATGGAGGACGGCTCGTTCTCGTGGGCCTACTCGACGGTTCAGGGGTTCCACCACGCCGCCTTGGCTTCGAGTCCGCAGTTGGCCCTGCCGTACCTGGGAGCGCTGCTGGAAGAGTTCCGGAGCGCCGAAGCTCTGCAGACCGCTCCTCGCTTCAAGCATCAGGCGCTCAGCATGTTCGCTGCCGCCTATGCGCTCGCCGATGAACAGGAAGTAGCCCGAGCTCTGCTGACCACGGCTGATTCCATAGAAGCGCTGGGTGACTTCCAGCCGGCAGGTGTTGGAGAGTATGCCAGAGCAATCCTGGCCCTGCAGGATGGTCGGCCGGAGGCGAGCCTCCAGCATCTGGAGCGCGCCCGCGCAACCGAGTATGGTCTCACGCACAACTACTCGCAGCTTCTGCTCGGCGATACATACGTGGCTCTCGGCCGGCTGCCCGAAGCCGCGGCGGAGTTTGAGGCCGTTGCCGGCACCGTCGGAGTCAACTTTGCCGATACTCGGTCACACCCGCCGCTTCAGCCCGTCGCCCATGAGCGCTTGGGCCGCCTGTACCTCGTGCTCGGAGATACGACGGCGGCCCTCACGCACCTCGCCGCGTTCGTCGAGCTCTGGGGAGAGGCGGATCCGGAGCTGCAGCCCCGCGTGCAAGACGCGCAGGCAACGCTGCAGGAGATCCTCTCCCTACGAGGCTGACCTCGAAAGCGTGACGGTCTGTTCGCTACGCATCAAGGCCAGATGCCGCGCTGCAAGGTCACTTCAGCCACACGGGTGATGGCCCCGATGAGCGCGGATGTACGGTAATCGATCGGCTCCAGCGCCCCGTCGATTCGGCCTCGGGACCGCCGCAGCCCCTCGATCTGTTCCAGCGACGCGTTGATCTCGGCGCGCTTGTCGATCACTCGATCGGTGGCCCTCGTCATCTTGCGGTGCAGCTTCGCGTTGACCTCTTCCTCGTCCCACTGCTCGTTCTCGATGTTTTGGACCCACTCGTAGTAGCTCACCACCACGCCGCCGCCGCTGGCCAGGATGTCGGGCAGCACCGGGATGCCGTTCTCCTTCAGGATGCGGTCCGCCGCGGGCGTCGTGGGGCCGTTCGCCGCTTCGGCTACGAGTCGCGCCTTTACATTCCCCGCGTTGTCGGACCGGATCTGGTTCTCGAGCGCGGCGGGAATGAGGATATCACACGGCAGCGCCAGCAGCTCCTCGTTGCTGACCGTGTCCGTGCCGGGCAGTCCGACCACCGAAGAGGTCTCTCGCTTGTGCTCGAGGGCTTTCAGCGGGTCGATCCCATCCGGGCAATAAATCCCTCCCCCGGTATCGCTCACGGCGACGATCGTGGCTCCAGCCTCGGCGAACAACTGAGCGGCGATCGAACCGGCGTTTCCGAAGCCCTGAATGACGACCCGGGTCCCGTTCACCGAGTCGAGCCCCTCCACGATCCCGCGAGCCAGCGCCTCCTGGGTGGCGAAGAGGCATCCGCGGGCGGTGGCTTCGTTCCGACCGAACGAGCCTCCGATTTCCAGTGGCTTGCCGGTAACCACCGGCAGGTTGTTATGCCCCGGGTGCATCATCTCGTACGTATCGTAAACCCAGGCCATCGTTTCGGCGCTGGTGTTCACGTCGGGCGCAGGGATGTCGGTGTGCGGTCCGATATTGGTGCCAAGCTCGGCGATGAACCGCCGAGTGATCTGTCGAAGATCGTCTTTCGTCAGCTTCTTCGGATCACAGATCACGCCGCCCTTGGCGCCGCCGAACGGAATGTCGAGCACCGCGCACTTCCAGGTCATCCACGAGGCCAGCGCCCGCACCTCGTCGGCGGTCACATCGGGGTGGTAGCGGATGCCGCCCTTGCCGGGGCCCCGCGCCCGGTTATGGAGCGTTCTGAATCCGACGAAGTTCTTGACGGTGCCGAAATGGGTCAGGATCGGAAACTCGACCATGATCATCCGGTCGGGACGCACCAGGAACTCGACCAGCCCTTCCTTGAGTTCGGGCAGATAGCGTACGGCGTGCTCGAACTGCTGCCTCGCGATGTGAAAGGGGTTGAGGTCTTCCTGGGTTGCTACGGGTTCCACAGCCTGCTTCGGTCTCGGCTCTGTCATCACCGAACTCGCACCCGAGATTGTCATCGGACGTGACCTTTATTTCGAGGTTCGCTAGCCTGCGAGATTCGGAGCGCTTCGGTCGGCGGTGTGTCTCTATGGACCGAGGAGAGCGCTCCACACCGCGAATGTACCGGAACTTGTGCAGGTCGCTATAAGAGTTTCACCGACTGCTCGCGTGGGGAGATTCCCTACCGAGGCAGCGTCAAAAGTCGGAGATTCTCCCCACAATGAGGGGCGAGGATCTCCCGATAGAAACCCCGGAGCTCAAGTCGCAGTGTTAACACAGATTGGGTCGAGCGTCCACGATCGGGGGAATAGTGAGGAATAGAGCCCGGATCGAGATCATTCTGGCCGGCGTCGTTGTGGCGGTCGGGCAGGCGTGCGGGCAGGAACCGGCGCCGGAAGTACCGCTCCGCGGCGACCGGTTCGACCCGGTGCGCAGCGTAATCGACGAGACGATTCGGAGCCACAACATCGTGTCGCTCGCGATCGCCGTCGCTAAGGACGGAGAGATCGTTTGGGAGGAGGCGTTCGGCTGGGCCGACAGGGAAGAGAAGAGGCAGGCCACGCCGCATTCGATATACGCGCAAGCATCTATTACAAAGTCGTTTACGGCCACTGGTCTCATGTTGCTTGTCGAGCGTGGGCTGGTGGGTCTGGACGACCCGGTGAACGACTACTTGGGCGACTCAGGGCTCATTTCGCACGTGGGCGATCCGGCCGAAGCCACCGTGCGGCTCGTGCTCCAGCACGCCGCCGGGCTTCCCACGCACGCGAACGTCTTTTTCGCGAACGAGGCTTCCGCACCGCCGGACCGGGACGAATCCATCCGCCGCTACGGCTTCATCGCAGATGAGCCCGGCCGGGAGTTCGTCTATTCCAACTTCGGCTACGGCATCCTCGGCCGGGTGATCTCCGAGGTGTCCGGAACCAGCTACGCGGAGTTCATGAAGGCCGAGGTGTTCCGGCCGCTCGGACTGACGCACACCTCGGTTTTCGTCGATGGGGCTAATAAGGAGCACGCGGTCCGGCACTACGACGCAGCGCGTCGGGTGGTCCCGGGGCTCGATTTCGACCATCCCGGCGCCTCGGCCATCCATTCCAGCGTCCATGATCTCATCCGCTACGGCATGTTCCACCTGGGAGACGAGATTCCGGGGCAGGAGCGGATCCTCTCCGACTCGGCGATCGCCATGATGCAAGCGGCTTCCGAGTTCACCATGCGGGACGAGGCGCTGCCTGTAAGCCTGGGCCTGGGCTGGGCAGTCATCGATCTGGACGGAACACGGATGGTCAACGTGACCGGCGGCATGCCGGGTACGGTGACCCGGCTGGCCCTCGTTCCGTCGGAAGACGCCGCCGTGGCTATCATGATGAACAGCGGCATCGTGGAGACCTACTCCCCCTGGGACATCGAGCTGCAGGCGTTCGCAGCCCTGATCCCGGGCTTCCCGGCCGAGCCGGTAATCGACGGAGATCAGAGGGACGCCGAATCGCTTCACGAGGATCTAGAGGGCGAGTGGAGAGGCTCCATCCGCACGCATGAGGGCGAGTTGGAGGCGGGTCTTTCGATCGGAGATGACCGGAGCCTGAGGCTTGAGATCGAGGGCAGGTCTTATGGCCCGATTCGAGTCGAGAATCCTCTGGGAGCAGCCCGATTTCGGGACGGGGTGTTGGAAGGTCCCTTTTTCGGCTCGATTCCGACCGCCGACGCAAGCCGCTCCCGTCACGTGCTCTTCCTGCGTCTGCGACTGCGGGGCGACACGTTGAAGGGAGTCGTTTCGGCGGTTGCCATGAACCGGACGTTTTGGCTGCCCTATTGGACGGAGCTGAGACGGCAGAAATGACGGCCGTGGCCCGATCGACTTTTGGGCGGACCTGCTTCCCTGGCTCGACTCCGTCATCGATTGAGCTGACTGGAGCCTCCGAGGCGCCGTCGAGAACCCCTACAAGGACTGACAAGCACCTCCCGACAGGCGCCAAACCCCTTTCGGATACATCCTTAGCCTGAGTCTTCACGTGTAATCAGGCAGTTCCGGAGCAGAGGAACTTCGAAAGGGGCTAAATCCATGCGTAGCAATCCCATATTAGCAGTCGTCGTCGGCATCGCGGCCACGGCATCGGTCGTGGCGTTCACGGCTCCGTCCTCTCATGGAGTGGGCGCCGTCGGCCACGACACGGTGAGCAGCGTTTTATCGGCCGAGTGGAGCGGCCCGTACGCTGGCGTGCCGGCGTTCGACCGGATGAACCTCGATGCCCTGAAGCCGGCTCTGGAGTCGGCCATGACGATGAGTCTCGCCGAGGTCGATGCCATCGCCGGCAACCCCGCGCCGCCGACGTTCGAGAACACGATCGTCGCCATGGAGCGCACCGGGCGCGACCTGAAGCGCGTGCTCGTCTATTGGGGCATCTGGAGAGGGAATCTCTCGACGCCGGAGTTCCGAGTGATCCAGCGCGAGATGACCCCCAGGCTGGCCGAGTACCGAACGAAGATCAGGCAGAACAAGGCTCTCTTCGCTCGAGTCAGGGCGGTCTACGAAGGAGAGGAGCTCGAGACGCTGCGGCCCGACCAGCAACGTCTCGTCTGGCTGGTCTACGACCGCTTCGCGCGGAACGGTGCGACCCTCGAGGGAGCGGCGAGAAAGCGGTATGCCCAAATCGACAAGACGCTGGCCGAGCTCCACACGCAGTTCGCGAACAACGTGCTGGCCGACGAGGAAGGGTATGTCCACTACCTGACGGAAGCTCAGCTGAGCGGTCTGCCGGCCTCGTTCGTCCAGGCAGCGGCCGCCGCCGCGGCCGACCGGGACCGTCCCGGCGAATACGCCGTCACGAACACCCGCTCGTCGATGGATCCCTTCCTCACCTTCTCCGATGAGCGCGACGTCCGCGAGCAGGTCTGGCGGGCCTACTACGCCCGCGGGGACAACGGCGGAGAGTTCGACAACAACGCCGTTATCGCAGAGATCCTCGCGCTCCGGAACGAGCGCGTTCATCTGCTGGGCTATGAGAACTACGCCCAGTGGCGGCTCGAAAACCGTATGGCCAAGACGCCCGAACGAGCGTTCGAGCTGATGAAGGCGGTCTGGCCTGCGGCGCTGGCACGAGTGAAAGAAGAGGTCGCCGACATGCAGGCGATCGCGGATGCCGAGGGCACCGGCATCGTCATCCAGCCTTGGGACTATCGCTACTACGCGGAAAAGGTCCGCCGGGCGAAGTACGATCTCGATTCAGATGAAGTGAAAGCGTATCTACAGCTGGACAAACTGCGCGAAGCGATGTTCTTCGTCGCATGCGAATTGTTCGACTTCGCTTTCGCGCCGGTACCGGAGGGCTCCGTTCCCGTGTTCCATCAGGACGTGCGGGTATGGGAGGTCACGGACAAAGTACTAGGCGATCACATTGGTCTGTGGTATCTGGATCCGTACGCCCGGCAGGGCAAGCGCTCGGGCGCCTGGGCCACCTCGTACCGCAGTCACGAAACGTTCGACGGAGAGCAGACAGTCCTGAGCTCGAACAACTCGAACTTCATCAAGGGAGTGCCGGGCAAGCCCGTGCTGGTCTCATGGGACGACGCCGAGACGCTCTTCCACGAGTTCGGCCACGCGCTGCACACCCTCTCCTCGAACGTGGACTATCCCACGTTGAACGGAGGTGTGCGCGATTACACCGAGTTCCACTCGCAGCTGCTGGAGCGGTGGCTGCTGACGGACGCGGTCATCGACAAATACCTGGTCCATTACAAGACCGGCCAGCCGATGCCGGACGAGCTGGTCGCGAAGATCAAGCGGGCAGCGACGTTCAACGAGGGCTTCAAGACGACGGAGTATCTGGCGTCGGCGCTCGTCGACATGATGTACCATACCACCGATCCGACGGGGATCGATCCAGATGCGTTCGAGCGCACGGCGCTGGCCGAGCTGGGGATGCCGGCCGAGATCGTCATGCGCCACCGAAGCCCCCAATTCGGGCACATCTTCTCGGGCGAAGGCTATGCTGCGGGCTATTACGGGTATTTGTGGGCTGAGGTGCTGACGGCGGATGCGGCAGAGGCGTTCGCGGAGGCACCGGGCGGCTTCTATGACGAGGAGGTGGCGGAGAGCCTGGTGGCCAATCTGTTCGCGCCACGAAACTCGGTGGACCCCGGCGAGGCCTTCCGGGAGTTCCGCGACCGCGATGCTAGCATCGATGCGCTGTTGCGAGATCGAGGCTTTCCGGTGGAGGGAGACTAGGCGTCAGTCCGGACGACGCCGCTGACGGCCTGAGGATAGAAGGAGTCTGGGGGCGGGCTGCTAGCCCGCCTCCGGGCGTTCGCGCAGCCGGGCCAATCGTTCCGGGGTGTCGGCCAGTCGCGGTACCTGTCTGATCGCGTCACCCAGCTGTGCGATCAGTCTCTGGTAGGCATCCACCGCCTCGGCTGGCTGATTCAGCAGCTCGTGGGCCAGTCCTTCTTCGTACAGAATGAGGAGATGGTCGATTACGAGGTAGCGGCCCTCCCACTCGATGTCGTCTCGGTGGTTCCTCACCAGTCCCAAGGCCCGCTCCCCGTTCCCCAGTTGCAGGTGAGCCCAAACCTCCTGCCAGATCACAAACTCATCCAGCCGGACTCCCAGCTCCCGCTTCAGCCGATCCAGGGTTGCGGTCAGAGTCCCAGGCTCACCGCGGTAATAGCCGACGATCGCCTGCAGCAGCTCGGGCGTAAAGCGGCCGGCGCCAAGCTCACGGATCGCCTCAGACTCTTCCAGCATGCGCGTCACGTCGGCCGCCAGCTGCTCCAGCTCTGCGAGCTCTCCTTGCTCGCCGGTGGCGAGGATGGCCACGTGCAGGGCAGTGTTGTTGAACGGATCGATGCCATAGAGCACGCCAGCGGTAGCCTCCGCCTGTTCAAGGCGGCCGGTGAAGGCCTCGAGCCACGCGGCGCTCGTGAGCCCCTCGATGCGAAGCGCGGGCTGCTGGCTAGCGACCCCGATCTCCGCGGCGTGGTAGATGCTCCGCAGGGCATCATCGAAGGATCCCTCGTAGGCGTACGTGTCCCCGATCAACACGTGCAGTCGCGCTGCCACGACGGGAGGTGCACCCGGCAGGTAGGTTTCGAGCTCCGCGCGCGCTTCGGCTGGCTTGCCTTCCTTCAAGTATGCGCGGGTCAAATGATCGAGGGCGAAGACGAAGGTCGGCTCGATCCGCAATGCCTCCCGGTACGATTCGCGTGCTTCCTCGAATCTGTCGGCGCGTTCGTAGATCTCGCCCCTCGAATCGGGAGGATTCGGTTCGTCCGGCTCGAGCTCGGCGTAACGAATGACCGCCGAGTCGGCGGCGGCGAACTCGCCCTGATCGGCCAGGTGGTAGGCTAGGTAGTTGTAGGCCACGGCGTAGTAGGGATCGAGCCGGATCGCCTCCTCGATGAGCCGACGCTGCTCCTCTCCTTCGCTGAGCTGCCAGAGCCAGAAGAGTCCTTCCTTGTCGTCCGGGTGCTTGCGGACGATCTCCTGGAAGTTCGCTCGCGCTAGATCATCATCGTCCTGCACCATGGCCGCGATCAGTCCGTCTATAAGGAGGCGGTCGCGCTCCGATGCTGCGGTGAGGTTTCGTTTGGCGAGTAGCAGTTCCCGGATGCCCGCGGATGCGTTCTCGTCATCCAGCTCCCGTCGCCCGAGCTGCAGATGCGCCAGAGCGAAGGCGGGGTCGAGCTGTACGGCGCGCTCGTAGTGCTCCTTCGCCTCGGAAAGACGGAAGCGGCGTTCCGCTTGCTGTCCGAGCTGATAGGCCCGGTAAGCCTCGATGTCCCGAGTGGTGATCTCCGCGACCGGAGCAAGCTCCCCGGCTATCAGTCCCTGTCCGTTCGCTGGCGCCGTCCGCCTGCCGGCAAGGATCTGGCTCGACAGTTCCGCCGACAGCTGATCCACCAGCGCGAACGCGTCGGCGCCACGGGCACGTGCCGCTGCGGCCACCTCGCCGCTCCGCACATTGATCAGGTTGGCGTTTAGAGTGATGTCGTCGCGGCGACCCAGGACCGTGCCCCGCACCATATACCGGGCGCCCGACCTCCTGGAGAGGCGCATCGCCAGGTCGTCGGGAATCGCCTCCGTCCCCTCCCGACCCTCTTGGCGCAGCAGGTCGAAGAGGCGCTGGCCGCTCACGACGCGTAGCGCATCCAGCTGTGCCAATCCCGTGGTGAGGAGCTCGGCCAGACCCTGCCCGAGCCAGGCCAGCTCGGGGTCGGCGATCTGATTGTCGAAGGGCATCACTGCGACCGAGGCGTCACCCAGGTCCACGGCGCTTTCGTCGCTCGGATCCTCTTCCGCGGCCGGTGCCGTGGCGATTTGGTAGCCCCCCGCCAAACCGAGGACGCCGAGGGTCGCGAGGAGCGCCAACTCCATTCGCGTGGGTCGCTGCGGACCGCGCTCACCGTGATACCAAGCGATCACTGCGGCCGCCGGGAAGCCGACGACCAGAAGATAGACCATGGTGTCCAGGAGCTTCCGCGGGAGGTCGTAGTTGTCTATCAGGAACTGAGATGCTTCAGCCAGCACCCAGGCGGCGCCCGCATAGACAATGACGACCTGAAGGACGCGCCGGCGACGGATCTGCTCGAATAGCTGCTGTGCGTAGGACACGGGAGGAATCTATCGATGGGAACGCTCGTACGCCGCTGCGTCCGACGTCTACTTTACTTTCCTTAGCGTGAGGGTCGCTGCCGTCGGAGGATCGGTACGGAAGTCGATCGCCTCGCCGTCGTTCGTGAAGAAGAGGCCTGGCTCGTGCTCGACACACCGTCTTCCAGCGAAGTACAGGTAGCCGTTGTTCAGGACCACGTTTACGAGGCGATCCGGCTCCCCCTGCCACATGATCTCGTACTCGCCCAAATAGCCGCGCCACTCGGGCTTGTCCGGGCCGGGCGGCTCATCGGCCGAGCCGTTGAACGCCAGGTAGTTGACGTTCGCGTTGCCGAGACGGCGATTTACGACCATGAGCGACGCCACCTGCTCGCCCTGCGCCGGCAGAAAGCGAAGCTCGCTGAAGTTGCCGAAGAAGCCGACGAGCTCGCCGCCATCATCGTAGAAGGTCAGCGGCAAGAAGTTCTCGGGGTTCACCCGAATCCCGAGGATATCGTTCTCGAATCGGAGCTCGTAGCCGTTGTCGTCTCCATATCGCCCCAGGATCGAGGTGATTCGGGGCTCATCGGGTTCGAGACGGCGCATCCTCGCCGTGTCCGGCTCGGCCACCGGGCTCGGGCCTTGGCGCTCGATCAACGGGCCGTTGATGATGGCTCGGCCCGGTTGCCCGGTGAGCGCGTGTCCGTCCCGATTGGTGAGCAGCACCACGCCGTAGCCGAGCTCCGGGTAGATCATCATGAGGCTCTGGAAGCCACGGCCTCCGCCTTCGTGGTACAGGCTGAACGTGTTGGCGGTCACCTCGCGGACGAGACCCAGTCCGTAGCCGGTCCGCTGACCGGGCCGGGCGAACGCGATCTCGTGGAACTGCCGCATGAGATCCTCTCCGAGCACCTGCCTCCCGGAGACGCGTCCGCCGTTCAGGTGGAACCGCACGTACATGGCCATGTCATCGATGCTCGAGTAGAGCCCGGCCGCGGCGATCTCGGGAAAGCGGAGCGGAACGACCTCACCGTCGAGTGCGTGACCGATCACGCGGTTTTCCCGTCCCTCGATCTCGTCGAAATCGAACGAGCTGCTGGTCATCCCGAGCGGGTCGAGGACTTTCTGCCGAACGTATCGAGCGAACGGCATGCCGGATCGTTCCTGGAGGATGTAGGCGGCCAGGTCGGTACCCAGGTTGGCGTACGCGAGCCGGTAGCCGACCGGGAAACGGAGCCAGGTGTCCGAGATGCTCGTGATATAGCTCTCGAAGTCGTCGTCGACGCTGTCCGTCAGCGGCGTCTCATGCGTGAAGCCGGCGTTGTGGGACAGGAGATGACGAAGGGTCATCCTCCTCTGAGGGTGCTCCTCGAACCTGCTGCGGACCGTGAATTCCGGCAGGTATTCGGTGATCGGGGTGTCCAGGTCCACGAGGCCGTCCTGCACGGCCATGAGGACTGCCAGAGAAGTGAAGCTCTTCGAGACCGACCGGATGGCGAAGAGCGTCGCGGCATCGACCGAATCGGATGGTGAACCCTGGATGCGGCCGTACGTCATCTTCCAGATGATTCCGTCCGCGCCCACCACCGCGAGCGCCGCGGCCGGCACGCCTGCATCCTCCAGCTGGACCAACACTTGGTCGCGCAACACGGCGGCGATCGCCGTGGAGAGCGCATCCTCCTGCTGTGTTTCGGAGTCGGCCGCCGGAGCCCCGCAGCGAAGGACGAGCAGGCAGACGAGGATCGGCAGCGCGAAGTCCCTGCGCCGCTGAGCACACTTACGCCGCGCGGCCTCGCGCATTACCGACTTCTCCCGTCGACCGACTTCGGCGAAGCGCTTACTCCGATCCGGTCGTCTGGCGTTCCATCAACAGCTCGAGCGAGCGCTCCGGGTGGATCAGCCGGAGCCGCCCGTCCTCGCTCGCCTCGGCACCGGCTTCGATCAACGCGATCACCTCGGGTGGGGTGAGCGCCGGGTCCAGAGCGATGAGCTTCGCCGCCAGGTTCGCCACGTTCGGAGCGGCCATCGACGTGCCGGAGAAGGGTAGTCGCTCTCCTCCCGGGATGTAGCTCTCCACCTCGAAGCCGTTCGAATGGACGTCCACGCTGGGCCCATAGCTGGTGAAGCTCGTCTCCTCCCCCGCCTGATCGACGGCCGCCGCGGTGATCACGTTCGGGAGCTCGAGCGAGGATGGGATGAACTCGTCAAACGTGGCATCGTTGTTTGAGTTGCCCGCCGCCGGGATGAACAGGATCTCGGGTGCGCTCTGGAAAGCATTCCGCATCGCGACCGTCAGCATATCGAAGATCTCGCGCGCCATCTCCTTCCGCTCCTCGGCACTCGAGCCGATCGCGTTTACCTCGAACATGCTCTCGAAGTCCGGTGGACTGAAGCCCCAGCTCATGTTTACGACGCGCACGCCGTTCTGCCGCAGGTAGTCCACGATCCTCGGCAGGTTGGCCACCCAGCGCTCCGCGTCCTCCTTCAACATCGGCGGTGGGATCATCTCGTAGGGGAACTCCTGCCGCACGACCAGAACCCGTGCCGCAGGGTTGGCCTCGACGGCGATGCCGGCGACGTGCGTCCCATGGGCATAAATGGCGAAGAGGCCGAGCTCCTCGAGAAAAGGCTTCACCTCGTCGGGCTGCATTGTCGAAAGGTGTTGCTTGAGCGCCTGTGCCTCGGGGCTGTCGACCCCGGCCTGGATGTCGTTGAGCCCCTTCATCTGGTCGGTCATCCCGGGCAGACGATCACGGGCAGTCTCGGCCAACGGATGAAGCGCTCCCGCGGTGACTCCGCCGCTCCACTCGAAGGCGAGCCCGTAGATGTCGTCGACGAATCCGTTGTCATCGTTGTCCACGCCGTCGAGCTCTTCGTACTCGTTCCGATACATGAGATCGCCAAACACCCCAGGATCCACACCGGTATCCCAGATGGCTACGAGCACCGGTTCCGAGCCGGCCCGACCGTTCAGATCGACCGAGCGGTCGGCCCAGATATTCGGTTTCTCCGTCCGGTTCTCATCGATGTACGCCTGGAGCACGCTGATCACCTGCTCTCGGTAGGGCAGCACCGCATCGACCGTAGCCCGCATGCCGATGAGGCCGTCGGCCAGATCGTTACTCACGTTGCCGGTCTTCTCCACGGCCGGATCCATCTGGTTCTGGATGATGCCGAGATACAGGTTCTCGCTGATAATCTCCAGCGAGCCCTTCATCTGCTCCACGTTGTCCTGCACGACGTCCCAGGGCAGGCCTCGAATATGATTCGAGAAGGTGGTTCGAAACGCCGCGTTCCGGGCGGGATCGCCCTCCGGCGCGGCCTTGGCCGCGTACGCGATGGAGCGGACGACGAGGCCGGAGAGGAGCTTGGCGGCCGCCTTCTCCTCCAGCTCGCGGATCTTTCGCGCGTAGACGACGGCCTGGTCGTAGGATCCTTGCAGCAGCGCCAGGTTCTCGAGCGTGTTGTACAGACCCTTGAGCGTCGTCTTGTCCTCGATCTCGTGCGTGGCGAGAACTTCCTGGACGTCCGCCGCGACGCGCTCGGCAAACGGCAGGAACGCCTCGCGCGACATGAACATCTCGCTGGGTATGAGGTCGATCTCGTACGTGTAGCGCGGCATGTCGTCCTGCGAGCGAACGATCTTCTTGGCGCCTTCCTGTGCCCCCGCCGCCAAGGGCAGAGAGAAGAGGATGGCGGCGAAAGCGTAAATGATCTGGTGCGCGCGGGCGCCTTTCACGGTCGGCTCCTTTTCTGCGGGTCTTGATTTCGGAGCGCTCAGCTTGGTGCACCGGCCCATCCGTGGGCCAGTCGATCGCTCCCTCCGTTCATCAACGCGACGGGTCGTCCTCAGGTGTCACGCTGATCGGTCTTGTACAGGCGAGGTAGCCTTCTCTATAGATAAAGGAGTATGAGTCCACCCGGCCCATGCCGAAAAGTTCACCGCCGACGGACGACCGGCTCTGCCAGGAGGTCAGAATGCGGTACCGCATGCTCACGGCCATCGCCGCTCTCGCTTTCGTACTCATTTCCGGGCCGCCGGGCGCCCGAGCCCAGATTCCTGGAGCGAGGGATCTCGGGAGGGCGGCGGAGGAAGGCGCCAAGCGAGCCGCGGAGAGCGAGATTGAGAAAGCAGCCGGCGACGCCGTCCGCTGCGTGTTCAACAACCTCGAGTGCATCAAGAAGGCGGAAGACGAAGGCGAGCCGGTGGTCCTGACCGACGAGGACGGCACCATCCTGACCGATGAGGAAGGGCAACCGATCTCGGATCCCTCGCAGCTCCCCGGCGGCTCCGTTCCCGGTCCGGGTGGTGATCAGCCGGGCGTTCCGGGCGGTATCGCGTCCACCTACGACTTCGAACCCGGCGAACGGGAGCTCGTGTTCGAGGACTTCTCCAGCGACAACCAAGGTGATTTCCCGCGTGGCCTGGAGCTGGTCGAAGGAAACATGCAGGTCATCGAGTGGCAGGATCGCCGGTTCATTCAGACGAACTCGAAATACAGCGGGTTCGCGGTGCCGCTTCCCGAGACGTTGCCGGAGCAGTTCACGATCGAGTTCGACCTTTACGACGCGGCGGGCCATTACGGCGTCGGCATCGCCTTGAGCGATCCCGAAACCCGCGGCTTTGCCTGGTCGGCATACTATGACTTCCAGGTCTTCCGGGCCGGCCACCAGCACGGGTCCGGTGTGTGGACGGGCAAGCGGAACGAGCAGGTCGCTACGACAGTGGACATGCGCTCGGCCGAAGAGATCGTGCCGGTTCGGATCATGGTAGACGGAGCGCACGCAAAGATGTTCATTGGCGAGAACCGCGTCGCCAATGTCCCGCAAGCGAACCTTCCGCGAACCGACAAGATCTACTTCTTCACGTCATCCCTGCCGCCGGACAAGCTCACTTATATCGCGAACATCCGCATCGCGGCGGGCGGAAAGGACCTGTACGACGCTCTGGAGACGGACGGACGGGTCGCCATCCGGGACATCCTGTTCGACACGAACTCCGCCACCATCAAGGCCGAATCCGCGCCGGTTCTGGAGCGGATAGGCACGATGATGCAGGAGTACCCGGATCTGACCCTTCTCGTCGAGGGACATACGGACAACGAGGGCGAGTTCGACTGGAACATGCAGCTGTCGGCCGATCGAGCGGCGTCCGTGAAGGCCTACCTGGTCGAGAACTTCGGAATCGCGGATGGCCGGATGCGGACCATGGGACTCGGCCCCACGCAGCCGGTGGATACTAACGACACCGACGCGGGCCGGCAGAAGAACCGCCGCGTGGAGCTCGTGAAGATCTGAGCGTCCTCGTGGCGATCCCAGCCATGCGAACGCCCCGAACGCTCGCGAGAGTCTGTCTGGCCTGGGCGCGGCCATGGCGAATCAGATGGGCATGGGTATGGAGCACATGGCGTGTTGGGTCGGAAAGTAGCCGCGCGGGATCGACATGAAAACGATCGGCAGGCTCGCGCTTCTGGTCCTGCTCCTGAACGTGATTCGCTACCTGGTGGGCGGCCCGTTGGAGGCCGTCACGATCATGGAGCCGATGCACCGAGTCATGCCCCTCTATCCGGATGTGTTCGACACGGATTTCACGTCAACCGACTTTACGATCTCGCTCATCTACAACTACATGATGTGGTTCTGGGCCACCGTCGCCTTCCACTTCATGCACCCCAGGCTTAGTGGTCCGATGTGGGTGCGCAGCCTGAAGAGCTACCTGATCATGGCGGCCTTCTTCTGGTCTCTGGCCGCGGTGTACATGAACCATTATGTAGCTGATATAAAGCCGTTCTACTTCTGGAGCATGATCGACGCTCTGATCCTGTTTCCGTTGATCGGCCTGGCCAACGCGATCTTCTATCCGCGCTTCTTTCCGCAAAGGGGCGAAGATCCGGCCTAGGTCGATATCGCGAGACATCGGTCCACGAGCCTGTCCAACTCGCCGACCAACCTCTCGGAGGCTACCGATGTTCGCACACTTCCTAACAGACGCTCGTCTCTTCACGACCGGTTCGGTGCTCGCTATCGGGTTTGCCTTGCTGCAGGCGGTGCCCGCCTCCGCGCAACAGACCCAGCGGACAGCTCAGTGCCGGGTGGATTCGGCCAAGGGTGTCGGATGGGACGTAAGGAACCCGCCAGGTCCCCGGTTCGAGATCGAGGTCGACGTGACCGAGGGCACCTGGATGAGCCTCGACGTGAGCCCGGACGGCGAAGAGATCGTCTTCGATCTGCTGGGCGATCTCTACGTCATCCCGTTCGAGGGAGGCGACGCGCGCCCCCTCACGAGCGGATTCGCGTGGGACATGCAGCCGCGCTTCAGCCCGGACGGCCGGTTCATCGCCTTTACGAGCGACCGGACCTGCGGCGACAACATCTGGGTCATGGAACGGGATGGGTCGGAGCCGGTGCAGGTGAGCAAGGAAGGCTTCCGACTGTTGAACAGTCCGGCCTGGACACCGGACGGAGACTTCATCGCCGCTCGCAAGCACTTCACCTCCACGCGCTCGCTGGGCGCCGGCGAAATCTGGCTGTACCACCGAGTGGGAGGGAAGGGCCTCCGGATGACCGAGCGGCCGAACCAGCAGAAGGACCTGGGCGAGCCGGCTTTCTCTCCCGATGGGCGATACCTCTTCTACAGCCGAGACGCGACTCCCGGAGACCGGTTCGAGTACAGCAAGGACTCGAACGCGGGCATCTATCAGATCTTCCGCTTGGATCGGGAGACCGGGAGGACGGAGAGCTTCCTAGGCGGTCCGGGCGGCGCCATTCGTCCCACCCCGTCTCCGGATGGCCGTTACATGGCGTACGTCCGCCGCGTCCGTTTCCAGAGTGTCCTCTTCCTCCACGACATGCGGTCCGGCGACGAGTGGCCGATCTACGAGGACCTCGAGCGGGACATGCAGGAGACGTGGGCGATTCACGGAGTCTACCCGTCGATCGCGTGGACCCCGGACAGCCGGACGATCGTCTTCTGGGCGAAGGGAAAGATCCGGAGGCTGGACGTCGAGACCGGTACGGCAGCCGTGATCCCCTTCCGCGTGCGGACGACGCTACCGGCCCTCGAGGCCCTGCGCTTTCCGGTGGAGGTCGCTCCGGCGGACTTCCGGCCGAAGATGCTGCGTTGGATCACCGTCTCCCCGGCCGGCGACCGAGTAGTCTATCAGGCTCTCGGCCACCTGTACGTGAGGGATGTTCCGGACGGCGCGGCCCGCCGGCTGACGGGCCAATCGGATCACTTCGAGCAGTTCCCCAGCTTCTCTCGAGATGGGCAATCGATTGTCTACACGACCTGGAGCGATACCGAGCTGGGCAGCGTGCGCGTCGTACCGAGCGCTGGCGGCGAGGGCAGGGTTCTGACCACGGAGCCCGGCCACTATCTGGAGCCGACCTTCAGCCCGGACGGCCAGACCGTGGTCTATCGGAAAGACAACGGCGGCGCGTTGTTCTCGCCTACCTGGACCCGTGAGACAGGGATCTACGCGGTTCCTTCCGCGGGAGGCGCCGAGCCGGTTCTGGTGACACGGGACGGAAGGCGCCCCCACTTCGGGGCCGACTCGGAGCGCGTCTACCTGGGGCGCTGGACGGGGACGGACGTGGAGAGGAAGGCGCTGCTCGCGTCGATTGAGCTGGACGGCAGCGACGAGCGCACCGAGGTGAAGACGAGCCGCGCCCAGGAGTTCCATGTATCGCCGGACGGGAAATGGCTCGCCTGGCGGGAGCGCTTTCACGCGTTCGTCGCGCCGTTCGTCCACACCGGCAGCCCCCTGGAGCTCGGGCCGAAGACCAAGACCATCCCGATCCGCCGGGTTACGAAGGAGGCAGGCGAGTACCTCCACTGGTCGAGCGACAGCCGGAGGCTGCACTGGAGCCTGGGTCCCGTGCTCTTCTCCCTGGAACTGACGAACGCGTTTGCCTTTCTGGAGGGCGCGCCGGAGGAGCTTCCTGACCGGCCGACGGAGGGCACCGATATCAGCTTCGCCGTCGCCGCGGACGTGCCGGACGGCACCGTTGGGCTGGTCGGCGGGCGGGTGATCACCATGCGCGGCGATGAGGTGATCGCGGACGGCGTGGTCGTTGTGGATAGGAACCGAATCGTCGCCGTCGGAGCCCGCTCCGATGTGGAGATCCCCTCGGATGCTCTCGTTATCGACGTCACCGGCCAGACCGTGATGCCCGGTCTCATCGACCCGCACTGGCACGGCTCGATGGGCAGTGACGACATCCTTCCGCAGGAGAGCTGGGTGAACCATGCCAGCCTCGCCTTCGGTGTCACGACCATCCACGACCCATCGAACGACACGGGCGAGATCTTTGCCGCCAGCGAGCTGGCCCGGGCCGGGCTGATCACCGCCCCCAGGATCTACTCGACCGGCACCATCCTCTACGGAGCCGCCGGCACCTACAAGGCGGAAGTGGACAGCCTGCCGGACGCACTCTTCCACCTGAGGCGCATGAAGGCCGTGGGCGCGTTCACGGTGAAGAGCTACAACCAGCCGCGGCGGGATCAACGCCAACAGATCGTGGAGGCGGCGCGGCAGCTGGAGATGATGGTCGTGCCGGAGGGAGGGTCACTCTTCCAGGCGAACATGTCGATGGTGATGGACGGCAACACCGGCATCGAGCACGCGCTGCCCGTCGCCTCCATCTATGACGACGTCGAGCAGTACTGGGGCGCGACCCGTGTAGGATACACCCCGACGCTCGTCGTCGCGTACGGCGGGATCTGGGGAGAGAACTACTGGTACCGCCACACGGATGTATGGGCCAACGAGAGGCTGCTCACGTTCGTGCCTCGGCGCATCGTGGATGCTCGCGCCAGGCGTCCGCTCCACGCGCCCGAGGAAGAGTGGAACCACGTCCAGGTGGCTGCGACCGCCGCGCGGTTGGACCGGGCGGGCGTGATCGTCAACGTCGGAGCGCACGGTCAACGAGAGGGGCTGGCGGTCCACTGGGAGATGTGGATGTTCGAGCAGGGCGGCATGACGCCGCTCGAGGCGCTGCGCACGGCGACCCTGAATCCGGCCCGCTACCTCGGGTTGGACGGCGACCTCGGCTCCCTGGAGCCCGGGAAGCTCGCCGACATCATCGTGATCGACGGCAACCCGCTCGAGGATCTCCACGTCTCCGAGAAGGTCACCTACACGATGGTGAACGGCCGCATCTACGACGCGGCGACGATGAACCAGGTCGGGAACCATCCGCGCGAGCGCGGCCCGTTCTGGTGGGAGATGGGCCGAGCAAGCGACGCCCGGCCGTAGAGCGTTCTCCCGGCGGCTACTCCTCCCTCAGCGTGACGAGCGGGTCGAGCCGAGAGGCCCGCCAGGCGGGCACATAGGATGCGAACGCGGCCACCGAGAGGAAAAGAAGGGAGATCGTCGCGAAGGTCACTGGATCCGTCGGAGTGACGCCGACCAGCATGTTCGCCAGGACCCTGGTGAGCGCAACGCTGCCGGCCAAGCCGATGGCCACGCCGACGACCGCAAGGCCTAGCCCTCTACGCAGGACGAGCCTGAGCACGTCCCCGGCGCGCGCTCCGAAGGCCATCCGGATTCCGAGCTCCGACGTGCGTCGCTTCACCGAGTAGCCTATCACGCCGTACAGACCGACTGCCGCCAGGAGGCTGGCTACTGCAGCGAAGATCCCGATGAGCAGGGCCGCGAAACGGGTCCCCGTTCCGGCTGTTGCCACCACCTGATCCATCGTCTGTACGTCAGCCATCGGGATGAGCGGGTCCAGCTCTCCGATCGCGGCTCGGATCGGGGCGATGAGGCGGTCCGGGTCGCCAGAGGCGCGGACGGTCCAGGTCATGCCGCCCGGCGCGCCGGCATAGAAGTGCGAATAGAAGATGGTCTCGCGGCCATCGGCCGCGAGGTTCTCGAGCCGTTGGTGCTCGACGACGCCGACGACGTCCACCCACTCAGGCTCCACGGAGCCGAACCGGATGAGCAGCCGTTCTCCGACGGCCGATCGGTCCGGCCACATGCGCTTGGCCATCACTTCGTCCACGACGACGGCGGTCGTCCCTTCGACCTCATCGGCCTCCTCGAATATCCGGCCCTCCAGGACACGCGTGCGCATCCCCTCGAAGTAGCCGGGCCTCACGATGACCACGGCCGCCTGACCCCAAGCAGCCGGGTCCTCGAGGGCCTCTTCGGTGCCGTACGGTCCGGCGGCCGGTGGGTCATCGAGAGCGAGGGTGTTCACCGAGCTCACGGCCTCCACTCCCGGCATAGCGCCGATCCGGTCCTCCAGCTGACGGAAGAAGCCGAGTCGGTCTTCGGGCTCCGGGTACCGCGTACCGGGCATGTTGAGATCAAAGCTGAGGAGACCGGCGGCCTCGAAACCGGGGTCGGTGCGGTTGAGCGCGATGAAGCTCCGAACCATGAGCCCGGCTCCGATCAGCAGGACGAGCGATAGCGCCACCTCGCCGATCACGACCGTTTTGAGGATCCTCTGTCCGGCAGCTCCGAGTCCGCCACCGCCTCTTTCTTTGAGCGACGCGGCCAGGTCTACCCGCGTGCCGTGCAGGGCCGGCAGGGTTCCGGAGACCAGAGCGGCCAGCACCGCTGCCCCGGTCGTGAACCCGAGCACGAATCCGTCGATCCGGACCCGCTCGAGCCTCGGTAGATTCTCGGGTTGCAGAGCCAGAAGAAACTGGATGCCGCCTTGGGCGAGCAGAACTCCGAGTGCTGCGCCGCCCAGCGCCAACAACCCTCCTTCGACCAGGGTCTCCCAGATCAGGCGGCGTGGGCTCGCTCCGATGGCCGCCCGCACGGCCAGCTCGCGCTCCCGGCCGGTGGCTCTGACGAGCAGCAGGTTAGAAACGTTGGCGCAGGCGATGAGCAGCAGGAAGACGACCGCGCCGAGCAGCGCGAGGACGACCGGCCGAACCGGCGCTGTCAGGTCCTCCTTCATCGGGACGACGTCGATCTCGTAGCCGGCGCTTTCGTACCGCGGCTCGAGCTCGCGGAGCTGCACGGCCAGTCCGGCCATCTCGGCCTCGGCCTGGGCCGGAGTGAACCCGTCGCTCAACCGGCCGATTACGGTGAACAGCACGTTGATCCGCGGCCAGTCCACGTAGTTCACCCGGGCGGCGGTCAGCAGATCGGCGTTTTCGTCGATCCCGGTACCGGGCGGCAGATAGAGTCGGAATTCGGGAGGTAGGACGCCGACCACCTCGGCCGTGTTGCCGTCCAACTCGATCATCTGACCGACGATAGAGGGATCGCCGCCGAACCGTCTCTGCCAGAAGGCGTGGCCGAGCATTGCGGCCGTCGCGGGAGAGCCGAGCACCGGCTCGTCCTCACCTTCCTGAGGCGCGTCCACGATGCCGTCCGCTTCCAAGAAGTCCCGGCCGAGCGCCGGAGTGATGCCGAGGGTGCCGAGCAGGTTGGGTGTCACCGCGGTCACCTGAATCTGCTGCGGGTCCCCGTCGCCGCCCGTCAGCACGGCCTGGAATCCGAACGCGCCGGCCAGGCTCTGGAACGTCGAGGCCTGTTCGCGAAACTCGCGCAACACGGTGGGAGCGGTTGGGAATTTGCTGTAGTCTCGTGCGGTGAGCTCTCCCCAGATCAGGGCGAGCCGGTCGGGCTCCGTGTACGGAAGCTGCCGGAGGAGCACTGCCTGAACGACGCTGAAGATCGCCGTGTTCGCGCCGATCCCCAGGGCCAACGTGAGTACGACCACCACCACAAAGCCGGGCCGCTTCGCCAAGCGACGCGCACCGGCCCCGATATCCCGAATCAGATCACCCACGCGCGTCCCTCCCTTTCAGCTGATGGCCGCTCCACACCTTCCATGATAGGACAGCATGAGAGTGCGAAGGGTTCGTCGGCGTGTCGAAACTATCCGCTCGCGGCCAAGCTAATGAAGAGGACTTGTTCGGATGGGGGAGACCGTGGGTAGTTGGAGGTTAAGATCGTCTCGCTGTTCTAAGAACCGTCTCTTTGATGGAGCAGTCCAGTTGGCGGCTCACCGCGGGCCGCCGCGCTCGCTTCGGCGGCCCGCGGGGAACAGATTCGCTGGAGTCGAGGTGGCCTAGCTGCCGGCCGGGAGAAGCTCCGAAAGTGCGTCCACGGCGACGCGGAGCTTGTCGGTCCGCTCGCGCAGCTTCACGATATCCCGCTCGGTGTTCTCGAGCTCGACTTTGACCGCTTCGAAGCTTGCGTCCAGCACGCTGTCCGGTTGCGGATTGGCCATGATCTTCTCTCCTTGCGGTTTGAGCGCCTGTCTTCCGCGCGCTCCGATGGTCACGGAGCGTGCCGTGCACGGCGAATCGGACGTAAGCCGCTGCGGGTAGGGCGATTGTGGAGTCGTGAGGCTGGCTCTTGAGAGGGTCGATCGTGAGAAAGAGTTCGCATAGTGCAGCGAAAGGGAGGAGGCTGCGACGTTGCGAGGTAGACGCCGTTAGCCCGTAAGTATCGCTACTCCTGCCGCTTGTGCTCTACCCGTGGTCTAGGGCCGACCGAGGGGATTAGCCTCGAGGGATCAGGGCGCGCCGAGCTGAGCCTCGGCTGGAGATCGCAGAGGGCGAAGATCCATCTCCGGGATCGGGTGTCCACGGCGACCCCATCGCTCCAGTGCCTCCTGCCAATAACCGATGCGCACGCGCCGGTCGACCTCCACCCTGAAGAGGTCGCTCATATAGTTGCCGCCTATCCCGATCGTTTTCTCGAAGCCGCAGCGGCAAGTGGCGCGGTCGGGTGCTGGCTCCGCTTGGCCGGTTTGTGCGAGATCTGCCATCACGGCCATCGTCCCAAAGCATCGAGGACAGATCGGGTCCATTCGGGGCGATGGAATTTCGGATTCCCAGGCCCACTCCCAGATTACCCCGCCGATCTTGTCCCTGGTGTAGTGCTCGAGTCGCGGTTGCTCTTTTCGCCATCTGCGAAAGGCGTAGAGCCATGCGCCAAGCAGGGGGAGAGAGATCATGATCCCCAGTGGAGCCCGGACCGGTTGAGCTAGCCAGTCGGCCGCCACGGCGGTGGCCGGTAGCAAGATGCTCCGTTCGGTCAGCGCTTCGGCAAGCACCCCCCCAACCAGAACGACGGCTGCAACGATCAACCAGCGCATGCGAAGGCGCACCATGATAGCGGTTCGATTGGAAAAGAATTCCGTTTCGGAGACATTTTCACGACTGCGTACCTCCGGTTCCTTGGGCTCCTCGGTCGGGCGCAGGCCAGTTGGCTGGCGGAAGGGCGGCGCGACCGAAAGGAAATCGGCTGTTCAGAGACGGTATTATCTGCAGGATTCGTGCGAATGTGTCGCCGGTTGTCTGCGACTCCTCGGCCGCTTCAATTGCGCGGTCGGCTCGTCTGTCTGAGGAGACGGGCAAATTGGTTGATGGGTGGGAGGATGCTCAAGATGAAGGCGAACATGTCGTTCCGAGTCTCGACGCTCATTCTGGCATTCGGGCTGGTTGCTTCCGGTACGGCAGCGGGCCAGCCGTCCGACGTGCTGGGCGAGGTCAGCTTTCCGACCTCGTGCAGCGATGCTGTCCAGCCGGACTTCGACCAGGCCGTGGCCCTGCTGCATTCCTTCGAGTTCGCGGAGTCACGCGGGGTTTTCGAGGCGATCGCCGGCCGAGACCCCGATTGCGCCATGGCCCAGTGGGGCATCGCGATGACCTACTACCATCCGCTGTGGGCGCCGCCCACGCAGCGTGACCTGGAGCTCGGTCACGCAGCGGCCGATCGAGCCTCAACGCTCTCCCAGACGCAACGAGAGAGAGCTTACATCGACGCGATCGCTGCGTTCTACCGCAACTACGAAGCGCTAGACCATGGCACGCGAGCTCGCGTCTACGAAGACGCCATGGCGGAGGTGCACGAGAAGCTTCGCGAGGATGTGGAAGCCGAGATCTTCTACGGACTGGCGATCCTCAGCAACGCGGACCCGACCGACAAGACCTACGCGACCCAGAACCGAACGGGGGCCATGTTCGAAAAGCGGTTCGCGGACATGCCGAATCATCCGGGCCTCGCCCACTACATCATCCACAGCTACGACTATCCCCCGCTGGCGGAGAGAGCGGTGGAGGCAGCGCACCGATACCTGGAGATCGCGCCGTCCCTCGCGCACGCGCTGCATATGTCGTCGCACATCTTCACCCAGGAGGGGATGTGGGATGAATCGATCGACGCCAACGTGCGGTCGGCGAGCGCGGCCCGAGAACGAGGGGAGCGCTTCGGAACACCCGTCCAGGCGCAGCTGCAGGAGATGCACTCGTTGGACTACCTCGCCTACGCCTACCTACAGCAGGGACGGAACGAGAAGGCTCGAGAGGTGCTCGAGCATATCGAATCGCTCGACTTGAACTGGCGCAATGGCGTTACGGCGTTCAATGCGGGAGCGGTTCCCGTGCGCTACGTGATGGAGCGGCACCGGTGGGAAGAAGCCGCTGCGCTGGCTCCGCCGCGAGAGGCCGAAGGGGTTGAGGGCAACTACGAGGTCCGAGCTGCGATCGCGTTGCGCTATTGGGCGCGCGCGGTCGGCGCAGCTCGAATTGGGGACATCGCGAGCTCCGAGAGAGATTTGGCACGAGTGACCTCGATCGCGGCCGAACTGCAGAAGGACCCCGATGTCTGGGCGCGCAACACGAGCGAGGTGCTGCGCCTCGAAGCAGCGGCGTGGCTTTCCCTGGCCAAGGGCGACGGCGAGGAAGCGCTGCGCCTGATGCGTTCGGCGGCAGCGCTCGAGGATCAGACGGACAAGAGCTCGCTGAGTCCGGGACGCGTGTTGCCTGCACACGAGCAACTGGGCGACATGCTCATGAAGCTCGGGCGTCCGGTGGAGGCGCTGGAGCAGTACGAGATTTCGCTGGAGCACGCCAGTTGGCGCTTCAACAGCATCTACGGCGCCGCGCGTGCTGCGCAGGCTTCAGGAGATATGGAGACGGCCGCCGCCTACTATAGCGACCTGCTGGAACTGGTCGACCCTGGGAGCGATCGACCCGAGCTGGAGGAGGCGCGCAGCCTCGGCGACTGAGCTTCCTCGGCCAGGTTAGTCTTCCAAGGTGAACCCGACCTTGACGCTTACCTGCCAGTGGCCGACGTGGTCGCCCTCGACCGCGCCGCGAACCTCGGTCACCTGGAACCACCGCATCTGGCGTACAGTCTCGGAAGCCCGTTTCAGCGCTCGTTCGACGGCATCCTCGATGCCGACGGCCGAAGAGCCGACCAAATCGATCGTCTTGTACACGTGTTCACTCATCCGACCTCCTAGTGTCGTTTCGGGGACCAGCCGCTTGAACGAAAGGGTAGCGTTTCGGCGCCGCCGGATCGAGTCTGGCGGGACTCGAGGCCTCCATACAGTTGCGTAGGGAATAGGCGCTGATTGTAGGTTCTCAGCCCGTTTGAAGGCCGGTATCTCTGCGGAGCGGTAAAGCTGTGGTCGAGATCCTCGTTGCGGCGCTCTTCATTACCTGGTTCATACCCGTCGTCACCAAAAGAGAATAACAGATAGAATACGAGTAAGATCAACAGCGCTAACTGCAGCAACAATAGCATGATGTGAAATGCTGCTCATGCGCTGAACCCCCACTGTAGCAGCCTCCCAACTCTTGCCTGTGCTCGCGCGCTCAGTTCTTTTTGAGGGCCTACGAATGCGGGGAGGCAAACCCGCGCGTCGCTGAGAGCGGCGCGAATGCCGCCGGGACCCACCGCCCAGCCGCGCTACCCGCCAACTTGTCGTCGGGCGATCCCGCTCGCCCTGGGTCTGATGGAGTCGTGACATGCATGTGAAGTCAGCTTTTGGTAGGCGAGTTATCGACCGATGGAACGAGGAGCGCGGAGCCGTCCTCGCGCTGACGGCGATCGGGATCTTCGTGTTACTCGGTATGGTCGCGCTGGTGGTCGATGTCGGGATGCTGCTCGGCCGCCGGACCGAATCACAGCGCGTGGCGGATGCTGCCGCCCTGGCGGGCGCCGCCTCGTTCATTACCGCTCCGACCGATGCCGACCGCCCGCGGGCCTGGGCGCTCGAGTACGCCCGGCAGAACAACGTCGGCGATCAGAACACCTACGTGGACAGCATTCAGGACATCGACGTCATCATGTCGGAGTTCAAGGTGCGGGTGCGGGTACGCAACGAGGCGGCTCGTGGGAGCGCGATTCAGACGATCTTCGCCCGCATCATGGGCCAGGATTTCGTAGACGTGGCGACGGTCGCGGCGGCCGAAGCCGTGTCGGCCGGCGTCGGCGTCTGCCCGCTCCCGGTCGCGATCCCGGATCGCTGGGTCGACAACCCGAACGGTCCGAACCCGAACAACCAGAGATTGGATCCCACCGACGGCGACAAGTACGAACCGTTCGAGCCGGCCAAGCCGAAGGGGAACCAGTGCCCGGCTTGGGCCAACTGTGCCGTGCCGCCCGGAATGCCTCATCAGCAGTACAGTGGCCCTGAGTTTACGGGCTTTCTGGGTGACGATGCGGCAATCAACCTGGGTGCGGTCCTGGAGATCAAAACCCAGTCTGGGCCGCCGAATCAGGGTGGCGGCCCCGCCGGACCGTTGGTTCTGCCCGGCGGCATCGAGTCGTACAACGCCAGCCCGTGCGTCGACTCCGACGGCTGGAGATGCTGGTACCTGCCGGACGGGAGCAACGGAGCCTCGAATCTGAACGACTGGGTGGAGGGATGCCCCGACCCGGACAACATCATCGCGCTGGCCGAAGGGGACTGGATCGATCCCGAGACCGGCAACGTGCAGTCGACCGTGCTACAGGCCTTCAAGGACCTCGTCGATAACTACGGCGGCGACAACTGGAACTGGGACCCGGTGGACGAGTGCATGGCTAACGGAAGCGGCTGTATGGACCCGACCAGCCTCGATTTCGAAAAGCGGCATCGCGCGATTCCGGTGATCGATCCGACGACGGCAACGAGTTCGACGAACCCGGCGCAAATCATCCGCTGGGAGTGCGTGTTCATCGAGAAGGTTGCGGATACCTACTACATCGCGAACTCGTTGAACCCCACCCCGAACGGTCATGGACCGCCCGGACAGTACAACGTCTACGTTCGGTTCACGCGATGCGATGACGGGCTCGTGCCCGGTCCCAACACCGGGACCACGCTGAAGACGCTCCGGCTGGTCGAGTAAAGAGGACCGTGCTGACGGAGCGCGGCGGCCCGTAGCCCCTGGCGCGATTCGCTTCAGACGACATCATGGGGTGGTTCCTCGGGGACCACCCCTTCTTACATCATGTCGCGGAGGCCACAGGTGCAACGAATCTCGTTATCCGTTCTGCTTGTCCTGCTCACCCTGCCGGCTCACGGGTTTGGGCAAGAAGCGCGTACTCCTGAAGCAAGGCTCCAGGAGCTGGGCATCCAGCTTCCGACGCCCTACGCTCCGATCGCCAACTACGTCAGGGCGGTTCGGACCGGCGATCTCGTCTTTCTCGGCGGCCACGGCCCGTGCGAGCTCACCGACCGGGACAAGGGTAGGGTCGGGCAGGACCGGACGATCGAAGAGGCCTACGAAACCGCCCGACGCACCGGGATCTGCATGCTGGCGTCGCTCAAGGGCGAGATCGAAGATCTGTCGAAAGTGGAACGGATCATCCGGGTGTTCGGGATGGTCAACTCGGCCGAAGACTTCACCGGGCACTCCCAGGTGATCAACGGCTTTTCGGACCTCATGGTGGAGGTCTTCGGCGAGCGAGGCAGGCACGCCCGGGCTGCCGTGGGGATGGCTTCTCTGCCGCTTGGCCTGACGGTCGAGATCGAGATGGTCGTCGAGGTCTCTGACGACTGACTCGCCCGCTCCGAGCAGCCAACGACCGGACTGAGCTGCTAGCGGTGCTCCGGGTTCGGGTAGTCGAAGCGGCAACCGGCATCCCATTCAGAGCGCTGGTTCCCGTGTGCCGGAATCCCTCCCGCGTCTTTGATCATCCGCGCCAGGTGGAGGAGGTTCCAGGTCATGAAGGTCGTGTTTCGGTTGGTGAAGTCGTTCTCGGGCCCTCCTGATCCTTCGTCCAGATAGGACGGGCCCGGGCCGGCTTCGCCGAGCCACGCCGCGTCTGCTTGCGGCGGGATTGCGTAGCCGATGTGCTGCAGCGAATAGAGGATGTTCATACTGCAGTGCTTCGCCCCGTCCTCGTTTCCGGTGATCAGGGTCCCGGCCACCCGGCCGTAGTAGGAGTACTGGCCGTGCTCGTTGAGATCGGCTGACGTCGAGTAGAGCCTCTCGATCACCTGCGTGCACACCGAAGATTTCTCGCCCAGCCAGATCGGCGAGGTGATGATCAGGATGTCGGCTGCTTTGACCTTCTCGTAGATGCCGGGCCAGTCGTCCTGCGCCCAGCCGTGCTCGGTCATGTCCGGGTACACCCCGGTGGCGAGGTGAGAGTCCACCGGACGCAACTCTTCAGTGGCGACGCTGTTCTTCTCCATTATTGCGCGCGAGATGTCGATCAGACCCTGCGTGTGGGAGAGGGCGGGCGATCGCTTCAGCGTGCAGTTGAGGAACAGGGCACTCAGGTCCGAGAAATCCCAGGTGCTGGTCTCGCAAAGCGCGACCTGCCGGTCGTTAAGCGTCATCTGTTGTCGCTCCGTCTTGTTGGATTGCGGGTGCCTCGGTCCGAGCGCCCCTGACCTCGTTCGGCGCTGGAGAGATCGGGCGTCTTCTAGCGCTGGAGAGATCGCTGAAAGCTAGCCGGCTGTGCTGGACGACGGATCTCGAGCGGAACAGGGAAGCGCACGATGCTTCCTCCACCGCCGACCGTCTTGGAGTAGATCCCCTCGGTCGTCTCGTCAGGTCCCGCTGTGAGATCGAAAAAGATGGTCGTTCCGTCGGGCGACCAGTTCGGGTGGTCGAGAAAGGTCTCTTCGACCTGGGCGAACAGTATGGGATTCGTTCCGTCGCTGCTCATCGTCCATATCGCGTCTTGGCGAGAGAAGGCGATCATCTCGCCGTCGGGCGACCAGGCCGGGCTGTGGCTCGGTAGGGCTGCGTCCGTGAGAGCCTCGGTGACCGTTCCGTCGGCGCTCACAGCGTAAATTTGCCGAAAGCCGGTCTCGTCCACCGTGCTGAACGCGATCCGCGATCCGTCCGGCGACCAGGCCGGGTCGTTGGCGCTGCTCCCCAGATCGGTCAATCTCGTCTCAGGAGCGCTTCCGTCGACGTCCATGACGTAGATGTCGCGATCCCCCCCGCGCTCGCTGGCGAAGGCGATTCGGCTGCCATCCGGCGACCAGGTCGGCCTCGTGTCCGCCGCGGGGTCGTCGGTGAGCCTCACGGGATCGTCGCTCTGGGTGATGTCGATCAGATAGATCTCCCAGTTGCCGTCTCGGTCGGACTGAAATGCGATCCGCGCGCCGTCGGGCGAAGGAGCGGGGTGCACGTCGGTCGCCGGATGCCGTGTGACTCTCCCACAGCCCCCGTCGCAGGGACCGATGTAGATATCGAGATTGGCGAGACTGTCGGCTGCTTGCAGAGCGATCTCACTGAAATCCACGAACGGCGCATCTCCCGCCCCCTCCGAGTCCGGGCCCGTCGCGTCGTTCGAACAGCCGGGCGTGAGCAGGGTGATCAGTAGAAATCCCGCTGCCCCCCGCGGCGCATGAGTCATGATTCGGATGTCATCGGTTCGTCTGAGGGAAAGCTCGGTCCTCCAGGTCCGCCCTATCCACGCGCCAGCTGATGCTCACTGAGAATAACAAAGAGAGAGATCCAGGGTTCCGGGGTTCGTTCGTCGACCAGGTAGTCCTGGCTCGCTATGATGGCTGAGCAGAGGGAATCGCCATGGAGAACCCGGACCTCAGGAGGACCGTGATGGGCCGTTGGACACCGTTCGTGCGCTCCTGCGCCAAGACGCTCGTTGTGGCCGTGCTCCCTTCGGCTTCGATCACGATCGGAGCAGCACCGGCCGCGGCCGAGCCCACCGCCTCGCAGCAGGCGCGGGGTGACCAGGAAGAGAAGGGCTTGCCCACGGTTGAAGAGAAGACAGCGGACATGCTGGAACTGGACGGCTTCCTGCCGCTCTTCTGGGACGAGGCGACCGGGAAGCTCTGGCTCGAGATCGCACGCTTCGATGAGGAGATCCTCCACTACGGCTCGCTGGCAGCCGGTATCGGATCGAACGACATAGGTCTCGACAGGGGCCAGCTCGGGGCCAGCCACGTCGTGGTCTTCCGGCGCGTCGGTCCCAGGGTCCTGATGGTCGAGCCGAACTATCGCTACCGAGCGCTCTCCGACAACGAAGCCGAGCGCATCGCTGTCGAGGACGCGTTCGCCGTTTCGATTCTCTGGGGCTTCGAGGTCGCGGCTGAGACGGACGGGCGGGTTCTCGTCGATGCGACCGACTTTCTCATCCACGATCATCATGGGGTCGTGCGTCGGCTCGGCCAAAACAAGCAGGGCAAGTACTCGTTGGACCGTTCGAGGAGCACGATATACCTGCCACGAACCAAGGGGTTTCCGAAGAACAGTGAAGCGGAAGTGATCCTCACCTTCACGGCAGATTCGGCCGGTCGATGGGTCGGCTCGGTGGCCCCCAGCCCGCGCGCGGTCTCGGTGCGTCAGCACCACTCCTTCGTAGAGCTTCCGAACGGTGGCTACGAGCCGAGGCGCGCCGACCCGCGAGCCGGTTACGGCGGAATCGACTACGTGGACTACGCGGTGCCCCTCGGAGAGCCGCTCGTCACGCGCCTCATCGCGCGGCACCGGTTGCAGAAGAGGGATCCCTCCGCAGAGATCAGCGAGCCCGTTGAGCCGATCGTCTACTACCTGGACCCGGGAACTCCGGAGCCGGTGCGGTCGGCCCTGCTGGACGGGGCTCGGTGGTGGAACGATGCCTTCGACGCCGCCGGATACCGTGATGCCTTCCAGGTGGAGGTCCTTCCGGAAGGCGCGGACCCCATGGATCTCCGATACAACGTCATACAGTGGGTGCACCGCTCGACGCGAGGCTGGAGCAACGGACGCTCCGTGGTCGATCCGCGAACGGGGGAGATTCTCAAGGGGCAGGTCACGCTGGGCTCTCTCAGGGTGCGCCAGGACTACCTGATCGCCGAGGCTCTTCTCTCGCCGTACGAGACAGGAGAGGAGGTGCCGGGCGACGTGCCCGAGCTCGCCGAGATGGCACTGGCTCGCATACGGCAGCTCTCGGCGCACGAGGTCGGGCACACGCTCGGACTCGCCCACAACTACATCGCCAGCGCTCAGGGACGAGCATCGGTCATGGACTATCCCCACCCCTTCGTTCGGCTCGGCGAGGATGGGAGGCCGGAGCTGGATGACGCGTACGATGTGGGTCTCGGGGAGTGGGACCGGGTGGCGATTGCATACGGCTACTCGGACTTCCCGGAGGGGACCGACGAAGCCGCGGCACTGGAGGGCGTCCTGACCGACGCCCGGGACCGGGGGATCACGTACCTGAGCGATCAGGATGCTCGGCCTAGAGGCAGCTCGCATCCGCAGGCCCATCTGTGGGACAACGGAGCCGATGCGGCCGACGAGCTGGATCGCGTGATGGGTGTGCGCAGCGCAGCCCTCCAGCGATTCGGAGAGCGGGCGATCCGGAGCGGGATGCCGTTGGCGACCTTGGAGGAAGCGCTCGTGCCCCTCTACCTCTTCCATCGCTATCAGGTGGAGGCCGCGGTCAAGATGATCGGGGGCGTGGACTACGCCTATTCCCTCCGTGGTGACGGAACGTCGCCGCCTAGCTTCCTCTCGGGAAGTGATCAGCGGCGGGCGCTCGATGCGGTTCTCGGTACGCTGGCTCCTACGGCGTTGGCGATCCCCGAGTCACTGCTGCAGACCATTCCGCCGCGTCCCTTTCGTTACTGGCCGCACCGTGAGCTCTTCGCGCGCTACACGGGACTCGTTTTCGACGCGGTGGCGCCGGCCGCGGCGGCGGCCGATCTGGCCGTGTCGCTGATCTTGAATGACGAGCGCGCGGCTCGCCTGGTGCAGCAGGGTGCCAGGGACCCGTCGCTGCCGGATCTGGTCGAGGTCATCGGTTCGCTGCGCTCCTCCACCTTCGGCGCGCGGGCATCGGGCGGATACGAAGCGGAGCTGGGCCGAGCGGTCGAGAGGGTGGTTGCGGACCGACTGATCGAGCTGGCGGCGCGAGCCGACATGCCGCAGGTCAGGGCTGTCGCCGAGTACGAGTTGGGTGACCTGGCTGACTGGTTGCGGGCTTCCGCCAGCGAGGCGGAAAGGGTGGGCGACACCAACTCGGCCGCGCACTCCCTGGCCCTGGCTAACGACATCCAGCGCTTCTTCGATCGGCATATCCAGGCGCGGCCGTCGCCGGAGGTCGTCGAGCCTCCACCCGGAAGCCCGATCGGCGCAGGGCGATGAGCGTGCCGATCAGGTTCTTGCTCCGAGCCGCGGTCGCGGGCTTCTTCGTACCGGTAACGCCGCTCGTGGCCGGGGCCCAGGACGAGTCGGCCGCGGCAGACCTGACCACCCCGCTTCCGATCGATTCTCTGGTCACCGTAGGCACGCTGTCGAACGGCGTTCGCTACTACATCAGGGTGAACGAGCGGCCGGAACATCGGGCCGAGCTGCGACTCGTGCTGAACGCCGGATCCGTGCTCGAGGATGTCGACCAGCAAGGCCTCGCTCACTTCGTCGAGCATATGGCGTTCAACGGGACAAGCCGCTTCCCGAAGCAGGATTTGATCGAC
>JBDHGL010000023.1:0-48743 GCA_039589875.1 Gemmatimonadota bacterium
GTCGGGAAACAACGGGATCCAGGCCGACTTTCCCGTGCGCACCGTGCGGGAGGATCCTGGGCGAGAAGGGCTCATCTATGCGGGCACCGAGTTCGGCGTGTTCGTGTCGTTCAACGACGGCCGGAGCTGGCAGCCTCTCCAGCTCAACCTGCCGATCACGCCGGTCACGGGCATGCGGGTGGCCCACGACGACCTGATCCTGGCCACCCAGGGTCGCTCTTTCTGGATCCTGGATGATCTGACGCCGCTCCGTCAGCTCGACGCCGATGTGGCGGGCTCGGCCATGCATCTCTTCGCGCCGCGGAACGCCACCCGGGGGTCGAACGCCGACAGCCTGCAGGCTCGCGGTGAATGGGCGCCGGAGCCGCTCCCCGGAAAGGCCCTGATTCACTACTACTTCGCCGCGCCGCCAGCCGGCGCCGTAGAAGTACGGATTCAGGACTCGGATGGCCGACTCGTTCGAGCCTTCACGAGCGATTCGGCGCGGGCCGATGAGGAGAGGATGGTGAGGATCCCGGCGAAGGCCGGGATGAACAGGATGAGCTGGGATCTCACCTACGACGGCCCGGAGGTGCTCAAGGGAGCGGTGATCTCCGGCTACAGCGGTGGGGTGAAGGCGCCGCCGGGCAGCTATCGCATAACGCTCACGGCCGGCGATGAGTCGCAAACCCGTTTCCTCGAGGTGCAGGCCGATCCGCGTCTCACGAGCGTGACGCAGGCGGATTACGAAGAACAGCTTCGGCTGGGGATGGCGATCCGCGATTCGGCCTCGCGAATCTACGACGCCGCGCGCGCGATCGGCACGGTGCGAGAGCAGCTGAGCGACCTCGGCGAGCGCCTAGCCGAGGCAGGCTATCCCGCGCAACTGAAGTTGAGCGCCGACTCGCTGGCGGCGGCACTCACGGCCGTCGAGGAGGACCTGCGTCAGGTGAAGAACCAGAGCAACCAGGATGCGCTCCGCTACCCGCCCAAGTTGGACAACCAGTATCTCGTGCTCTACGCCTTCGTGAATGGGGTCGACAACTACAGCTTCGGTGGGCCCGAAGGCCGGCCGACGGCAGGCGCCTACGAGCGGCTCGACGACCTGAACGCCCAGTGGGCCACGCTGCGAGTCCGGCTGCGCGAGCTGTTCGATACGGAGGTCCCGGCGTTCAACGAGGAGCTCGAGCGTAGCGGCGTGCCGGCGATCATCCTTCCGTCGGAGGACAGTCGGCCGCTCGTCCCTTGAGGCTCCCGAGAAGCACCCCAGGAAGATCTTCGGTCTGCCAGCCGTCACGGCAAAAAGGAGGCACTGTGCGCGTCCTCGAGCGAGCTCCGATCCCCCGAATCTGGCCGTTGCTGCTCGTCCTCGGCTTCGGAGACCCCGGCCTGCTTCCCGCTCAGCAGACGGCCAAGCCGGCCCTCCAGGGCGCTCACTGGGTTGCCATCACCGGCAAGCCGCTCGGCGCCACGGCTGGGGCGATGACCTTTCAGAAGGGTGGAAACGCGGTGGATGCAGCCTGCGCCATGCTCGCGGCCACGGCCACGATGTGGGACGTGCTCGGCTGGGGAGGCGAGACGCAGGCGCTGATCTACGATCCGAGCGCCCGAAAGGTCATCGGCATCAATGCCTTGGGAGTCGCCCCGACCGGCGCGACGGCCGAGTTCTTCCAGGAGCTCGGTATGAAGTATCCGCCTGATTCCGGCCCGCTCTCCGCGGTCACACCCGGAACGCCGGGGGGGCTGATGGTGATGTTGGCCGAGTACGGGGAGCTGAGCCTGGCCGATGTACTGGCGCCGGCAATCCAGATGGCCGACGGCTATCCGATCGAGGCTCAGGCGATACGACGCATCGAGCGAGGGCGTGCCGAGATCGAGGAATGGCCGTACTCGCGCGGCGTTTTTCTGCCCAACGATGGAGCGCCGCCCGTGGCGGGGCAGATGTTCCGGCAGCCCGACCTGGCCGCGACCCTGCGTAAGCTGGTGCAAACCGAGGCGGAGGCGCTGGCTTCCGGCAAGAGCCGCGAGGAGGCGATCTACGCCGCCTACGATCGGTTTTACCGGGGCGACATCGCGGCTGAGTTCGTGCGCGGCGCCCAGGAACAGGGTGCGCTGTTCACGATGGAGGATCTGGACGGCTGGCAGGTATACATCGAAGAGCCGGTCAAGGCCGACTACAAGGGCATCGAGGTCTACAAGCTGACCACATGGGTGCAAGGGCCCGTGATGCTCCAGGCCCTGAACATCATCGAGAACTTGGATCTCGGGTCCATGGGCTATAACACGGCCCGCTACATACACGCTCTCTACCAGACGATGAACCTGGCATTTGCCGACCGGGATTTCTACTACGGCGATCCGTACTATCCGCCCGAAGAGCCGATCGACGGACTGCTTTCGAAGGACTACGCGAGGGAGCGGACGAGACAGATCGATTGGGAGCGAAACGACCCGCACGTCGGACCCGGAGATCCCTACCCGTACCAAGGAGGGACGAATCCGTACCTGCACCACCTGGAGCGTTGGAAAACCACGAAGCCGGTGACCCTGGAGACTTCCAGCTCGGGCGTCGCTGCGGATCGCGCACGGGAGATGGCGATGCGGGCGCTGGCGGAGTCGTTCAACCTCGGGACGACCTCGATCCAGGCGGCGGATGAAGAAGGTTGGGTCGTGTCGGTGACCCCGAGCGGCGCTTGGGTGCCTGCGGTGATCGCCGGGCGTACCGGCGTCGGGATCAGCCAGCGCGCGCAGAGCTTCGTGCTCGACGAGAGCGAGAATCCGTACAACGTCGTGGAGCCCGGCAAGCGTCCGCGGGCGACGCTGACGCCCGGAATGGCCCTCAAAGATGGCGAACCGTACCTGTCTTTTGCCGTGCAGGGAGGCGACACCCAGGATCAGAACCTGCTTCAGTTCTTCCTGAACATGGTGGAGTGGGAGATGAACGTGCAGCAGGCCGCGGAGGCGCCCAACATCAACAGTTACCAGATGAAGGGCTCTTTCCGAGATCACCCCTCGGAGCCCGGCCGCCTCCTCCTCCAGGAAGACGTGCCGCCGTGGGTGCGGGCCGAGCTACGCGAGATGGGCTACGAGCTGACTTTCCAGGAGCGCACGTCCGGGCCGATCAACGCGATCTACTTCGATCGAGAGAACGGCACCATGTGGGGCGGCTCCAGCCATCACGGCGAGGACTACGGAATCGCCTGGTAGCCGGCTCGGCAGATCCGTCGCGGCGGCTATTCTTCTCCGGAGCTCAGCAGCGAGAACCCGTCGAACAGGAAATGCACGCCCACCAGCGTGCCGACGGCCCAGACGCCGGAGAAGGGCCACTGCCTCCACAGAAGGATCCCGAGCAGCAGCGCCACGATCCCGCCGAGCACCAACCAGCTGCGTCCCTCATCGATCTGAAAGGCATAAAAGAGCTTGATGACGCCTTCGACGATGAAATAGGCAGCGAGGGCGAGCGTCAGAAACGCGAGGCCGAGTACCGGGTGTCCCGCTACGACGAATCCGGCGAGCACCATCAAAACGCCTAGGAAGAGCCAGGTGATTCGCTGCCCCCATCCCGGTCGGCCGAAAGCGTGAACGATCTCGATGAAGCCTCCCAGGATCATCAGCAGCCCGACGGTGAGAATCGTGACGCCGCCAGCCACGAACGGCATGGCGATCGCCAAGATCCCTGCGAGAATCAGGAAAATGCCGCCGAGAGTCCGCATGTTCGCTCTCCGGATTGGATGGAAACGAGCCGAGGTAGTTCCCGATTTGCCAATGTATGATGCGGGGTGAGAAGGGATCCAAACAGGGGCTGGCTGAAAAAAAGGGGCGGCCGCGAGGCCGCCCCTGGGGCAACTTGCTTCGCCGCGGCGAAGCTTCCGTGCCGAACTAGATCCGGATGATCAGGCCACCCATGAACTCGCCCGTGTTCAGGAACTGAGTGCCTTCGACAACGCCACAGGTCCAGATTCCGCAGACCCACTCGGGCTGCGACCCGGCGTTAGTGGGCTTATACCTTCCCTGAAACCGGAAGCCGACCCGGTCGGTGAGGTAGAGCTTGAGTCCGCCGCCGATTCCCCACTGAAACCGCGTTGTGCCATCGATCGAATCGATGTCGCTCGGCAGGTCGCTGTTGTCCGGCGTGAAGATGGCGGCCCCCGCTCCCACCAGGAGAAACGGCGCCAGGCTGCCCCCGGCGAGTTGCGTCTCGAACAGGAAGTTTCCGAGAATCTGGTCGATTCCCAGCCCGATGGATTCCGGAATCGTCGGAAAATCGGGGCTCAGCGTGCTGTTTTGGCGCGCGTACTGGATCTCGAACTGCACATTCTGTGACAGGTAGTAGCCCAGCGTACCGCCCCAGGTGAAGCCGCTACCAATGCTAATGGATTCCGTGGCTAGCGTGCCGATGTCGACGCCGCCGGCCGTGGAGATCCCTGCCATCGGCGTGATCTCCAGCTTCCCCTGACCAAAGGCTGCCGACGAGACCACAACGGTCAGTGCGGCGGCCACTGTCATCGATCTCATACGAAACATGGTTTTCCCACTCTCCTCTTCCCAGTGAACCTTCCAAGTCCGACTATTTGAGACGGGACCTACCCATACGCACCAGTATGGATCCGGCCGTTCCATTACGTTCGATGTGCTCAGAACGAGGAGGGAGGCCATAGGCTTGGATCCGAACCAGTGGTTTCAAGGTGTTGGGATCGTGGCAACCGGATGAGCGATTCCCGCTACCCGTGTTCCCGGGCGGGCGTGGCCGTTGTGCTGCTGGTGATCCTGCAGGGCTGCTCACCCGAAGAGAGAGCCGCTGACGAGCCGCGCCAGGCCGCGACCTTCGCCGGTCGCGAGTCCTGTTCAGGCTGCCACGCCGACGCGGCGGAGACATGGAGCGGCTCACACCACGATCTGGCGATGCAGGAAGCGACCGAAGCCACCGTGCTGGGCGACTTTGGCGATGCGACCTTCACCTACTTCGACCAGACGTACGACTTCTTCCGGCGCGACGCGGCCTACTTCGTCCGCGACCGGGATGCTGATGTCCAGCCTCGAGAACACCAGGTCGCGTACACGTTCGGCGTCGAACCCCTACAACAATATCTCGTGCGGTTTCCCGGCGGTCGGCTTCAGGCGCTCGGAGTAGCGTGGGATGCCAGACCGGCCGACGAGGGCGGTCAGAGGTGGTTCCATCTCTATCCGGAGGAGGAGATCGGTCGCGATGATGTCCTCCACTGGACGGGCTTGGCGCAGAACTGGAACTACATGTGCGCCGAGTGCCATAGCACCGATCTGCGGAAGGGATACGTCCCGGAGGAAGGTCGCTACGAGACGGAGTGGGCCGAGCTGGATGTGTCCTGCGAGGCCTGTCACGGGCCGGGGTCGGGTCACGTCGCGTGGGCGGAGGAGATAGCAGAGGATGACGCGGGTCGACCGTCCACTTATGCGAATCTCGAGGCGGCCGAAATGGGACTTCTCGTAGATTTCTCCTCCGGCCGATCAGAGTGGGTCTTCGGGGAAGGCGAGACGGTTGCGAGCCGGAGGAATCCGAGGCCGGGGGCGGATGTCCAGGTCGAGGCGTGCGGCCGATGCCACTCCCGGCGCGCGACGATCTCGCCCTCCTACGAGCACGGAAGGCCGTTGGCCGACACCCATCTGCCCGCGCTTCTCGACGCCGATCTCTACCATGCGGACGGACAGATCGACGACGAGGTCTACGTCTACGGCTCGTTCCTGCAGAGCCGGATGTACGCGGCCGGCGTCACCTGCACGGACTGCCATGACGCGCACAGCCTGAAGCTCCACGCCGAGGGCAACGCGCTGTGCATTCGGTGCCACCGGGCGGATGCCTACGATACCGTGGTGCACCACTTCCACGGAGCCCGGTCGGACGACGTGTCGGCTGAAGTGCCCGAGAACTCGGCGGGCGTAGCGGGCTCTGTTTCCGTGGCGGTCGACACGGCTGCCGATACGGTAGCGTGCGTGGACTGTCATATGCCGTCGAAGACGTACATGGTCGTTGACCCGCGCCGTGATCACAGCTTCCGGATCCCACGTCCGGATCTGTCAGCGGCAATCGGAGCGCCCAACGCATGCTCCTCCTGCCACGTCGACCGGTCGGTCGAGTGGGCGGCCGAAGCCGTCGCCGAGTGGTATCCGTCCCAGAGCTCAGAGGAGGAGGATCGGCCGATCGGCTCCAGGCACTACGGGTGGGTGCTGGCGGCCGGCAGGGAAGGGAGGCCTTCCGGCGAAGCGGGCCTGAGAGCCCTGGCCGGAGATCAGACCGCGCCCGCTATCGTGAGGGCTACGGCGGTCTCCCTCCTGGCCCAGTACGGATCGGCTGGCTCGTTCGAGGTTCTGTCGCGTGCGCTCGGCGATCCGGATCCGCTCGTTCGAGCGGCGGCTGTCCGAGCGATGGAGGCACTCCAGCCCGACCGGAGGGTCGGGCCCGTCGCACCGCTTCTGGATGACCCGGTGAGAGCGGTTCGGCTAGAGGCTGCGCGGGTGCTTTCAGCGGCACCCGCATCGGCCCTGAGGCCGGCCCAGAACGTGTTGGTCGAGAGAGCCATCCGGGAGTACGTGGATGCTCAACTCGCCAACGCCGATCATCCGGCCTCCCACGTGAACCTCGCCTTACTGGAAGCCAGCCGCGGGAATCTAGCGGCGGCCGAAGGGGAGCTCCTCACGGCCATGGAGCTCGGGCGGGGCTTCGTCCCGGCGTACGTGAATCTGGCCGACCTGTACAGGGCGCAGGGTAGAGAAGAGGACGTAGAGGAGATCCTCGGCCAGGGAATTGCCGTTTCGCCCGAGGAGCCGACCCTCCACCATGCCTTGGGCCTCGCTTATGCGCGCCAGCAGCGCGGCGCTGAGGCGCTGGATGCGCTGGCGGAGGCGTCTCGGTTGGCTCCCGACAACCGGCGATTCGCCTTCGTATACGCGGTTGCTCTCAATTCGGGAGGTCGGTCGGCCGAGGCGATCGACGTGCTGGTGGATGCGCTCGGACGAGCTCCCTGGGACCGTGATCTGCTCGTCGGTCTGGCCACGTTCCACCGCGACCGGCGGGAGCTCCCCGAGGCCGTCGAATACGCGCGCCGGCTCGTTCAGGCCTGGCCCGACGACCAGGGCGCCCTTCAGCTCCTGACGGAGTTGGAATCGACCGGAGGCTAACCGGCTTCCCGCCGAGCCGCCGGCGGATCGTGGGAGAGGATCTCGGTACGGGTCGGAGAGACCATCCGGTAGCGGATGCCGCGCCAGCGGATCTCCCGCGTGACGGCCGAGCGGAGGAGACCCGTCAGCGTGACTAGGGACGCGATCGGAGTTCCCAATACGAAAGCCAGCCGCCAACGCCGCAGACCGGCCGTCTCCTCCGGAAAGCGCTCGACGACCGCTCGTAGCCGTATGCCGGCTTTCACTCCCCGTACGACGTATGCAGCGACCAATAGGCCGCCAAGAAGAAGCGGCTGGGCTAGAGAGGACGGGCCACTCTCAGCCGTCAGCCATCTGCCGATCGCCACACCGACGACAACCAGTCCTCCCCATAGGGTGAGGTTGGCGAACGTCTCTCCGACAAGTCCGGCGCGCCACAGTTCGGGCCGGTAGACGCGGGTAATCGCCAACTGCCGAAAGCTCCAGTCGAGAAGCTGTCGGAGAGAGCAGTCCTCGTGCGAAAAACTGAGTGAGCGGGGCTCGAAGCGGATGGACAGCCCGCTCTCCTCGACCGCGCGCGTCACGGCGTAGTCGTCGCTGAGCGATCCCTGCCAGCGCTCACGGACTCCCGTCCGCTCGAACACCTCGCGCCGCAGCGCGAGGGCGCCTCCCCAGGCGAAGGGCGGTCGCCGGCCTGCCATGAGCGACGTGATGCCCGCGTTCCAAACCGAGCGGAGTACCGAAGCGAACCCGCCTCGCTGCGGGACATGCCACCTGAAACCCGTGCTGACGCCAACTGCCGGGTTGGCCAGCGGGCGCACCAGGCTGCCGAGCCATGAGGGCGACGGACGGATATCGGAGTCCCCGAAAGCGAGCACCAGATCCTCGTCCCGAACGTGGTCGAGCGCGAAGAGCAGATTGTGCACTTTCTGGCCCCGTCCTTCGGCCGGTCCCGCCACGAGGAGCCGGGAGGGTGTGTCGGGAAATTCTTTTCGTATCCGCCCAGCTACCGCGAAGCTGGGGTCCTCTCGGCGGTCGGTCACCAGCACTATCTGATGATCGCCGTACGTCTGCCTGAAGAAGCTTCTCAGGTTCTCCTCCAGCCCCGGGTCGATGCCCCGGAGAGGGAGGAACAGGGTGAGCGATGGCTCTTGGCTGGAAGTGAGCGTTGCCGCGGCGCGAAACGCACGGCGGAACCGGAAACCGCCGCCGAGCGCCAGGAGCGACTCCACGAAAGAGGCCGCCGCGAGGACGGTGAATATCTCGACGAGCGTGGAGAGGATGGGACTCAGACGACCTTACGACGCAGCGGGATGTCGTACAGCTGCACGCGACGATTGGTCTGTGCGCTGTCGTGAATGAAGCAGACGTGCGTGCACCAGCACTGGTCCTCGACGATTTGCCGGATCTCGCGCTTCATGGCCAGAGATGGATGGATCCGACCGAAATCACATCCGACGTCGCGCAGGTTGGCGACTTTGCCGCGAAGCTCGCACGCGCGCACGTCCCCGTTGTAGTCGACGACCAGGATCGACTGGCCGGCCGTACAGGGCATCGGCCACGGGTTGGAGCTTTCCAGGTTCTCCTCCTGTACGGTGTAGTAGAAGAAGAGGGTCTGGGTATAGTAAAGCCGGTTCAGCCAGCCCTTGACGCTGCCGCCGTTCCGGTCCGCCAGCTTCTGGCCGTAGTGCTCGTGGATCGGCTTGAGCGCCTGATAGAACCTCCCGAGCCGCGCCCGATCCACCGTCTTTAGGTCGGGATCCTTCGGATCGCCCCGGATGATCTGGAAGTACTGGCCGTTCAGCTCGAGGTTCTCGATGAGCCACCAGCCGAGCTCCTCGAGCTCCTCGATGTTGTCACCCGTGATGACCGAGTTGATGTGCAATCGGATGTTGGGATTTCGGTCACGGGCGCCGTAGAGCGCCTCGACCGCGTTGATCGCCTTGTCGAAGTTGCCTGGGACGCCCCGGAGTCGGTCGTGCGTTTCCCGGAATCCGTCGAGTGCGATGTTCAGGTTGACCTTGAGATCGGGCATCTCCTTGGTGACGACCGCCGCCAGCTCGACGAGGCGGTCCCGAAACAGCCCGTTCGACGGCAGGTTCAACGTGCGCACGCCGTTGCGATCGTAGAACATTCGAACGATCTCATTGAGCCGTTTTCTCATCATTGGCTCGCCCCCGGAGAGCCAGAGCTGGTTGAACGACGGCATGGTACGGCTGAGGGTGTCCAGCTCCTGGAGCGTGAGGTCGCCCGCCTGGTTCAGCTCCTGCCAGTAAAAGCAGGTTCCGCAACGGGCGTTGCAGCGGCTCGTGACGAAGAGGATCAGCGTGTTGAGGTCCATGGCCGGTCAATCTGGGTCGCCCCCGCGAGGGAGCGCAAACCACGGTTCCGACGATAAGTTACCGAGCCACGAGAGACTCAGATGTGAGGTATGTATGCGAAGATCGACAGCAGCCTGGCTCCTCCCTCTCCTGGGGGCGCTCGCCGCCTGCGGGGCGGCGGAGGAAACCGGGAACGGTGTGCAGGATCCGCAGCCGCTGAACGAGGTTCAGCGAGAGGCGGCGGAGTTTCTCGCCGAGTATACGAAGACGTTCCAGGACCTCTACTACGAGTCGTCGCTCGCCAGCTGGGCGCTCAACACACACATCGTGGAAGGCGACACCGCGAACGCGTCTCGCTACCGGCGAGCGCGGGAGGCGCAGGCCGAGTTCGAGGGGAGCATCGAGAACATCGAGCGCGTCAGCGAGCTGCTGGCGCAGCGCGATCGACTGACGCCGCTGCAGACCGCACAGTTGGCGGTGATGGCCTACCGGGCGGCGCAGTTCCCGGGCACCGTGCCGGATCTGGTTTCCGAGCGAATCGCGGCGGAGGCCTTCTTCGAACCTCCGAGGACCTGGATCAGAGGCGCGCCGTCTGGGAGGCTTCCAAGGAGGTCGGCCCGGCGCTCAAGCAGGGAATCGTCCGGTTGCAGCGCCTGCGCAACGAGACGGTCCAAGCGCTTGGATACCCCGACTACTTCACATATCAGGTTTCGGAGTATGGCGTGCCGCCGGACGAGATGCTCGAGCTCGCAGAGACGCTCGTCCGACAGCTGCGACCTCTCTACCGGGAGCTCCACACGTGGGTCCGTCACGAGCTCGCCGCAAGGTACGATCAGCCTGTTCCGGAGCTCATACCGGCCCACTGGCTGCCGAACCGTTGGGCGCAGGACTGGAGCGCGCTCGTGTCAGTGGAGGGACTGGACCCGGACCCGATGCTCGAGGAGCAGACGGCCGAGTGGATCGTGCAGCAGGGAGAGGGCTTCTACCTGAGCCTCGGATTCGAGCCTTTGCCGGGCACCTTCTGGGAAAACTCCTCCCTGTATCCGCTACCACCGGACGCCGCGTACAAGAAGAACACGCACGCCTCGGCGTGGCACCTGAACCGGGCCGACGACATCCGATCGCTGATGAGCGTCGAGCCGAACTCGGAATGGTGGGAGACTACGCTGCACGAGCTTGGCCACATCTACTACTACATGACCTACAGCACGCCCGACGTGCCGCTTCTGCTGCGGCGAGGAGCGAACCGAGGCTATCACGAGGCGATCGGCAGCCTCATGGGCCTTGCCTCGCTCCAACGTCCTTTCCTGGTCGGCCGAGGGCTCGTCTCGGCCGATGCGGACGTGGATGCAACGGCTCAGCTGCTGAAGGAGGCCCTCAGCCACGTAGTTTCCATGCCCTGGGGCGCGGGGACCATGACGCGCTTCGAAGCCGCTCTCTACATGGACGAGCTGCCGCCCGAGCGCTTCAACGAGAAGTGGTGGGAGCTCGTGAAGAAGTACCAGGGCGTCGCACCGCCGGAGCCTCGCGGCGAGGAGTACGCGGATGCGCTGAGCAAGACGCACATCAGCGACGACGCGGCGCAGTACTACGACTACGCCCTTTCCAGGGCTCTCCTGTTTCAGATGCATGACCATATCGCCAGGAACATCCTCGAGCAGGATCCGCACGAGACCAACTACTGGGGAAGCACCGAAGTGGGCGACTTCCTGCGCGAGGTGATGGCGCCCGGCATGAGCCGCCCTTGGCCGGAAGTGCTGATGGAGACGACGGGACGCGATCTGGACGCACAGCCGATGGTCGAGTACTTCCAGCCCTTGTACGATTGGTTGGTGGAGGAGAACGCGGGCCGACAAACCACACTGCCGGATCTATAGCCGATCGCTCACGGCTCGGCCCGCAGAATCGGCTGAGGATTCGACGAAAGATCGAACGAAGGGACGGAACGGTGGGCGGATACAAGATCGGAGTGCTGGGCGGAGATGGCATCGGGCCGGAAGTCGCCGCAGAAGGCCTCAAGGTGCTCGAGGCGACAGCCGAGCTCGAGGGCTTCGAGTACGAGCTTGTCGAGTATCCCTACAGCGGGGAGCACTATCTGAGGACCGGCGAGCTGGTGCCGGACGATGTGATCGGAGAATGGAGGGAGCTGGACGCCGTGTTGCTCGGGGCGATCGGGCATCCGGACGTCGAGGCCGGACTCGTTGAGCGCTCGGTGATCCTCGGACTTCGGTTCGGGCTCGATCTTTACGTAAACCTCCGGCCCATCAGGCTCTACTCCGAGCACCTCTGCCCGCTCAAGGGCAAGGGGCCCGACGATATCGATTTCGTCGTCGTCCGAGAGAACACCGAGGGCATCTACGCGCAGATCGGCGGCCACCTGAAGAAGAACACGCCGGACGAAGTGGCTGTCGTGAACGGCCTCTACACCTGGAAGGGCTGCGAGCGAGCCTGTCGCTACGCCTTCGAGCTGGCTCGCAAGCGAGCGGACGCTCGGAAGACGGCCGACGCCCCGAGCCAAGCGGCGCGCGTGACGCTGGTCGACAAGGCAAACGCGGTGCGGCCGCACGACCTCTGGCAACGGGCGTATGAACATGTAGCGCAGGATTTTCCGGACGTGGAAACGGATCACGCCTACGTCGATGCATGCTGCATGTGGATGATCAAAAATCCGGAGTGGTTCGATGTCATCGTCACGACGAACCTGTTCGGCGACATCATCACGGATCTCGGTGCCATGCTGCAGGGCGGGATGGGAATTGCCGCGTCCGGCAACATCCATCCCGGCCGGACCTCGATGTTCGAGCCGATCCACGGCTCCGCTCCGAAGTACGCTGGAAAGAACGTGGCCTGTCCGCTCGGGGCGATCTCGGCGGTGGCCATGATGCTGGATTTCCTGGGAGAGACCGCCGGCGCCAGACGCATCGAGGATGCGGTGGCCGGACTCTTGGAGAGTGGTGACGTGCCATCGGCGGACGCCCGAAGCGGAGTCGCGACCTCGGAAATGGGCCAGATGGTCGTCGATCGTCTGCCTGTCGCGTCGCCGGCGGTACCGGTCTGATGTCGAGCTACCCAAAGGAGCGGGCACTGATGAAGAGAACGTCTTCGCCCCATACGGTCCGTTACTTCTGCAGATCGGCCGTCCTCGGAGGGATCCTCCTAGCCTCGCCCACGTCGGCATTAGCTCAGGGTGCTCCGCAGGACAAGGCTCCGGATGAATGGTGGTTCCAGGTCGCTCCCTACATGTGGGCGGCGGGCATCAAGGGTGGGGTTACCACCGGCCCGTTCACGGTCCCGATCGACGCCAGCTTCGGCGACCTCTTCTCCAAGCTGGAGTTCGTCTTCTCGGCCCATGGCGAGGTCGGCAAGGGACGGTTGTTCGGCGCGCTGGACTTCATGACGCTCAAGGTGGGCGAGGATTCCATCCCGCTCGCAGCGCCCGAGCTGGGGACGAGCGGAGACTACAAGCTTACGATCATTCAGTTCGAGCTCCTGGGCGGATACCGGTTCGGGGAGCTGGGAGGTCCCACTCGCTTCGACCTGTTCGCCGGTGCGAGGTACACCTATCAGGATCAGGACCTCGTGATCCGGGACGAGCCGATCGACAAGTTCAGAGGGTTCTCGGAGACCTGGGTCGATTTCTTTGCGGGTGCCCGGTTCGGCGCCGACCTGGGCCGGAGGTGGTATGTGTCGGCTCGGGCCGATGCGGGGGCCGGCGGAGCCAAGTTCACCGCGAATGCCGTCGCTGGCGTCGGTTTTCGGATTCTCACCTGGCTCGACGTAAACCTCGGTTTCCGGTATCTGTTCGTCGATTACGAGGATGGAATCCCCGGCAGCCCCGCCTTCTATGCGTACAACGCCGATCAGTACGGCATCCTCCTCGGGTTTAGCTTCCGCTTCTGAGCGGCCGTCGCCTCAAATGGCGCTCACCAGGGACCTCGGGGGTCGCCCGCGCCACGGCGGCCCCCTTCTCTTTTGAGCGTGCAATCCAGCGCTGATCAGTTCGAAGAACGGATGAGGATCGGATCATGATCGAGATGCTTCGCCTTCCCTACATCAGCCTCCCCCGGTTCCGGCTGCTGCTCTTAGCCCTTGTCGTCCTGCTGGGCTGCCGATCGCCGCTTCTCGGCCAAAAGACGGACACGCTCGTCGTGCGCAACGGCGATGTGATGACCGGGGAGATCAAGGAGTTTATTCGCGGGAAGGTGAAGTTCAGCACGGACGCGGCGGGCACGGTTTACGTCAAGTGGACCCGTGTGTTGACGGCCGAGACGGACAAGCGCTTCGAGATCACGCTGGAGGACGGAGCGACCTATTTCGGCTCGCTGGCGCTGGGTGACGAGCCGCACCAAGTGAAAGTGGTCATCGCACAAGACACCTTCGTAGTGGCGATGCAGCGAGTCGTTCGGTTACAGCGGGTCAAGGAAACCTTCTGGAAAAGGCTCGACGGGAATATCGACCTGGGCGTCGATTTCACACAGCAGAACGCGAAGACCGACTTCAACTTCAGCTCGCAGGTCAGGTACAAGAGGGACCTGAACAACGTCCGGTTCGACCTCTCGACATCGTTCAGCCGGCAAGATGACACCGACAACATCACGCGCCTGAACACGAGCCTCCTTTTTCTGCGAGAGTTCGCTCAGCGCTGGTTTTACTCGGGCACTCTGGTAGGCGAGCAGAACTCCCAGCTCAGCCTCGACCTTCGGGGCACGGCCGGCGGGCTGGCCGGCCGGTTTTGGGTGCAGTCGAACAAGGTCGTCCTCCTGTCGGGCCTCGGGCTCGCCTTCGCTCGCGAGCGGTTCACGGGCCAGGAGGCCGATAATGCGGTTCAGGGGCTCTTCATGACCGACTTCGAGTTCTTCAGCTGGGGCGAATTGGACACGGATCTCTCGAGCCAACTGCTCGTGATCCCGGTGCTCAACCAAGGCGGACGTTGGCGGATCAGCTTCAGCACAAGCTTCAGCCGGGAGATCGTGAGCGACTTCTACTTCAAGGTGAGCATCAACGAGCAGTTCGACAGCCAACCGCCGACCGAGGACACGGAGAAGAACGACCTCAGCCTCACGACCTCGTTCGGCTGGTCCTTCTGAGCGGCCGTCGCGCGGGAGTTCGCTCGGACCGAGTGGCCTTACACCTGCGAAGTCGGAAGGCCGAATCGCGACGCCGCCGAGAGCTGGCGGGCGTCTGCGGAGACGAACACGTCCGCTCCCCATTCGAGCGCCGACCCGACGTGAAGGGCATCCGTCGCGGACAGCTCATGAGCTTCTTCCAACAGATGAGACGCTCGCTGGAGCACGTCCGGCGAGAGGGGCACGATCGACGCATCCGCCACGTCTTCCAGCAAGGCGTCCTTGGCGCGCTGGTAGACTTCCGGATTGAGGACCCCCTCTCGCCGTCGCCGACAAAGCGCGGAGAGGATCTCCGTGATGCTGATCACCGAGGTTCCGAGAGAGGACGAGTCGTGGAGGATCTCTTCGACCCGGCCTGTGTTTCGCTCCTTTACGTAGCGGCCGGCCAGGGCGGAGGCGTCCAGATACGCGCGCACTAGCGGCTTCGCTCCCTCAGGATGGCCGCGCTCAGCGCGGCGCCTGAGATAGGCAGGCCGGGGCCGGCTCGCTTCCAAGCCGGCTGGGTCGATCGATCCGGCGGCGAGAGCTCGGCGACGACCCTGCCGTGCCGGGTGACGAGAACGCGCTCGCCGTTCTCTACATCATCGAGGAGGGAAAAGACCTTCTTCCGAAACTCGGTGGACGTAACCGCCTTCATCGGGCAGCTCTTTCGTTGCGGTGTGGGCTGTCGGGACAGTGTACACCTATGTACATATGTGTACACTTTCGCAAGGGGATGCCCGAAAGAGGCGTCCGTACATAGATTTCCGCCTCGCCGAAGAATTCATCGCAGCCTGGACGGTCGGTAAGGTCTGATGCCCACGAAGATGCGCCTGTTCGTGATCCTGGTCGCGGTGAGCTGTGCTCTCTTCGTGCCGCCCGGCACCATTCGCTCGGATCCGCTCGTCATCGTACGGGCGATGACCGCGACCACGATCGCGGAGATGTATGTGGAGCCCGACTCCATCGTGGTGGAGATCGAGATCGGGCTCGCCGACCTTGACGCGTTTCGCAACCTGATGCCGGACCAGATCTATGAGCGGCTCGGTCATCCGCCGCAGCCGCTGCGAGAACGCCTAGATCGCTTCTTTCGGGAAGATCTGACGATCGCGACGGCCAATGGACGAGCTCTGCCCGGCCGGGTCGCGGAGATGACGGCACGCCCCCGGCTACGGCGCGACGAGATCACCGGGGAGCCCGTCCCGAGGCAGGACGAGGAAGCGGAGCCGACAGTCTTCGCGAAGCTGGTTTACTACCTACGCGACGGCGTCTCACCCGGCAGCCTCTCGTTCACGCCCCCCAGCATGGAGACGCTGGGGACGGCGGCGAATGTCGGGTTCGTGGTCTACCACCGGGGCATTCCGGTCAACGATTTCCGCTATCTGGGTCAGACGGAGATCCTCGAGCTCGACTGGTCGGATCCGTTCTACTCCCGTTTCCAGAACCGCAACCTCCGGCGCCAATACTACACGGCGATTTCGGCCTATCTGTACGTCGAGCCTTACGAAGTGCGCCGCGAGATCGTGATCCGGCCCAAGGACCTCCAGCGGTGGGTCGACCTGGGGCTGGAGGGCGCCGAGGTCATCACCGTCGAGCAGCAGGAGGCGGTCAAGCAGATGGTGGCCGAGTTCCTTGCAACCCGCAGCGCGGTGGTGATTGACGGGCAGACGGCGGTGGGAACGCTCGATCGAATCAACTTCATCTATCGCACCCTGCGGACGAGCGGGGTGATCGACCCTCCCCGCGACCTCGATGTCTACTCGGCCACCCTGGGAGCGATCTTCGTCTATCCGACCGAAGGCCTGGCGGACCAGGTTTCCATGGCTTGGGACCTGTTCGATGAGAGAATCGACGTCGTCTCCTCGGCGGCCACGGACGAGGCGGGCGGGCTGCCGTACTTTCTTACGCCGGAGGACAACGTCCTCCGTTGGGAAAATTTCCTCACGAACCCGACGATCCCGGGGCTAGTCGAGGTGGAAGCGCCGCCGACGGGTCGGAGCGCGTGGGCAGTGGTGCTCGCGCTGCTCGGAGCAGTCGGGCTCGTCGTTCTCATCCTGCGCCACCGGGGGGTTCTCTTATCGGGCGGTTGGCCGCCGTTCCGTACGCTGGCCGGGGTCGCCTCCTTGGTCCTCGTGGTCCTCGTGGCGCTGCCCCGAGCCGTTCGCTCCTCGGCCGTCACCGACGACGAGGCGGCGGAGATCATCCACGGCTTGCTGCTAAACACATATCGGGCATTCGATTACAGGGAGGAGGATCGGATCTACGACACGCTCGAGCAGAGCATCTCGGGTGACCTCCTGACTGATGTCTACCTGGAGACCCGGCGCTCGCTCGAGCTCGAGAACCAGGGCGGCGCCCGTGCCAAGGTGAAGAAAGTCGAAGTGCTCGACTCCGAGACGGAGGCGCTCCCCGGAGCACCGGGCTTCGAAGCGCGCGGCACGTGGAACGTGGCCGGCTCGGTGGGTCACTGGGGCCACATCCATCAACGGACGAACCAGTACGAGGCCCGCCTGACCGTCGAGGCGATCGACGGTGTGTGGAAGATCACCGGCCTCGAGGTCCTCCAGGAGGAGCGGCTGTAGTCGCAATGGGCGAGCAACCCTCCTCGACCGCTCCGGTCGTCTCGATCCGTGATCTCGGCTTCCGGTACCGGGAGGGGGATTTCCGGCTCTCCATCGACGACTTGTCGATCCCACGGGACACGACGACCGCGTTCATCGGGCCGAGCGGCTCGGGTAAGACCACCCTTCTCAACCTCATCGCCGGGATCACCATTCCGGGCGAAGGGCAGGTCATCACGGACGGTGTCGAGGTGACGGCGCTTTCCGATCCGGAGAGGCGCGATTTCAGGATCGCCCGAATCGGCCTCGTGTTTCAGGAGTTCGAGCTCCTCGAGTATCTGAGCGTTCTCGACAACGTGCTCCTGCCGTACCGGATCAATCCGTCACTTCGGCTGGGCGCCGAGGTGTTCGATCGCGCCCATGATCTGGCAGCTCGGGTGGACATCGCCGACAAACTGAGTCGCTATCCCGGCAAGCTCTCCCAAGGCGAGCGGCAACGGGTCGCCGTCTGTCGCGCCCTGCTGACGGAGCCTCCTCTCGTGCTGGCGGATGAGCCGACCGGGAATCTCGATCCGGTCAACAAGTGGCGGGTTCTCGACATCCTGTTCGACTACGCCGACCGAACCGACACGGCGCTCGTCTCGGTCACGCACGATCAGGATATCCTGGACCGATTCGGGCGTGTGGTGGACTTCCGAGAGTTCCACGAGTACGAAGGGGACACTCAGGTGTCGGCGACCGAGTCGGCAGGAGCGACTCGATGAACTCGGTTCTCTATTTAGCGTGGCGGTACCTGGCGTACCATCGCTGGAAGACGATCACGCTCGTCGCGGCGATCAGTCTGATCATCTATCTGCCGATCGGTCTCAGGGTCCTCGTGGATCAAAGCTCCCGCCAGCTCACCGCGCGTGCGCTGGCAACGCCTCTCGTGATTGGAGCCAAGGGAAGTCCGCTGGAGCTCGTGTTGAACACACTCTACTTCGGCTCCGATCACCCGGCGCTCACCCGTCACGCCGAATCGGCGCGGGTAGCCGAGTCCGGTCTCGCGACTGCGGTGCCGATGTACGTGAGATTCACGTCCCAGAGCCGCCCGATCGTCGGCACGAGCCTCGACTACTTTCAGTTTCGCGGTCTCGAGATCACGGAAGGGCGCCAGCTGGCGATGCTCGGGGAGTGCGTTGTCGGGTCGCGCGCCGCGGAGGCGCTGGGCATAGTCGTGGGTGACGCCCTGCTCTCATCGCCCGAGAGCGTGTTCGATATCGCCGGAGTCTATCCGCTCAGGATGAAGGTGGTCGGAGTGCTCGGCTTCTCGGACACGGCGGACGACGACGCGGTCTTCGTCGATGTGAAGACGGCCTGGGTGATCCAGGGATTGGGACATGGACACCAGGATCTGACGCGTCCGGAGGCGGCTGCGGGCGTGCTGGGCCGAGAGGGGAACCGGGTGATCGCCAACGCGTCCGTCGTCCAATACAACGAGATCACGGCGGAAAATCTGGAGAGCTTTCACTTCCACGGTGATCTGTCGGACTACCCGCTCACAGCAGTACTGGCGATCCCGCCGGATCAACGGTCCTCCGCGCTCCTACAGGGCCGATACCAATCGGATGAGGCGCTCGCTCAGATCGTGACTCCGGTCACGGTGATGGAGGAGCTGCTCGGGACGATCCTCACGGTAGAGCGGTTCGTCGTGACCGGTGCGGTGATCGTCGGGTTGGCGACCTTGGCTACCGCGGCGCTCGTGTTCATGCTTTCGCTTCGCCTCCGGCGCCGCGAGCGGGCCACGCTCTTCAAGATCGGCGGATCACGCCTCGCGGTGGGCTCGGTCATGGCCTCGGAGGTCGTCGGCGTTCTTGCGAGCGGAACCGTGCTTGCCGCCGGGCTAACCTTCCTGACCAGTCAATTCGGGTCGGTTGCGATCCGGGCGTTGCTCCGGAGCTAGACACAAGTGCTGAAGCGGTTGCCGCGGATGACCGAAAAGGCTCTCGGGTATGCAGGTCCGCTCTTCTCGGTCGGGCTGCTCGTTCTGGCGGCGGCGTGCGGTCCCTCGGGCCCAGGCGACGGAGAGAGAGGTTTGGGCGATGTGCCGCCGGACGAGTCGAGCGCACCGTTGCTCGTCTACACGGTGAACTACCCTCTCGCCTACTTCGCAGAGCGGATCGGCGGCGAGCTGGTGGACGTGCGCTTCCCGGCGCCGCCTAACGTCGATCCGGCTCTCTGGTCGCCGGATGCGGAGACGGTCGCGACCTATCAGCAGGCGGATCTGATCCTGCTGAACGGGGCTGCGTACGCTGGGTGGGTGGATCGCGCGTCGCTTCCGTCGTCCCGCATGGTGACGACGACGGATGGCGTGCGGGATCGCTTCGTCGTCGTCGAAGATGCGCTAACTCACAGCCACGGACCCGAGGGAGAGCATGCGCACGGCGAGATCGCCTCTATCACTTGGCTCGACGCCGGGGTTGCGGTCGAGCAGGCACGGGCGATCCTTACGGCGTTCGCCGGAGCACGGCCGGATTCGGTTGACGGCTTCGACAGCCGATTTCGCGCCCTCGAGCGCGATCTCATCGACATCGATCAACAGATTGCACCGCTCGTCGCCGCGGATCCCGACCGACCGTTGCTCGCCTCCCATCCCGTCTATCAGTACCTGGCAGCGCGCTACGGAATGAATCTGCGGAGTCTGCACTTCGAGCCCGACGAGCCTCCCGGCGCGACCGGCTGGCGCGAGCTCCGGTCGCTTCTTGACGAGCATCCCGCCGGCTGGATGCTGTGGGAAGCGGAGCCGTTGCCGGAAACGGCCGCTCAGCTACGAGAAATCGGAGTCGAAAGTGTGGTGTTCGATCCGGCCGGCAACCGACCGGCTGTCGGCGATTACCTGAGCGTCATGCGGGAGAACGTTCGAAGTCTGCAGACGGCATTCGCGGACACCGCGGGAGGCTGAAAGGCCCTTCGGGCCAACTCTCGCCGCTTGTCGTGACGGCGTGCGAGGTGCCTATCGGCCGAGGAACCACCAGCCCAGCAAGCTGCCCACCAGAAGAAGGCTGAGCGCCAGAGCTCCGATCTGCAGGACGCGCCGCCGCCCGAGAGCCTCCTGGGACAGGGTCGATTCGCTCGGGCCCTCTGTACGATGGATACGCCCCTGTCTGATGTCATACACCCAGGCCAGGATCACGGCGAGGGGAAACCCCGCGAGGGCCAGCCAGACAATGACACTTAAGGTCCAGGCAGGAAGCGGCAGCGATGGCAGTGCGATGTCCGTGCCCTCCAGGATCAAGAACGCGCCAGCCAGGTATGCCACCGCGACCTGATACACCTTCCGGCGCCTCAGCTCACTGAGAAAACTGACGAAGACACCGGCTTCCGCCGTTGAGCTCATGCCCGGGACGGAGCTGGGGTCGGCCAGCCATCGAGCGACTTCCGCGGCACTGGGCCGGTGTTCCGGCCGGCGCGCAAGACAGCGATGAAGGACCTCTGCCAGGTGAGGGTCGGCATTCGCATTTCGCTGGAGAAGCGGCATCATCGGCTCCCGGCGCAGGTGAGCCGCGACCATGTTCATCCGGGAACTCTCGCCAAACGGTCCCTGACCAGTGATCAGCTCATATCCGAGGACGCCGAACGAGTAGATATCCGTGGCCTCGGTCACGGAGTCGCCTTCCAGCTGCTCGGGGCTGATATATCTCGGATCACCGATGATCTCGCCCGTACCTGTGATGCGGACTCCGTCGCCGCCGATATCGAGAACGCTGGCGATACCGAAATCCGTTAGCACCACTCGCCCGTCCTTGTCCCGCAGGACGTTGGCGGGTCGGACGTCCCGGTGAATGATCCCCCCTTTATGCGCTGCCTTCAGCGCCTGTGCCACCTGCGAGAGCGCCTCGTTTGCCTCGGAGGTCGTGAGGGGTCCAGTCGCGGCGATCTGGTCCGCTAGTGTCCTTCCGTCGATAAACTCCATGACGACGTAGGGGATTGCGTGGCCGACGACACCGACGCGGTATACGTGCGCGATGTTCGTGTGGTGCAGCCCCGCCGCGGATCGCGCCTCCCTGTCGAAACGCGTGCGTGCGATTTCGTCGCTGGCCAGGTGGGGTCGGAGGACCTTGATGGCCACCGGCCTTCCCAAGGCTGATTCTCGGGCCAGGAAGACCTTCGAGGTTACGCCTTTGCCGAGAGTTCGCAGGATCTCGAAGTCGGGCGCGAGCTCACGCCTTAGCGACTCCTCACTCCATTGGACGGGTTCGCTCATCTGTTTCTCGTTCGAGGTGCGCCGATTTGCCGGATGTATATATAGCGATCTGCGTCAACCTCATAGCGGAGAGTCTGGACAGAGGCTTTAGCCCGGGCTCATCGTTGTGGAGCCACGCAGCACGGAAAGAACGAAAGACAACGTATCGAGCACAGGACAGGGAGGGATAATGAGCGGTTCACTCGACACCCCTATGAACATCTTCGGCTACAACACCTGGCTATTCCAGAACGCCGTGAAAGATGTCGGCGAGGACCGATTCGGCTACCGGGTGAACGATCGAACGAACGCCTTCAACCGGCTGGCCGGTCATGTGACGGTGTGTCGACATGGCACCGCCGCGATGTTGCAGATCGGCATGCCGGAGCTACCGTGGGGCACCTTCGGGGAGTTCGGTTTCGGCACGCAGTTCGAGGCGGAGCGGATCTGCCCGCCCCTCCCGGAGATCGCATCGATGTTCGATACGGTCACCGGGACCCTGCTTGCCGAGCTCGCAAACGTGCCGGATGAGGTGTTCGGAGCGCCGGCCGCATTCGATATCCCTGGCGAGAGCCCCACGATGCGGGATCTCCTGGACTTCATGGCGATGCATGAGACGTATCACATCGGCCAGATGGGGATCCTGAAGAAGAGCATGGGCGGGCCCGGCGTGATGGAGGGCTGAGCCAAAAGGACGAAGCGCCGGGCCGCTCGGCCCGGCGCCCGCGGCTCTGTCGCCGGCGACCGGTGCCTGCGCCTTCAGCGCCGGCGACCGCCGCCTCGCGACCGGCTTCCTCCCGAGCGCTGGCGTGATGCGTTGTAGTTATTGGTCCGCGTAGCTCCGCGCTGTCGGCTGTCGTAGCTGCGCTCCATCTGCGAGCCGGTCGAGCGCTGCTGTTGTGCCCGCTGCTGTTGCTGCTGGGATGGCTGGCGGTCTCGGGTGGCATCGCGGTTTCGCTCCTGGCGCGCGTCGTTGCTCACCGCGTCGCTCCGGTTCCACCCGTCGCGGGTGTTGCGATCCCAGTTCCCATCGTTGTCCCGCCGGTAGACGTTCCCGTCGCGGTCCGAGAAAACGTTGTTGTCCCGGCCGGCGGCCGCACGCGGCTGCTGAGCTCTGGCCGGCTGCGCGCGGGGCGCGTTGCGCGCGACGTTGCGCTGCCGGTTGTAGATGTTGTTGCGGTGCGCCGCGCGGTTCCCGGAGCGGTAGCCGGCCCGAAAACCCGCGCGGGCTCCGCGATGCCAGCCGCGGTTGTAGCCGCGCCGGTAGCCGCGGTAGCGACCCGGCCCCCACCAACCGCCGCGCCACCAGCCGCCGAAGCCGATCCCAAACCGGAACGGTCCCCAACCGTAGCTGAACCCGAAGCTCCAGCCCGTCCATGGGTTCCAGCGCACGCCGAATCCCCAGGTGGCGGCGCGGGGGTAGTAGTAGCGGCCGTACCATCCGGGGTAGTACCAGCCCGTTCCATACACGACCGTCCCGCCGTACACGTAGCTGTTCGTGTAGCCGGGGTAATAGCCGACGTACACTACCTCAGGTGTCGAGTCGTAGACGTAGACATACGTGACGTTGTAGGCGGAGCTGCTCGGCGGGATGTTGTAGATCTCCGGCGGAATCTCGTCCGCTACGGCCCACGGCCCTGTCGGGCTGTCCGCCACGAACCAGACCGCTTCGTCGACGGCGTAATACTTGTCCTCGAACTTGATCACCTGGTTCGGCGTGTTCACGGCGAGCTCCAGCCCGTCCGCGTCCTCGATCGGCTCGAACTTGGGATCTCCGTCGTATTCAACTTCCAGCTTGGCCGAGTCCCGGTTGATGACGGAGGTCTGCGGGATCTGGTTGTCGAGAACGGCGTCGTTTGCCTCCTCGGTTCCGGGCACAGAGGCGAGCAGATATCCCTTGTCGTTCTCGAACGGAATCTTTGCGAACCCCTCCGGAAGCTGGTCGCCTGGTACGTAGACCCAGGGGCCCTCTAGAGATTCGGCGCTGTACCAGCGTCCGGAGAGCAGCACGTAGATCCTGGCAGACCCGAGGTCCATCACGACCTCGCTCTCCGAGTTGTCCACGTACAGCAGATCCGCCTCGCTGATGGGCGTGTATTCCGGCTTGCCGCTGATGTAGATGAGCTCGGTCGGCTCGGTGGCGACGACGAGTTTGGGCGGCGGCCCGACCTCTTCCTCTTCCACCTCCTCGCCCGCCTCGGCTGCGGCCGCGGCGACCTGCGCGTCGACCGAATCCTGGATCGCCTTCACCTCTGCTTCCTGCTCGACAGGCGCCAGGGCCGCGACTTGGCTCGGCACCGACGACGTCAGCTCCCACGGGCCCTTCCAGTCGGGCGCCCCGTACCACTGCTCCTCGCCGGCGTACAGGAAATACCGCCGTGCGTCACGCTCGAACACGATGTTGAACGGGGTGTTGATGATCTGCATGAGGCCGTCGGAACCCTCGATGTCCTGCATCCGCGGCTCGCCCTCGATCGTCACGAGAATGGCGGGCTCATAGCTGACGATGATCTTCGGCGGATTGTTGTTCAGGTCTTCGGCCGCCAGCCTCCGAGTCTCGGCGAGATCCAGGCTCGTGAGGAGCCGGTCCAGCGAGATCTCGAGGTCCCACTTGGGGATCTCCTCCTCGAGAATCCGAGACAACACCGCCTTCTGTTCATCCGTAGCGTTCGGAAAGCCGACCCGGAGGACCTTGGTCTCCATGATCTTCGCGGTGCGGTCGTCTCGGTCGGTCTCGAGCCGGGAGCCGAGCCACACCGTGCCGAATGCCGCCTCGTCCCTTCCGGTCGGCGTCACGGCCACGGCGGCCCGGGCCCGGACCCGGTCACCGGCGAGCGTGTCGGGCTGCGGCTGGTAAACGACGATGTCTGCCTCCGGGGCCGTGATCTCGCGCGGCCAGCCCTGCCCATCCTCCTGCGTCAGAGCGTACCCGACCCCTGCGGCGCCCATGAGCCCTAGGGCACAAAGCGAAACTCCATATCGGCGGGCTATGGATCTGCGTTCAGTCGTGATGGAGAGTCTCATGTATTCCTCGAGAAGGGTATGCCGAGTCGGTGTCGGGCCGGGGGCTGCAGCGGCGAGAGGCAAATGTAGCAGAGCAGGGCGCCGCAGCCAACGCGATTAGATGTGCACTCGGGCCAACCGGCAGACGGCTGCTTTGCGCGGAACCCGGGCCTGTGTGCGGCCTACTACGCGCATCCGAGGGCGCCCTCCTGCACTTGTTCGCAAGCCGCCCGATTTCCTAGCCGTGAGTGCCATGCAGATCCGCAACATCGCGATCATCGCCCACGTCGATCATGGAAAGACGACGCTGGTCGACCAGATGCTCCGTCAGGCGGGCGTGTTCCGACTGAACGAGGTCGTGCGGGAACGCGTGATGGACTCGAATCCGCTGGAGCGAGAGCGGGGAATCACGATTCTCTCCAAGAACACCGCCGTGAGGTGGGGAGACGCCAAGGTCAACATCGTCGACACCCCCGGGCACCGGGATTTTGGCGGCGAGGTCGAGCGGATCCTCCGTATGGTCGACGGCGTGCTCATCCTCGTGGATGCGGCCGAGGGCCCGATGCCGCAGACGCGGTTCGTGACCCGGAAAGCCCTCGAGCTCGGCCTCGTGCCGGTCGTGGTGATCAACAAGGTAGATCGCCCCGATTCCCGGCCCCTGGAGGTTCACGATGAGGTGCTCGACCTGTTCATCGAGCTGGAGGCGACCGATGAGCAGCTCGACGCGGCCTTTCTCTATGCCAGCGGCCGTGAGGGCTGGGCGAGTCCTGGCTCAGAGGCACGAAGCGGCGACCTCGCACCACTGTTTCAGATCATTCTGGATGCGGTGCCGGCGCCCGCATCCGACCCCGACGGGTCGTTTCAGATGCTCACCTCCACGCTCGACTATTCCAGCTACGTGGGCCGCATCGCCATCGGCCGGATCGAGCGTGGTCGGGTTCGTGAGGGGCAGACCCTCACCCTGCTTCCGCTCGGGGAGCCGGGGATCGTGGGAGCCGGCGAAGGCGTGGAGGGCCGCGTTACGAAGCTATACGGTTTCGATGGTCTTTCCCGAATCGAGATCGAGGGGGCGGAGGCGGGAGACATCGTCGCGCTGGCGGGGCTGGAAACAGTGGAGATCGGCCAGACGCTGACGGATCCGAACCTCCTCGAAAGGCTGCGCGGTATCGCCGTGGAGGAGCCCACGCTGTCGGTCGACTTCCGGATCAATGACTCTCCGTTCGCGGGAAAGGCGGGCCGTTACGTGACGAGCCGCCAGCTCCGGGAGCGTCTCTACCGGGAGATCCAGAGCAACGTCTCGCTGACGGTGGAAGATACGGAACAGCCCGACACGTTCGCGGTGTCGGGCCGCGGCGAGCTGCACCTCACGATCCTCATGGAGACGATGCGCCGGGAAGGCTACGAGTTCACCGTCTCGCGGCCTCGCGTAATCCTCAAGGAGAGGGCGGATGGAGAGGTTCTGGAGCCGTACGAAAAGGCGGTGATCGAGGTACCTCAGGACATGGTCGGAGTCGTGATGGAGAAGATGGGGGAGCGGCGGGCCGAGGTGCTCGATATGAGGCCGACCGCCGCCGGCCCCGTGCGCCTCGAGTTCCGGATTCCGGCTCGAGGCCTGTTCGGGTATCGCTCAGAATTCCTGACCGATACTCGCGGTGAGGGACAGCTTCACCACGGGTTCCTCGAGTACGGTCCCCGGGCGGGACAGCTTCAGAACCGGTCCCGAGGCGCGCTGGTCGCGGACCGAGAAGGTCTGGCCGTGGCCTTCGCGCTGTTCAACCTCCAGGCGCGCGGCGTGATGTTCGTGGGTCCGGGGGAGCCCGTCTACGGCGGGATGATCGTCGGAGAGAGCGCGAGGCCGGGTGATATGGAGGTGAACGTATGCAAGGAGAAGAAGCTCACGAACATCCGAGCGGCGGCGGCCGACGAAAGCATCCGGTTGGAGCCGCCGCGCGAGATCAATCTCGAGCTCGCGCTCGAGTTCATCAACGATGACGAGCTCATCGAGGTAACGCCCGACGCGATTCGCCTGCGCAAGCGAGCCCTCGATCCGAGCGCGCGGAAGAAAGCGATGCGCCAGGCTGCAGCGCTCGCTCGCGAGGCCTAGCCCCCGGAGTCTGTGCGCCGGTTGCGGCCGCACTAGCGGCGGCGGACACGATATCCTCGGCCGCGTGCTTCAGCTTCTTGAGCTTGAAGCCCACCAGTTGTTCGCTAGCGCAGCAAGCACCCCTATCTCCTCGAGTAAGGGTCCTGCGAGGTTCTACGGAGAATCCTACTCCTGATCTCCGTGTGTAGCGAGGATGCTGTTGGGTACGGACACCTTACAGAGGAACCGCTTTTCGAATGCCGGTGTTAGGTTTTTGGGGTGATGGTCTGTGGAGTGGAGCGTGAGAGATGTTTGATGCGACAATCGGCCGGCGCGGCACACGGACTGTCAAATAGGCGGTGCAACCTTTTTTGCACGTCCCTCGTCCTTATCAGTGAGATGCTAGGCAGGTAGCACTCCGTCCACCAACCGGACATCGGAAAAGCCCTGAGGAAGAGGTAGACCCCGCGACGGAAGGTGCGGGCGGCCGGCTAATGCCGGAGTAAACGCCGTCTCGGAGTCTCCGCTGCCGACGATGGGTGGTGGGGAGACAGGGGAAGCGGGACTTCGAGGCGGCGCCTCCACCGGTTCAGTTTTTCTAAAATATCGATACCCATGCGTCTCGATAGACGCAAGGGGCGAGACCTATCGGCGGCTGCCCGCCTGAGCCCCGCTCAGCCAACTCCAGTAGCGAACGGTCGGCTCCAGCCGGCAATCGTCGTCGTCTCTCTCGCGGCAGTTTCCCGCCCCATCCGTGATCACCGTTAGTAGCACCGCTCCGTCTGCGAGAAACTCCAGACGCATATAGCCGCGTTCTCCGTGCTGCGCTCCCGCCGCAAAGAGGGCGTCGCCCTTCTCGAGGGCTCGCAGACGGCTGCCGGCGCCGCTCACGAGCAGCCAGTCGGCTCCGAAGCCGGCCCCGCCGAAGACCTGGAGCGTGTGCTCGTGCCCGGAAGCGAACGCCACCGGGCGACCGGCTGCGTCCGAGACTGCGGCGACGAGACTGTCCCGCATACGCCGGTTCTTGGGGTTGGACATGTCCTGAGAGGAGACGCCCGAGTTCCTTCCGATCGGGTAGAGGAATGGAAGCGGCAAGTACAGCGGTCCCCACAGGTTGGTCAGCGGAAAAAACTGGTCCTTGAGGCCGAAGTAGCCGCCGTGCGGGCCGTTGGTCTTCAGCGTGTGGTGGGCCAGGACGATCACATGGCGAGATGTCGCGGCCGGCCCGCTCAGGATCTCGCGCAGAGCCAGGTAGGCCTCCGCCGCCGATTCGTGCTCGCAGTCGACCGACGCCGGCGGGCGATCCTCGTATCGCAGAAGCCATTCCGTATCCAGGATCACGAGCAGCACCGACTCGCCGAGAGCCTGAGCTACCGGCCCCGGGCATCCCCCAGCGGGCAGAAAGGCCACGTCGAGGTCTCCGTTGGCGGAGGCCTTCACGTACTCGGACTGGCGCCTGATCTGCTGCAGCCCGAGCTCACCGCCGGGGCCCCAGTCGTGGTTGCCGGCGATGAAGATCCCCTTGGCGCCGGTTCCGCGGATCGCGTCGAGCTGAAGCTCGATAGTCCGGACATCGTGCTCGCGCTCCGGGTGTCCAGGTTCGTGCAGGCCCGCCTCGTAGATGTTGTCGCCCAAAAACGCGACCGCCACCCGTGAGGTGGAGCGGCGTTGAGCCGCGTCCTCGTGCACGAAGGAGAGGACCGGACCTCCTGTCTCCGGATCGCCCGCGTCTCCGACCAGGTAGAGGACGGCGTCGGCAGCCGGACGATCAGGTAGCGGCGCAACAGTGTCCAGCTGTTTGCTTCCACACCCGGACAAGAGGCACAAGCCGATGGCTGCGCCCAGTCCGGGCCGTAGCCCTCGCCGCGCGAACGACGTCTGGTGACGGTGGGTGGCGTTGCTCACTATTGCCTGTTGTACTTTCAGGTGTTCGCGCGTATCTGAAGACGCGCATCACGCCGTCTTACCAGCAATTCACGGAAGGTTCCGATTGGTCGAGGGCGATCTCGCCAGATATGCGCCGGCGGCATCTCGAAATGCCCTTAGAGTTGCTGCGCCGATTCTAGTCGCCTTTCTGCTTGCCAGCACCCCCTCCAGCACCCTCGCACAGACTGCCGAGCTCCGATCCGATAGCGCGGCAACCCTGGTCCCAGGCCCCCAGTTCAAGAGAGGTGGCTTCTTCCGCCTTTTCTGGGGCGGCGAATACCGAAAGGAGTGGAACACCCGGGTCCAGGTACCGGTTCTCGATCTCTACTCGTTCGCCGGTGGCCTCACGCCGTTGGAGATGGGTGGTCGGGGCCAGAGCCGCACCCTCTACCTGCAAGGTGCGGACGGACGCCGGTATGCCTTTCGGTCGATCGTCAAGAGCCTGGGCGTAAGCCTGCCGGGCGTTATCGCCGGAAGCCCCGTCGGTACGGTCCTGGAGGACCTGAATAGCGCTCTCCATCCTGCGGCACCGGTTATCTCCGCTCCCCTGGAGGCGGCCGCCCAAGTCCGCGGCGTTCAGCCTTCGGCCTACCTGATGCCTGATTCTCCGCGGCTGGGACAATATCGCGAGAGTTTCGCCGACATGTTCGGGACGATCGAGCCGATCACGGCGGAGGGCGTCATCGACAGCGACTCGCTCTTCAAGCTGGTCAGCAGGGCCCCCGCCGACCGCGTCGACGCGCGTGCCCTTCTCACGGCCAGGTTGGTGGATGTCTTCCTCGGCGACTGGGACCGTGACCGGAGGCAGTGGCACTGGATACGAGGCAGTGAGGAACAGAAGTGGAAGCCGATCGCGCAGGACCGGGATGAGGCGTTCGTTCGGCTGGACGGGCTCCTTCCGTCCATGATGCACTTCGTCATCCCGCAGCTCGTCGGCTTCAAGGCCGACTACCCGAGCATCGCCGGACTCACCTACACGGGTCAGGAGCTGGATCGGCAGTTTCTAGCCGACCTCGAACGACCCACATGGGATTCGGTTGCCGCGACCCTGGCCGCGCGGCTGACGGACGAGGTGATCGACGGTGCCACGCACCAACAGCCGCCCGAGATGTACGAGTTCGGCGGGCCGCTCCTGGCCGAGCGTCTGAGACGGAGGCGTCAGGCACTCCACGCAGCGGCCGCGGACTTCTACGAGGTTCTCGCCGGAGAAGTCGAGGTGCACGGCACGGACGCGGCGGAGACCGTTTGGATCACCGGCCTCGAGGACGGCGCGGTGGAAGTGATTCTCGCCAGGCGTGAGGGGGGTGCTCCCGCCTACTTCCAACGCCGCTTCCATCCGGCCGAGACGAACGAGGTCCGGGTGAGGCTTCACGGCGGAGACGATGTGGCCCTCATCGGGGGTGATCCGGGTTTCGGCCTTCGCGTGCGAATCATCGGAGGGAAGGGCGATGATGAATACCGATTCATCGTCCCTGCTCGAAGAACCAACTTGTACGACGAGGCTGGCGTGAACCGCGTCACCGGAGAGGCGGCCGGTGGAAAGAAGATCAACGCGAGGCCGTTCGACGAGTGGGAGTTCTCGGAGGAGACCCCGATCCCCCGGAGGTACTGGGGCAGCCGCTGGTTTCCGGCCGGCCGGATTCTGATTTCCTCGGATTTCGGACTCTTCATCGGTCTCGGGGCGAAGCGGTTGAGCTACTCATTCCGCAAAGACCCCTACTCGACCAAGCTTCGTCTGATCGGCGGCATCTCGACGGAAGGGAAAATCGGCTTCGAGGCCGATTATGACAGGCGCTTCGAGAATTCGCGCACGCGGATCCGATCCCGGGCCCTGATCTCGCAGCTCACTCAGACTCACTTCTACGGCTTCGGCAACGCAACGCTGAATCCCCCCGACGCCGATTCCCGGTTTTTCGATGTGGATCGCACTCTATACGCCGGGGAGGTGGCCGGTGCCCGCTTTCCGACGCCCACCGAGAAAATCGATATGTCGCTGGGCACGCGCCTCAGCCTCTCCGTCACCGGCGAAAACGAGGGCCGTTTCATCTCGTTCGTTCCCGACCTTTACGGCACCGGAGACTTCGCACAGGTGGGGTTCTTCCTGGACTTCGAGCTGGATACTCGGGACTTCGTGAGCAATCCGAGCAAGGGCGCCTACATTGACGTGCGGGGCACGATCCAGCCCGCCTGGCTGGACGCCGTTGATACTTACGTCCCTCTCGACCTGATGGGAGCTTTTTACGTGACGCCCAATATCCCGCTGCGCCCGACGTTGGCGTTCCGAGCGGGGAGCCGGGTCGTGTGGGGGCAGTTTCCCTACTTCGAGGCGGCTTATGTCGGGGGCGTCGAAAGCCTGCGAGGGTGGGCGAGCCAGCGCTTCGCGGGGGATGTGTCGCTGTACGGAGGGATGGACCTGCGCGTGAAGGTGGTCGAGATCAGGAAGCTCCTACCGGGGCCGTTCGGGGTCCTCGGCCTTGTGGATCTGGGCCGCGTGTGGGTCGACGGCACGTCCCGCGGAGGCTTCCACGTCGGCTACGGAGGTGGAATCTGGACCGGCTTCCTCGGCCGCGGTCAGACAGTCAGCATCACCGTGGCCGCGGGCGAGGAACAGATCTCGGTCTACGTCGGCTACGGCTTCGCCTTCTAAGAAAGCCCGGCCATACGACCGGGCCTTCCAATCAACGAGAGCAGGCTCGAGAGCTCAGGAGAGAGCTGTAGGCAACAGCGAGAGCTACGGGCCGCAGGCTCCCTCTTCCATCGTAGACTCATCGGGAACCAACGGCAGCTGGGCGCTGATCTGGGTGTCGATCATCCGGTTCAACTGGTTCTCGACCTGGATGAACCGGGCCGCCTTGGTGACGGGCAGGATTTCCGCGACCATTTCGAAGTACTCCCTCTCGACGGCCAGCTCCGCCGCGTCATTCGCGAAGACGCGTTCCATCAATTCGCGGGCGACCCCATCCGTCATCGTCTCATAGGCGGCCGCGTACGCCTTTATGATCGAGAGCCGCTCGTCCCAAACGGCCGACATCGCGTTGTCGTAGTCACGATACAGGGGCCAGAAGGCGGCGGCCTCGTCGGACGTGAACTCCATGGCTTTCGTGAGGATCTGCATCTTCTGGGTCCTCACGTCGGAACGGACGATCTCCACGTCGGACTCGATCTGAGCCTGCACGGTGTTCGCGGAGCACAGCATCAGCGCCAGAAAAAAGAGCTTCTTCATCGGTTCGATCTCCTCAGGTGTTCGAGTAGGAAAAAGCGGCGCGACTATAGCAGCTTGGGGAATCGCGCGCCACGCAACTGTCAGAAGACGAAGCTTGGCCCAATGCTGAACGACCAGCGGTTACTCGTCCGGCCGGTCACGCCGTCACCGAACAGGTAGGCCACGTCGATGCGCGCCGTGCGCCCAATCCCGGTACTTAGCCCGCTCCCTATCCTCACCCCCAGCCCGACGTTGCCTCCGTAGCGAGAGGGTTGAGCGGTATACCAGGCTCCTCCGTAATCGAGAAAGGCGGCAAGTCCGACGTTGATGACGCGAAACAGGCCATCCCAAGCGTACCAGCGATGCTCCAGGGTCCCGGACAGCGATCGTGTTCCGACGAACGAGTGCGGTGGGAAGCCGCGCGGCGGAACGTTGAACCCTAGATCGAACTCGCCACCGGGAGGCGGGTTGTCCAGCATGCCGCCCCGCACGCTCAGCAGGGTCACATGCTTCGACGCATCGCTTGCTCGAGCGGCCACGGTGGCGCCGAAGACCACCCGGCCCGAGTCGAGGCCGGCCGAGTTGAACAACGCGTTCGCCAGCACCCATCCGCGGACGAAGCCGGCGCCCAGCCTCGTGCCTGCCGAGAGATTGAGTCGGGGTCCCACGCCGGTGCTTTCCCACCCGAATCCCTCAGGGGCGAGCTTGACGGAAAGATGGGCGCTCCGGCTCAAGTTCACATCCTCCTGTCCGAACCCGTTCACGTTGCGCACCAGATCGAAGTCGGCCCGGCTGTATCCGAGATAGCCGCCAATTGTGGCGGTTACCGTGTCGGGAATGGCAAGCGCGGTGTCTTCCCGCAGGATGTAGACTTCGTTTCGCACCTCGGCCGTGCCGCCTATCCGAAAGTACTCCCGCGAGTTGGCGATCGGAGCGTAGCTGCCGTTGATCCGGTTGATAAAGGCACGGCGCTGGTACTGGACCGTGTCCAGCGCAGCGTCGGTGGAGAAGTACTGAAGGATGCGGCGGTCGGTGGCCTCGCCGTCGTACATGGCGGCATACGCATCCGGGTACGCGCGGTACGGAACACCGGTGGACCAGTTGCCTTGAGTGCCGTCCGAGAGAAGGAAGACGCCTCCACCTAACGCCATGGGAGACCCGCCCAGGCGGTTTAGAGCGGTCTGCAGAATGACGCCCGAGCGGTCGACATCCTTGACGTACCAGGCGCGTCCGTAGTTTCCGGTGCCGAGCAGGTTCCTATCGGTCAGCCCGAGCACGAGCGTCAGGGTGCCGTCCGAGGCGGCCGAAAAGCTGATCCTCGGCGTGGTGGTCCAGCCGTCTCGGGTGAACACGACTGCGGCGAGCCGGCCGTCGTCCCGCACGGTGTCGATCGCCACCTCCGTGAAGAGCCGCCGGGCGCGAAGATTCCGCGCGGTCTCTGCCACGCGGAGCGAATCGAACAGGTCTCCCTGGCGGAACAGCAGCTCCCGGCGAATCACGTACTTGTGCGTCGTGATGTGCAGCGCGTTCGCCAAGCCGAAGAGGAAGTTCGACTCGGCTTGCTCGTCATCGAAGATGTCACGGTTGTCGATGATGATCGTATCGACGACCGCGGCCTCCACACTCTCCGGCTGGAGATCGGTGCTCTCGTCAAGCTCGGTGTCCGGCGCGGGCAGTGAGTCGGGCGAGGTCTCTTGTGCGTGAAGGGCGTGGCTGGACAGTGCTGCGTGGAAGATGACGAGCGCGAGGCTCGCCACGAATCGACGACGGCCGTCAGGGCTGGCTGCCGGGTAACCCATGCGCGAAGGAGTTATCGGCGCCCCGGCCGGATCCTCGAGTGGCGGCCGAATGGTTGCTCAGCGGCCGGCGGCGTGCCGAACTCCGGCGGCTATCTCGCGGCTCAGGGAATCGAGCGCGCGGTTCATCGCGTTCACGACCGCTGCGTAGCCCGAGTCGCTCGCCGGCTGAGTGATCCCGGACCTCTCGGTCCGGAGCGGCGCCTCCGCATCAGCGGGAATAACGCTCCACCTCGCGTCCAGCACGACGTCTCCGCCCATCGAGCCGTCGAAGCGGATGACCTCCAAGGTGACCCGAAGATCCAGGTCGCGGGCTAGCGATGATGGATACACCGACACTCGTTCCGTGGGAAGCAGCCGGGAGAGGTTGTCGGTCAGAACCGATGTAATGTTATCCTTTAGAGGTTCCGCCCAACGATCGAATTCGGAAAGAGTTACCTCGTTTCCGGGGCCACGCGTGACGATCTGGGGCCGGTCCAGGTAAGCCGGCACGCTCACGGGCCCGATGGCCAGCTCGAGGTCGCTCAAGCCGGACTGGGCTCCACCCGTAGCCGCTTCGGTGGACATCGAATTCAGCATGTAGAAGTTGGACGGCGCGGTCTCGGACTTGATGCTACACGCGCCCAGGGTTGTCAGCGTGAAGCACGCTGCCAGCATCACGCGAGCGGATCTTTCCCGCATCATCGGTCGTTCTCCTCCGGTTCCTCCGGCTTGCCCTTCCCGAAAATGATCGCGTTGGGATTTCGCTCCACGAATTCCGCGAGGATCCGAAGCGATCGAGCGGCCCGTCCGAACTCATCCAGCGTTTCCATCAGCTGAGCGGCGAGCGGCTCCTCTAGGCCCCGGGCGCTTTGCAGAAGCTTCTCCGTCTCCTCCATAACCGGCGCGGTACTGTCCGCGGCCCGCCTGAACGCCGCCAAGGTCTCGTCCACAGAGCCCACCAGCGTACCGGTCTGACCGTCCAGATTGTTGATGAACCGACGCAGATCACTCACGGCCACTTGCATGGAGTCGAGGGTCGAAGCGAGCGGCAGTGAGTCGATCACCTGGCGAACGTCGGTCAGCAGATCGTTCAGGTTGGCTATGAAGTCGTCGAAACGGATCCGCTCCAGCGATTCGGTGAACTCGGCAAAGGCCGACCGCGCGGTCGGGATTTCCGTATAGCGCGGATCCGGCTCCGTCAGGCGGACGGGGACCTCCGGCCGCACGACGAGGTCGACGGCGAGCTGGCCCGTCACGAAGCTGAGCGACTTCAGCTCGGCTCGGAGGCCACGGTCGATCCAGGCCGTGATCCACTCGTCGGGATCATCGATGTCCCGGGTCCCGCCCTGGACCTGTCCCTCCGTGAGCTGAATGTAAACGGGCGTTTCGATTGTCTGGCCGTCGGGCGCATACCTCATCGTGATGCGGGAGACGGATCCGACCGTGATTCCGCGGAACCTGACCGGAGATCCTTGGACCAGCCCGTTCAGGGATTCCTCGAAGTCGAGCACGAACGTATACCGCTGCTTGAACCAACCCGACCCGTAAACCACGATTGCGGAAACAAGGAGCGCCAATGCTCCCAAGACGAAGACGCCCACCATGGTGGGGTTGGCTCGCCTGCTCACGTCATCGCCTCCGATCCGTTCCGCGGCCGGGCGCCGTTCCCCCTCCGGCCGCGTGACAGGAACTGGACGACGCGGGGATCGTCCGATTTCTCCAGCAGCTCGGACGGGTTCCCGCGCGCGATCATCGTCTTCGACGTTGCGTCCAGCAAGATGGAATCGTCCGCGATCGTGAAGATGCTGGTCAACTCGTGGGTTACCACGACGATCGTCATGCTCATGCTCTCCCGAAGCTCCAGGATCAGCTCATCCAGCCGCTGCGCGCTGATCGGGTCAAGGCCGGCGGACGGCTCATCGAAGAAGAGTATCTCCGGGTCTAGGGCGGTTGCCCGGGCCAGCGCCGCCCGCTTCCGCATTCCGCCGCTGATCTCCGATGGATAGTACTCTTCGAAGCCGCTGAGCCCCATGAGCGCCAGCTTGAAGGAAGCGATGCGCCCGATTCGGTCCCCTTCGAGGTCGGTGTATTCTTCCAGCGGCAGCGCGACGTTCTCTGCCAGCGTCATAGAGCTCCAGAGAGCTCCAGCCTGATAGGAAACGCCGAACCGTCGAGTCAACGATTCACGTTTCTTTGGGTCCGCACGCCAGAAGCTCGTCCCATCGTACAACACCTCGCCGCGCACGGGCTCGAGGAGGCCGATCATGGAGCGCAACAGCGTGCTCTTCCCGCATCCGCTCCCGCCCATGATGACAAACACTCCGCCCCTCGGCACCTCGAAGTTCACGTCCCGCTGAACGACCGTCTCTCCGTAGGCGAGGGTGAGGTCCCTCACCACAATATGCGGGGAGCTAGATGCCGAGGATGTCATACAGAACAGTCCAGAACGCCGTAGCCAGAACGATCAGCACGATCGCCATAACAACAGCCTTTGTCGTGGCATCACCAACCGCCGCGGCGCTGCGGCCGGAGCTCATACCGCGGAAGCAGCCGGCGATCGCGATCAGCACCCCGTAGCTGGCCGCCATGTTGAGGCCGGTCAGGAAGTCTCTCGTCGTAAGCATACTCTGCGTCTGGCTGATGTACTCCTGGAGGCCGAGATCGAAGGCGAGCGTCCCGATCACGGCACCGCCCAGCATGCCCACGAAGTCGGCGTAGAGGGCGAGCAGCGGAAGCATGAGCACGAGAGCCAGCATCCGGGGAAGAACGAGAAAGTCGATCGGCGACAGGCCGAGGGTTCTCAGCGCGTCCACTTCTTCGCTGGCCGTCATCGTGCCGAGCTGCGCCGCGTAGGCCGCGCCCGTCCGCCCCGCCATGATGATGGCCGTCATCATCGGGCCCAAATATCGCACCATGCCGATGGCCACGATGTTGGCGGTCCACACCAAGGCGCCGAACTGCCGCAGCTGGAGCGCCCCGATGAACGCGAGGATCACACCGATGAGAAAGGAGATTAGCGAGACGATCGGCAGCGCCTCGGCGCCTGCCTCCTGTACGTAGAGCCAGAAGTCGCGGCCACGCACGGTGGCTCGCCCGCCTAGAAGTCTGAGAAACGACAGGAAGGTGAGGCCGATGAACCGGACGAGCTCCGTCGACGTCTGCAGCGCGCTCAGCGCGCGGCGGCCCAGGCGGGCGAGCGGGCGATCGCGTCGGCTGTCTCGGTGTGCGTCGGTTCGCTCCGGCACAGCGGCCGCGAGCTCGATGAGACGGTCGGCGCCTGCCGGAAGGCCAGATCCGTCGATCTGGATCCCCAGCGGCTCGGCCGCCTCCTTCACCCGCCATACGAACGTGACGAGCGCGCTGTCCCAATCGCCCAGGTGCGTCGAATCGAAGGAGAGCCGGGCGAGCGACGGAGCGGAGGAGATCTCTCGGATCACCGGATCCGTGGGCGGGATGGCGTCGTCGATGCACCAGGAGCCTCCCAGCCGCACGATCAGCGTGCCGTCGTCGAGGCGAGCGGTGCTCACATCGGTTTGTCGGTTGGCCATCCTCGTCGCGATCGAGCCCCTCCTGCGCACGGACCGACCGCAACGTACGAGAGCGCTCGCCGAGGAACCACCGCCGCTTTACCTTCGCGTCGTGTCGCGCTCCTCAGCGGTTTCGCATCGATCGGTCAGAGCCTTGTCCGGGCGTCGTTTGGCGCGGACAGCGGTAGGAGTCCTCCTGCTGATGCTCTCACCGTACGCTTCGGCGTCGGCCGCCCAGCCGGACTGTTCCGTTCCGCCGGAGCTGACCCTCACGCGCCCGGGTCCGGAGGGTGTGCCCACCGAAATGACCGTGGGCGCCTTTCTTGTCGACCTCCACCGGATCGACGATGCGCAGCAGACGTTCTCCGCGGATGTCTTCCTTGCGATGAGCTGGCGGGATGAACGGCTGCTGAGTCTGGAGGGGCGGTCGCTGGCCGGCTGCGCTTTGCCGGTTGAGTCGATCTGGATGCCCAGGGTGCTGATCGTGAACGAGCGCGAAGTCGAGAGGAGCCTTGACGAGATCGTTCGCGTGGGAGCTGATGGGCGGCTCGAGTATTTGCAGCGCTTTCAGGGGATCTTTACCTCCCGCCTGGATCTGCGAGACTTTCCGATGGACAAGCAGATGCTGGCGATTCGAGTCGTTCTTGGGAGGACGCAAGCCGGAGATTTGACCTTCCGCCAGGATAAGGTCACCGGAGCGGCCGAGGAGTTCTCGATTGCCGATTGGACGGTGATTGGCGGCTCGGTGGAGTACGAGCCGTTTCGTCTCCCGACCACGGGCCAGGAGCTTCCGCAGGTCACCTACAATGTGGAAGTTCAGCGGAACCGGGCCTACTACGCCCAGAAGGTCTTCCTCCCGCTCATCCTCATCGTTTGCATGTCGTGGGCCGTGTTCTGGATCGACCCGAAGCTCGTGCCGCCCCAGATCGGCATCTCCACTTCGGCCGTTTTGACGCTGATCGCCTTCCTGTTCAGCCTTGCCTACACGCTCCCGCGGCTCTCGTACCTTACGCGCGCCGACCGATTCGTCATGGGCGCAACCGTGCTCGTTTTCTTCGCGTTCGGGGAGGCGCTCATTTCTACCGGGCTGGCCGGCCGGGGCAGGGAGGCATCGGCGCTCCGGATCGATCGACTGTCGCGCATCATCTTTCCGACGGCGTTCGCCGGGATCCTCCTTTACGCTCTCGCATTCTGAGTAGATTGCACCGAACGCGGCTGAGTCTCTTCTACCTGGCGGGCTACCTTCTCGGAGGCGGGATCGCATTCCTGCTCGCACCACACATTTCGCTGCAGATCTTCCAGTCGACCGGTGAGTACGAGCCTGTGATGGTCCGCTTCGTGGGCGTGCTGCTTCTCGCGCTGGGCATCCTGATCGCGCAGCTCATCCGGAGGCGGGCGTTCGAGCTGTATCCGACGACGCTCTTGGTGCGGGCGGTCATCCTCGCCGCGCTGGCGGCGTTTTACGTGAGTACACGAGATCCGATAATGATTATCCTGTTCGGCATCGTTGCGGTGGGCTGGGTCCTTACGCTCACAGCGTACTTGACGGATCGGCGGCAAGCCGCCGGGACGGACGGCCCGAATGGCTGAGACCTCCGGTCGCGCGCCCGTTCTGTTTCTTCACTCGTTGGGGGGCAACGCCGGCCAGTGGAAGGCTCAGATCGAGCACCTGATGCCGGAGAGGCTGGCGCTCGCGGTCGATCTTCCGGGCCACGGCGTCTCGGATCTACCCGAAGGGGGCGACTGCTCGCCCGCCGCTATGGCCGCCGAGGTAGGCTCGGTCCTTGATGCTCTCGACCTGGCCCCGATGATCCTAGTTGGGCACAGTTACGGAGCGAGCGTGGCGATCGCCCTCCTGGCGGAGAGGCCCGGGTCGGTCGCCGGCCTTCTTCTGGTCGACCCCGGCCCCGATCTCAGAGGGGAGGCGGCCCTGGAGATCGAGGGCTTCCTTGGCAAGCTCGCCCCCGATTCCTATGAGGAGACGATCCTCGCCCACTTCGAGAGCGCGTTGACCGGAGGACGAGCGGAAGTGAGATCGGCGGTTCTCGATCTGCTTGCGGCCACGCCGCGAGACGTAGTCGTGGGAGCGCTTGAGTCGCTGCCGGATTTCGATCCGGTGCCCCCGCTCGAGGAGTACGATGGTCCTCGGCTGTCCGTGATTGCCGAACAGCACGATGGTGCTGCCGCCCTGCACGTCGTGGTCGATAATCTTCCGGTACGAAAGCTCTCCGGAGCCAGCCATTGGCTCCAGATGGATCGGCCCAACGAGTTCAACGCGATAATGGACGAGTTTCTGGCAACCGTAGATGGCGCTTCAGCCGTGGATTCTGCCTGATGACTCCGTGGGTCGGCCGTCTGATCTTCGCCAACGTGGGGATGTTCCTGGTCAGCATGTCCTCGCCGGACGTGATGCGGGCGCTGATGCTCGTACCTGTGCTCATCCCCTACCGGCCGTGGACGCTCGTGACCTACATGTTTCTCCACGGCGGCTTCATGCATCTCCTGTTCAACATGATCGCCCTCTTCTTTTTCGGTCCGCGTCTCGAGGCACGGCTGGGCAGCAGGGGCTTCCTCTACCTGTATTTCATCAGCGGTCTCACGGGTGGACTGCTTTCCGTGCCGTTCAACCCGAACGCCGCGATCGTCGGCGCCTCCGGAGCCGTCTTCGGAGTTCTGCTCGGCTTCGCCCGATATTGGCCGCGCGAGCGGATCTACATCTGGGGCGTGCTTCCCGTGGAGGCGAGAGTCCTGGTGATCGTGATGACCGCGCTCTCGCTGTACGGCGGCTTCGGCGGCACACGGGACGGCGTAGCGCATTTCGCCCACCTCGGCGGCTTTCTCGGCGGCTACCTTTACCTCCGCTGGATCGAGACCCGGTCTCCGGCGAAGAAGTTCAAGGCGGTGGCGGACGGCTCGGCTAAGCGCCGCTGGGAAGGAGAGCGGTCCAAGCTGGAGCGTTGGTCCAGCATCGATCGGGACTCCTTGCACGAGATCAACCGCGAGCGATTCGACGAGGTGTGGACCAAGCTCCAGACCGCCGGCGTCGGCAGCCTCGACCCACGAGAGCAAGCCTTCCTGGACCGCTTCAGCTCGGAAGCGTAACCCCCGCCGATCCTCGACGGGAACCGTTCTGGCTCCCTGCGACTTCCTAGAATCGTGGACGCGCGCCTCGTCACGGGGCGTGAATGTCCGGCGTTCTTCATACAGGACTGCCTGGATAGGACATACCATCCGATGGCCCAATGATGGCCCAGAGTGGTGCTGGCCGGAGAGCGGCTTTGGTCGCGGCGGCGATACAGACCGTCGCGCTGCTCGGAATTGCGCCGCTCGCCGCTCAACCGGTAACGGACCGAACGCCCAACGTCCAGGGCACGTGGGTCACCTCGCCCTGGACGGTCTACTTCCAGTTTGCGCATCGATTCGAGGTCGCGGGATCCGAGTCGATCGGCGACATCTTCACCGACGGGAAGGTCGTCAACTACCCGACTTTCGAGCTGGATTTCGGGTTCCCAGCCGGAACCATGGTGGGAGTTCGGTACAGCAGCAACTCGCTCGTTCAGTCCAACTTCAACGAGTGGCAGCCCTACGTGAAGTGGGCACCGATCCGGGGCGTAGGCAACGGCAGCTTCTCTCTTTCCTATCTCGGGGCGTACAACGGCGCCTCGAAGAGCTTCGACTCGGAGATCTCGAGCCAAACGCAGTTCGGTCCGGTTCAGCTTCTCGGGGCCGTGCGAGGCTTCACGAATCCGTACGATGTGCCTGACACTGTCAGCAATGCGTCCCTGGCTTTGGCGGGTGGCCTGGGGTTCAAGATCACCCGCTACCTTCAGCTGGGCGGTGATGTGGGCGGCATCGTTGCGGGCCTCGACGGGATCCCGGCCGCCTGGAGCGGCCAGCTGGGCATCGGAATCCCCTTCACCCCTCACACCTTCTCGATCGTCGCGACCAACGTGGCGAGCGGCACGCTTCAGGGGGTCTCGGCCGGCATCAAGGGTGCGGTCTTCTGGGGCTTCGAGTTCACCGTCCCGTTCAGTGGCTTCGCCCGCTGGGGGAAGATCTTCAAGCCCGGTGAAGTTGCGGCCGACACCTTCGAGTCGCCGCCGGGCGGCGCGTTAGTCGAGGTTCAGATCTCCCGCTTCTCGTTCGGGCCCTCCGAACTGCGGATCCCATCCGGAACGACGGTTCGGTGGATCAACAAGGACCCCGTCGTCCACACGACCACGTCGGATGACGACATCTGGGGATCCCCGGCGCTGGCACCGGGCGAGACCTTCTCGTTCACCTTCCGCGAGGTGGGCGAGTACCGGTACCACTGCATCCCCCACCCGGTCATGAAGGCAAGGGTCATCGTCAGGGACTCCCCGAACGGATCCGCTTCTCAGCCCGGATCCACACCGAAGACAAGCGCAGACAGGACCGGGCAGGCCGCCGGAGAGGCCGGTTGGCCGAGCCCATGACTCCTCAGCACAGGAGGTGGACCATGAGTGAATCTTCGTCCGTCGACAGACGGGAGTTTCTCGGATTTCTCGGCGCCGGCGCCGTGTGGCTCGTCGGCTGCAGCAGCGACGGCAATGGAGGGCCGGGACCCGCTCCGCCGCCTCCGCCACCGCCACCGGCTCCGCCGCCCAACGCTGATGTGGTGATCGACATTCGGGACTTCGAGTTCGTTGTGGAGGGTGGCGGCGACTCGGTTACGATTGCCGTCGGGCAGACAGTGGGGTGGACGAACAACGGCGCCGAAGCACACACTGCGAGCAGCACGGCCGTGCCCGGTGGTGGGCAGGCGTTCGACTCGGGAAATATCCCTGCCGGACAGTCCTCGGCGGTTGTCGATGTCTTCGATAGAGCCGGCACCTGGACGTATCGCTGCAATCTCCACCCGGCGCAGATGAACGGAGCGACGATCATCGTCCAGTGATCTCATCGCGCAAAGGAAGCCGGCGGCCCTCCAACCCGGAGGACTAGCCGGCTTCCGGCAGGTCAGTTTGCTGTTTGCTGGAGCTTCGCGAGAACGGAAACCAGATCGGTTTCGAGCTCGAGTACGGGCAGGAGAGGGTCGTCCTTCATCCGGGCCAGCCGCCGGGGAAGGGAGCGGATCGTGTGCTGACCGATTTCGAGGCCCTTCTTGACCTCGTGCCACCGCAGCGGCGCCGAGACCGGAGCTCCGGGCAGAGGCCTCACGCTGTAGGGAGCCACGATCAGCTGCCCGCGCCGGTTCTGGAGGTAGTCGATGTACACTTTGCCCTGGCGGGCATCGATGTTGCGCGTGACGGTGGCGATCGCCGGCAGCTCCGCCACGATGATTTGGGCGAGCAACTGCCCGAGAGTGCGCGACTGCTCGTACGTGTAGCGGGCCCCTAGCGGGATGAGGATGTGGAGCCCGGTCGAGCCGCTCGTCTTCACGAAACAGGGTAGGTCGATCGCCTCGCATAGCTTTCGTAGCCCCCGAGCGATCTCGATGACATGCTTGAAGGGCGCCTCCTTCGGATCGAGATCCAGAACGCAGAAGTCGGGACGCTCCAGCTCACTCGCCCGGCTCATCCAGATGTGAAGCGGAATGGTGCCGAGGTTGGCGAGGTAGAGCAGGGAAGCCTCGTCCTCGCAGACGAAGTACTCGAGCTCTCGGCTCGAGCTGTCGCTCCAGATGCGCACGGTTCGGATCCACTCAGGCGCGAAATCGGGCGCGTCCTTCTGGTAGAAGTTTTTCCCCTCGATTCCGTCCGGGTAACGGGTCAGGACGAGCGGACGGTTTTTCAGATAGGGGAGCAGCCAGGGGGACACGGTCCGGTAGTAGTCGATGAGGTCGCCCTTGGTGTAGCCTTCATCGGGCCAGAAGACCTTGTCGAGGTTGGAGAGGACGAGCTTGGGTGCGGCGGCGCGGGCGTCCTGGTCGGCCGCCTCTCCACTCGGTTCCGGCCCACTTGGTCCTACAGGTTCCGGGGCCGTGCCCGTACCCCGGGAACGGGGCATCTCGCACTCCGACGGAGCCTTGTCGTCACGGACCCGCAGAAAGACCGGCTGACGGAGCAGGCCATCCTCGGTCCGCTCCTTGTAGCGCACCTCGACCACCAACTCGGGCTCCACCCAACGGTGCGCTTTCCCCTCCGGGGTCCCGGCAGCGGGTGACTCCGGGCGCTGGAGCGCTTCCAGCTGTGATGACACCTCCTTCAGCTGAGCGTCGCTGAAGCCGCCTCCGACCCGCCCCGTGTAACGCAGCTCGCCAACCTCGTACGCTGCCAGATGGAGCGCCCCGAAGCCTGTCCGGCCACCCTTCGGAACGGTGTAGCCGACCACGACGAAGTCATCCGTAAGATCGGCCCTGACCTTGAGCCAGTGTCTCGACCGACCTCCCCGGTAGGAGCTGTCCGCCTTCTTGGCCATGATCCCCTCGAGCCCCATCCCCTGAACGTGCTCGTAAACGGCTTCCCCGCGATCTTCGAAGTGGTCGACGTAGCGAATCAAGCCCGCCGCCGGCAGGACCTCGCGGAGGATCTTCTTGCGGGCTGTCAGGGGAAGGGTTCGAAGGTCGAAGCCCTCGAGGGCGAGCAGGTCGAAAGCGTACAGGGTCGTCGGAAGGCGGAGCGCTCCCGCATCGATGTCGGGCGTACGACTTAGCTGGGCTCGCCTCTGGAGGCGCTGGAAGCTTGGAAGCCCGTCCTCGTCATGGGCCACGATCTCGCCATCCAGCACGAAGCGATCGAACGGCAGCGCGGCGACGGCACGGGCAACCTCGGGAAAGGTGCCCGCCGCGCTGTGGCCGTTGCGGGTGAGGAGGCTCACCTGGTTCCCCGACCGGCCCGCCAACATGCGGTAGCCATCCAGCTTGAGCTCGAAGATCCATCCCGGTCTCGAGAATGCCTTCTTGCGGGGCTCCCCGAGCATCAGCTGGATTTCGGCCGCCCGCAGGTCCTGCTTCGGCGCCCCCATCTCTGCGAGCTCCGAGACGATCGCCGATGCCGGTTCGTGGCCTTCGCCGAGCTGCTGGACGGTGAGACCGGAGAGCACCGAGCCCGCCGGAAGCCGCTCGTCCCGGAGATCCTCGTCTGGCTGCACGTACCTCTTCTCGCGGATGAGCAGCCACTCGTTCTCGGATTTGGCCAGCTTGACCAGCGTCCATACGCCGCGGAGCTTGTGGCCGCGTAGCCCCAGGAGAAGCTTGCCTTCGACCATCCCCGATCGCGGATCGTTCCGAGCCACCCAGGTCCCGCGGTCCCAGAGGATCATCGCTCCGGCCCCGTAGTTGCCTTCCGGGATGACACCCTCGAAGTCAACGTACTCGAGCGGGTGATCCTCGACGTGGACCGCCAGGCGCTTCTCGGCCGGGTCCAGGGAGGGCCCTTTGGGAACGGCCCAGGAAAGAAGAACGCCGTCGACCTCGAGCCTGAGGTCGTAATGAAGCCGGCTGGCGTCGTGCAGCTGTATGCAGAAGACGCCGCCTCGCGGAGTCTCGGCCGCGGCCTCCTTGGCGCCCGGCCCGGCCTCCTTGGCGCCCGGCCCGGCCGCAGCCTCGCCGGACGGCTCCGGCGTTCCCTCGGCGGTTCGCTTGCCCCGATAGCGTGAAAGTTGGTCACGCTCTGGCACGGCTGCCTCGCATGCGATCAGCTATTAAATTGAACGAGCTCTGCGAACATCAAACGCAGTATCACGTTACGGGTGCCTCCAGCGACGGGCACCCCACCCCGACGGAGATGGCGATGAGATCCATCGGTTCGGCCACGGTTTCCTTCGGCCTCGTCTCGGTCCCGATCAGCCTGTATTCGGTGGCCGAGTCCGCAGCCAAGATATCGTTCAACTGGATCCACAAGGACTGCGGCTCCAGGGTCAAGCAAAAGCACTATTGCCCGACAGATGACAAGCTGGTGGATCGCGACGACCTGGTGAAGGGCTATCAGTTCGCCAAGGATCAATACGTGCTCTTCAACCCGGACGAGATCAAGGCGCTCGACGCGCAGGCGACCAACACCATCGATATCGTCGAGTTCATCCCGCTGGAGCAGGTCGAGCGCATTCAACTCTCCCGCGCCTACTACCTCGGGCCGGACAAGGGAGGGGAGAGGGCGTACCGGCTCTTGAGTGCCGCCCTGAGGGAGACGGGCCGAGCCGCGCTGGCCAGCTACGCGGCCCGAGGAAAGCAGCATCTCGTACTCGTACGCCCGATCGAAGACGGGCTTCTGCTCGAGCAGCTTCACTACGCGGACGAGCTGAGGCCATTCTCCGAAGTCCCGCTGGGCGAGGGCGACGTGAAGGATGAGGAGCTGAAGCTCGCCGTACAGCTGATCGAGCAGGCCGCGAGCGACGAGTACCATCCCGAGAAGTACGAGGATGACGTCCGTCAACGAGTCATGTCGCTCATCGAGGAGAAGATCCAGGGAGGAAAGGAGATCACAGCGGCGCCGTCGCCGGAGACGGAGACCAAGGTCATCGATCTCATGGAGGCGCTGAAGGCGAGTCTTGGTGAGGAGGACGAGGGCGGCTCGGCCGACGCCAAGCCGCGCAAGGGAGCGAAGCGGGCGGCCAGTCGGGCGAAGAGCTCGAGAAAGAAGGCGGCCAGCGGAGGCTGATCCGATTCAAGCCGACACCGTCGACACGTACACCACGCGAGAAGTCGCCGAGCTGCTCGGCCTCACCCCGGCGAGGGTACGCCGCTTCGTACGCTCCGGACTGCTGGAGGCACACCGGGAATCGGGCGGCTATGTCTTTTCCTTTCAAGACCTCGTCCTCATCCGAGATGCGACCCGGCTCGCGGCTGGGGATCTCTCGCCGCGGCAGGTCACCCGCTCGTTGCGTCGCCTCAGACGCCAGCTTCCGGGCAAGCCTCTGTCGGCGGTCCGAATGTCGTCAGTCGGCGGTAGAATGGTGGCCTCGGAAGGTGAGTCCGCTTGGGAGCCAGCATCTGGCCAGTTCCTCTTCGAGCTCGCTGAGGCGGTTCCCCTCGGCGCCGTGCCGGATGCCACGGAGCCGTCCAGCGAGGAGCTGGATGACGCCGACCGCAGCCCTGATGAGTGGTTCGAGCTGGGCAGCGATATGGAATCTCGCTCCATCGGTGAAGCCCGTGAGGCGTACGCGCGGGCGATCCGGCTGGACCCGGATCACGCGGGAGCGAATATCAACTTGGGCCGACTCCTCCATGAAGCGGGAGACCTCGACGGAGCGGAGGGCCATTACCGAGCCGCTCTGGCCGCGCAGCCCGAGAACGCCACGGCGGCGTTCAACCTCGGAGTCGTGCTGGAGGACTCGGGAGACGTAGAAGCAGCGATCGAGTCCTATCTCGACGCGGTCGAAATCGATCCCGGGTTTGCGGACGCGCACTACAACGTGTCGAACCTCTTCGAACGGGGTGGCGAGCGCGAATCGGCGCTGCGCCATCTGAGAGCCTACAGCCTCCTGCCCAAGTCCGACTAGCCTCTCTCGAGCGCCTCCATGTGTGGCGGCCACGCCGCGATCGGCCGGGTGGCGCGACCTCCCTTCGATCGAGCCCTCCGTTGCTGCAACCGCACCACACCCCGGCCTAATCGCACCTATATTCTAGTTTAGTCACGCGATATAATACAATATAATATCACTAGTTACAGCTGTGCTACACTTTTTGGTACGGGGTGTGAGTTTACAGGGGGCGACGGTGGCCGGAAACGGGCTGCCCCCAAACAGAGACTAGAGACGAGCAGCGAGATAGAGAAGAGCGATGACCGCAGCAAACATGATGAATCAGATGTTCCGCGTGACCGTTGGTTTCGCCGCCTGGTGTGTGGTCCGGCAAGTCCTCATGGTCTGGTTGTCCTACGTGTAACCTCTGCTAATACGTAGGTGGGGGCGGCCGCGCGGCCGCCCCACCGGACACTCCCCTCCACGCTTCTGAGTAGCCCCCGGTCGATCCGGCTCGCATACTGGGCCCATGTCCACATCGGTGCTCGCGGTCGTCTGGGACTTCGATAACACGCTCGTCGACTCGCGGGCCAGGAACCTCGCGGTCACCCGCCGGATCGCGGCTCGCCTGTTCGGGAGTTGGGAGTCATTTCCGATGCTCCTCTCCCAGGAAGCCTATGACACGGGTGTCTCGACGACGCGCAACTGGCGGGACCTCTACCGAACCGAGTTCTCGATGGACGAGGAGCGCGTGGACGAGGCCGGCCGCCTGTGGACGGAATACCAGTTGGATGAGACGACCGGTTCGCCGTTCCTTCCCGGGATTCCCGATACGCTCGAGGCGCTCCGACACCTTCCGCGGGGAATCGTGTCGGCTAACAGCCGCCGAAACATCGAAGGCACGCTGAGGGAGAACGGATGGGCCACGTACTTCGACGTAGTAATCGGCTACGAGGAGGTCCACCTGCGAGCGCAAAAGCCAGCGCCGGACGGGCTTCTCCTTTGCCTCGAACGTCTGGGAGTGCTGGAGGCGGGCGTCGTGGTGTACGTCGGCGATCACGAGGCGGATGCGGAGTGTGCGGCGAACACGAACGCGGAGCTGCAGCGCCGCGGGGCCTCCGTTCGCGTGGCCAGCGTCGGAGCCGACTATGGCCGGAGCGAGGGGCCGGATTGGTCGTTCGAGCCTGAGCACCGAGCTCGAGTGCCGAGAGACGTCATCGACATCGTGGTCGGGTTGGACGTGCATCCAACGAAGGAATAACTAGGCCGGAACGGGCCGTTGCACGGGAAGCCGATCGAGAATAATCTCAGAGGGTCGTCGGGTGACCCACCAGGACAGACGAGGCTATGCCGAGACGCTTCCAACGCAGACTGTGGCCGGCTGCACCGCCCTCGCGGGTTTTTACTCGGCCACACCGCTTCCAGTCGTCCACGCATCCGCCCCGCTGTCATCGCCCAATTGTCTGCTTCCGAGGTTTCCGAGCTCAGCCAAGAGTGTGCGATAAAGCTGCAGAGGTAGGATCTCCCAATTCCACGACGAGGAGAAGGATGATGAGAGGAAGACATTGGTTTGGACCTCTGGCGCGGGCCGGCCTCACGATGCTGGCTTTGCTCCTCTTCGCTACCGGCGGGCTGCTGGCCCAGGGCGTGACGACCGGTCAGATGGGCGGTTTCGTGACGGACCTTCAGGGCGGCCCGATCCAGGACGCCACCGTCGTCGCCACACACGAGCCCAGTGGCAAGGCCTACGGCACGAGCAGTCGAGGCGGTGGTGCCTGGAATATCCTGAACATGAGGGTCGGCGGCCCGTACAGGGTCGTCGTCACGATGATAGGGTACGCCGACTACACCGAGACCGGCGTCTACCTGGATCTCGCTCAGGACCTTCGTCTGAACTTCCAACTGGAAGTGCAGGCGGTCGAAGTAGAAGAGCTGGCCGTCGAGGTCGAAGAGCACACGGTCCTGAACGCCGGCCGAACCGGCGCCGCCACCTTCATCTCGGAGGAGCAGATCGAGCAATTGCCCGCCCTGCGGCGCACCTTCAGAGACCTCGCCCGCGTCGATCCGAGAGCCGACGAGAACATGGCGTTCGGCGGAAGGAACTGGCTTTACAACAACATCTCGCTGGACGGCTCCTACTTCAACAACGCGTTCGGACTGGACGACCCGGTCCCGGGGGGACAGACGGCTTCGGAGCCGATTCCCTTCACGGCGATCGAGCAGGTGAGCGTGCAGGTGGCTCCGTTCGACATCCGTCAGGGCGGCTTCACGGGCGCCAACGTCAACATCGTCTCGAAGAGTGGCACCAACGAATGGAAGGTCGCCGCGTACGGCTTCTTCCGGAATCAGGACCTGCTCGGCAACAACGTCAACGGCGAGCCGGTGGTCGCGAATCCCGATCTGAACTTCGGCCAGTACGGACTCAGCGTCGGCGGGCCGATCATGAAGGACAAGCTCTTCTTCTTCGTGAACGGCGAGATCACCCGGCGGGACGATCCGGGCACCAACTTCGTGGCCAGCACGGGCGGGAGCCCCGGCTTCG